>JBEANR010000052.1:0-3784 GCA_041165365.1 Actinomycetota bacterium | reverse complement strand
CAGACCTGATGGGCCGGGCATCCTCGAGTCCGACTGCTGCGGCGAGTACGGCGGAGGTGCCCGTCTCGACGACGTCGGCGTTCGTGTGGGCGGCGAGGAGGGCGCAATCGGCTCGGATGAGACAGGCGAGCAGGGCGCCCTTGTACCGGTCCTCGGCGACCGAGGTGACCCCGCGCAGGAGGAGCGGATGATGCACCAGCAACAGGTCGGCACCGACCTCGACGGCCTCGGCGACGGTGGCGTCGACGGCATCCACGGCGAGGTGGATATGGTCGACGGTCGCTGCCGGATCACCGGAGAGCAGGCCAGGGGCGTCCCACGGCTCGGTCCCGCCGGGGGGCCAGAGGAGGTCCGCGGCGGCGACGACGTCGGACACGGTGGTGGGCACGGGAGGAGTCTACCGAGGGGTCGTCGGGGGCAGCGATCGGGGTCGCGAGGGACGGATGACGGCGATCACGATGCCTGCCATCACCCCGAGCAGCACGGCGGCGAGCACGCCGGGATCAGACGTGGCCACGGCGCCTTCCGTCGGGATGTCGAGCAGCGGGAACAGGAACCCCTGCCATGCGAGCCACGGTGCCCGCGATGAGATGAGCCCCCACCCGACGACGACGATCACCACGAGTCCGAGCAGCGGCGGAAGCGCTCCGCCGTGATCCACAGTGCTGCCCTCCGCGGTGCCATCCTCTGCAGTGCCGACCACCTCCGTGCCCCCCACGATCCGGCGCGCGAACACGAGCGCGCCCATCATTGCGAGACATCCCGCGGCGGGCACGGCCATCGTCGGGACGAGATCGCGGATGATGGTGATCGGATCACCCTGGGCCACGATCAGCGGTGCGCAGACACCTCCGATCGCGGCGGCTGAGCCGAGCATCGTCGGTAGTCCGGGGCGGGGTCGGCCGAATGCGAGGCCCCGCGCGACGGTCGTGCCCACGACGCCGAGAACGGTCACGGCGACCGAGACGGCCAGCGGGGCGAGCATCCATACCGGCACGAGATCGGAGATCGCCTGCACCGGCCGGGTCAGCAGTCCGCCGGCGGCTTCGGGGTCGCTCGCCGCGACCAGAATCCCGGCCACCGTCATGACGAAGCCCGCCGAGACGCCGACGACGACAGCAGGGCCCGGTCGATGGGGCGGGCGACGATCGGGCGGGCCAGCGGCGCCGTCATCGCCCCGCGACGTCGCCCCACGTCGACCGGCGCCGCTGTAAGTCGAACTCATGAGGATCGCCGTCATGAGGCTCGCGACGAGGATCACCCCGGTCGAGACGGAGGTCCACGGACCGTCGGGCAGGCTCAGCGCGACACCGAGATCGACTCGGGAGACCGCCCCGGCGACGACGATCGCTCCGGCCACCGACACGAGGCCGGCAGCGCCCCGGCCGACGGCGGCATAGATGCGATGCCCCTTCGCCGACGATCGTTCATTGCCGAACACGATCACCGTCGCCACCGCCAGGCCGCCCGCGGCCACCCCGATCTGCAGCGGCAGGATGTCGGCGCCGCCGAGTGCGGATGCCGCAGCCTCGGCCAGCAGCCAGAGCGAGACGCCCGCCGCCACGACGGCTGTCGAGGCTTCGATCGCAGCCACGAACGTGCCCTCCGCGCGACTGAGCCTCGCCGGCCGTGCGGCGACGGTTCGTCCCTGTCGAGACGCCCGAACGACGATCATGACGGCGACGAGCACGACCGTGACGCCGCTGCCGAGCACTGCGGCGAGCAACGACTGCCGAAGGCTGCCGCCGGCCGAGACCAGCATGGCGCCGACCACGAGCCAGACCACGGATGCCGTGGCGAGCAGGGTGGACGGAAACGGGCTGGGGCCGCCCCCGCTGTGCACATCGGCAGGCACGGTGGTCGGCACCACCGCTCCCGCCCGAGGATCGCCCGGGGTGGTGGGGCGCAGTGGGCGCGGCGCCTTCACGGCGGCATCCGTCGGCGCAGTCCCCTCCGGCGGCGCGAGCGCGACGGGCGGGCCGCCCACGACGAAGGGCGCCGCGCCGGGAGGGAGAGGTGCCCGGCTCGCAGCGCCCGGTCGATCGGTGACGGAGCGCGGATCCTCAACCGCGGCGATCAGAGGAGGTGGCGGAGTGGCCGACCCGAGCCTCGCGACGGCCTCGTCCGCCGCCCGCTCCCGTGCCCTACGCTCACGACGGGTCAGCGGAGCAGCCGAGGGGTCGACCTCGGCGTCGTGCTGGCCGCTGGGCCGGCCGGCGACGCCGCCGTCGGGCGGTGCGGACGTCATCCTCGAATGCTAGGGGCACCGATGCCGGTGCGGGGCGCGGCCCCATGCGCGCGCGGAGACGCCACGGTAGCCCGCGGTCGCCCGAGAGCTCACTGTCGGCGGAGCCTCGCCACCACGGCGGAGGCGATGACGCCGAGGCCCGTGGCGAGCACCGCGAAGCTCGCGGCGAGCGCCTGCGTGCGGCCGCGCCATCCGCTCGGCAGTTCTCGGGCGACAGCATCGCGCAGGTCGCGCGCGCGAGCGGGAACATCGAGGTCGTACTTGACCCGCTCGACCGTCTCGACCAGCTCGGCACGCCTGAGGTCGGCGGCGGCCGTGAGCTGCTCCGGGGTCCTCGAGTCCTTGGGCTTCTTGCGCGCGTTCTTCTTCGCGGCCTTCTTCGCCTGGCGTTGCTGCTCCTTGCGCTCCGCCGGGTCGGGAACAGTCGACGAGGCCTTCTGCATCGACTTCACTCTCGCGCGCTGCTGCACGAAGTTCCTCGCGATGGCCGACACGAGTCCGATCGCCGTCAGCTGGTCGCGCTTCATCTTCTTCGCCATACCGTCGACTGTAATCGAGCGGCTCGGCAGCCACGGGTCGCTGCGGACTCCACCGGGTGGGAGGAACCGGGGCGGAGATATCAGAGCACAGGATGCGTCCCCCGGCCCCCGGCGCCCGGCGCCCACCATTCACAGCGGCTCGATCAGCCCCGCGTGGTCGACGTTGCCGATCGGTGCCACCGGTGTGATGACGAGCTGCTCCGCCTCCGGGAGCGAGGCAGCGACCGCCGCCTCGACCAGGTGCGCATCTCCGAGCGTGTCGGGGTCGAGCCAGGCCTTCCAGAGCTGCGGCGGAAGGGTGACCGGTGTTCTGGGATGGATGTCGGCGAGCGCCCCCACAGCGTCCCTCGTGAGGATCGTCGTGGTGAGGTGCCATCTCACGGGGTCGTCGTCGGCGAGGGCGCGATCCCGCCACCACGAGTAGAGGCCCGCGAACGCGATCATGCCGGACTCGGCGTGCACGTAGTGGGGCGTCTTCACGCCGCCCTCGGTCTTCCACTCGTAGTACCCGGAGGCCGGGATGATCGCGCGCGCCGACCGCACGGCCTTCGCGAAGAACGGCTTCTCGGCTGCGGACTCCGACCTGGCGTTGAAGGTGGGGGCCTTCGTCTTCAGCGACGGAGCGAATGCGGGCACGAGAGACCACCGCGCCGACTCCAGCCGGCGCACGGTCGGACCGCCCTTCGCGGTCTCGATCACGACCTTCACCTGATCGGTCGGTCGCACGTTCCAGGAGTCGCCCGGCAACTCGTCGCCCTCGAACTCGATCTCGAAGAGCCCGAGCAGGTCGCGGCGTTCACCCGCGACGACGAATCGTCCGCACATGGTTCCATGATGCACTCGGGCGCCGACATCCGGGCGATCGGCGTCACCTGGTCAGGTAGCAGTCCACGATGAGGTCGCCGCGAACCTCGCGAAGACGGTCGACGACGGCGTCGATCATCCGTCCGGTGACCCCCGAGGCGATCACGTCGAACGGTCCGAGCGGTGGCAGACG
>JBEANR010000051.1:0-13430 GCA_041165365.1 Actinomycetota bacterium | reverse complement strand
ACCAGGTCGTCGACGAGAACGCTGACGACGGGCGGGCTGTCGACGAGGTCACGGTGGATGAAATGCCCGGCGATGAAGTCATGGGCGACGAAGTCACCGGCGACGACGACACCGAGACCGGCACTGACACTGACGACACCGACGACGCTGACGACGCTGACGACTCTGACGACTCTGACGACTCTGACGACGACGATCGCACGCCCGGGGTCACGAAGCCCGAGTGATGGCCGCCGCGAGGAACGCCGCCAGGTCGTCGACCTCCTGACGGGAGATGGAGTGGGAGACCCCCGGGTACTCCCGCACCGTCGCGTCGGCGTGGGTGGCGAGCCACCTCGCAGTCCGGTCGACGGCCGATGGCGGGATGACGGGATCGGCGGGGTCCCTCCCCCAGAACAGCGGCGGCCGCTCGGCGAGTGCGGCGAGCCGGGCATCCGTCTGCGGGTCGGCGCCACCCTCGACCACGAACCCGGCGAGACACCCGAGAGCGACGAACCTCTCGGGGGCGTGCCGCAGCAGTTGCACGGCGAGTGCGCCGCCCTGTGAGAATCCGGCCATCACCACGCGCCCCGTCGGCGACACCCGGTCGAGCCAGTCGAGCACGGCCAGCGTCGCCTCGACGGCGGATGCAGGGTCGGGCAGTCCGGGCATCCCCGTCCTGAACCACGAGTATCCAGGCCCGTGCGCGAGCGGGGCCCGGAGGGAGGCGAACACCGCGCCCGCCTCACCGAGCGCACCGGCGGTGAGCACCGGCACCAGCGAGAAGAGGTCTCTCTCATCGGACCCGAGCCCGTGGGCGAGCACGACGAGCGGCCGGTCGGCCAGGTTCGCGACGGGCTCCGACCACATCGCGGCGGTGTCGTCTAGCACGAGGGCCGCTGTCATCCGACCAGCCTAGGGGCGGGCCGGGCGGCAGACCCTGTCCCCCGAAGTGGGTACCCCCGGCGCCCAATCCGACGGGCCCGAGCACACCGAACCTCCTGCACGAAGCCGAGATCAGGGGTGACATCGCTTCGTGGGCAGGTGTGGCGAAGCGCCGGGGGGCGTGGCCACGACAGGGGGGCAGGTCCTGCGGATCGCAGTAAGAGGGATCGATCCGCAGGACCTCACCTGGCTGCACGCGCGGTTCTCGCCGTGCGGGTGCGCCCGCGTGGAAGACTTGCCCCATGACGGATCCTGCGGTCACGGCGTGGGACTACTCGGCGTTCCGCAGCGAACCGACAAGAGACGAGGTCGTGCGCTTCCGTCGGCGATGGCGGGGGCGCCTCAGGGGTCGGATGACGACGAACGCCGTCGTGGCGGTCGTCATCCTCAGTGTGGTCGGCGCCTTCACACTCCTCACGGTCTTCGGAGCGCTACTGCTCCTGGTGGTGAACTCGATACGGGAGGGCTCGCCGGATGCCACAGCGCTCGTCGTCGCCACCCTCGTCGTCGCGGTGGTGGTGGCCGCCGTCATCCTGATCGCCCGACGCCTGTCGATCGCGGCGTGGGGCGCCATGATGAAGCAGACCCGGTTCGCCCAGGCGAACGGTCTGCTGTTCTCGGCCCGCGACGCGAACCCGGTGTACCCGGGCGCCATCTTCCAGACCGGGTCGGAGCGCGCTGCGCGTGACCACTTCCGGGCGTCGTCGGGGCGCTACCTCGACTTCGGCAACTACCGCTACACGACGGGCTCGGGCAAGAACCGCAGCACCCATCACTGGGGCTTCCTCGCCCTGCAACTCGACCGCGCGCTGCCCCACCTCGTGCTCGACTCGCGGGCCAACAACGGCCTGTTCGGCGGCACGAACCTCCCGCTGTCGTTCCATCGCGATCAGACACTGTCGCTCGAGGGGGACTTCGACCGCCACTTCACCCTGTACTGTCCGCGCGAATACGAGGCCGACGCCCTCTACGTGCTGACCCCCGACATGATGGCTCTCCTCATCGACGACGCCGCGACGTTCGATGTCGAGATCATCGATTCCTGGATGTTCGTGTACTCCGCGGCGCCCTTCGACATGACGGATCCGTCGACGATCGAACGCCTGCGCCGCATCGTGGTCACCGTCGGCGCCAAGACCGTGAGCCGTACGGAGAGGTACGCCGACGAGAGGGTCGTGGAACAGGCGGCCGCGGCATCCGCGATGCGGTTCTCGGCGGACCGCGGCCCCGGGGCGAACCCCCGAGGAGATGCTCTGACGGCACGGATGCGCGCGAACGAGGTCGCTCCCGAGGGCCGCCGACTCCGCCGACGGTATCCGATCCTCGGGGTGGTGTTCGTCGCCGCCATGGTCGGCGTCTACCTCGTCACGGTGTTCGGCGGCCGGTGACGCGGCCGGCGCGTGTGCCGCCGTCGATCAGACCTCGCCGACGCCGGCGGGGAGGTCGCCGCTCTCACTGACGAGCATGAGCCGCTGCGTCGGCCGGGTCATCGCGACGTAGAGCGCTCCCGCGCCGCGCTCGCTATCGGAGAGGATCATCGAGGGCTCCACCACGACGACCGAGTCGAACTCGAGCCCTTTGGCCTCCTGCGGGGTGACCACCGCGATGGGTCGCAGAAGCCCCTCGGTGCCGGCCCGGACCTCGTGACCGTGGTGCCCGCGGAGAAGCTCGAGCACGGCGTCTAACCTCCGCGAGGGCACGATCACGGCCAGGGTGCCGCCGACCCGGGCGTCGAGGGATGCTCGCACGGCGGCCGCGACATCCGTCACCACCTCCACCGGCCACTCGCTCGAGCGCACCGCGGTCGACGGCGTCACGGGCAGTCCGTGGGCGATGGCCATGCTCTCGGCGGCTGCGCTGATCTGGCTCGGCGTGCGGTAGTTGACGGTCAGCTGCTCGAGTCGCCAGCGATCTGCGGTCGACGACGCACCGATCAGTGCCGAGAGCGCGGTCTGCCAGTCCGGCGATGCCGAGGCCGAGGCTGCCTGCGCGATGTCGCCCACGATCGTGAACGAGCGCACCGGGCAGCGCCTCAGCAGCAGGCGCCACTGCATCGGCGACAGTTCCTGTGCCTCGTCGACGACGACGTGCCCGTAGGTCCAGGAGCGATCGGATGCCGCGCGCTCGGCCGTCGTGCCCCGATCTACCCCCTCGGCGAAGCCCGCCGCGAGGTCCTCGGCGTTGACCAGACCGCCGACGCCCATGTTCTCGATGGCACGCTCGGCGTTCTCGACGTCGCGCTTCCGCTGCTGCTTCGCCGCGCGCTTCTCGGCGGCGCCGGAGTCGTCGTACTCGCCGAGGAGTTCGGCCGCTTCATCCAGCAACGGCACGTCGGCGACGGTGAACGGGGCATCGCGGTCGCGCCTGAGCAGGGCGCGCCGCTCCGCCGTCCACTCGGGCGTCAACTCGGCGAGCCACTGCGGCCGGGCGTACAGGTCGCGCAGAAGGCGCTCGGGCGTCAGGGGCAGCCAGGCGGTGTTCAGGGCGACCCTGACGTCGTACGACGTGCGCAGGTCTTCGCGCAGCATCGGGTGGTCGGAATCGTCGACCGAGTTGCCCTGGGCTCGCAACTGATCGGCCCATTGCCTGGTGAGTGACGACAGGGCCGCCTTGACGAAGACAACCCTCGCCTCGTTGTAGGGTTTGCGACCCTGCGATGCCCGATGGATGGCGTTCGCGATGAGCTGGGGCTCGAGAGTGAGCGAGTCGCCACTCACATCGAGCTGCTGCGGCCGGGCGGGAACCCGCTGTCGGGAACGCACGGCTCTGGCGAGCAGGTCGGCCATGACGACGGAGCCCTTGACGGCCGCCGTCGCCGGGGTGTCCTCCGCCACGGCGTCGACCCCCGGGTAGAGTCCGCCGACGCTCGAGAGCACCACCCCCGTTTCGCCGAGGGACGGCAGCACGGTCTCGATGTACTGCAGGAACGATCTCGACGGACCGACGATGAGCACGCCGGAATTACGCAGCCGCTCGCGGTGCGAGTACAGCAGATACGCCGCCCGGTGCAGCGCCACCGCGGTCTTGCCCGTGCCGGGCCCGCCCTGCACCACGAGCACGCCGCGCAGATCCGACCGGATGATGCGGTCCTGTTCGGCCTGGATCGTGGCGACGATGTCGGCCATCCGCCCGGTCCGCTCGGCGGTGAGCGCGGAGAGCAGGGCGCCCTCGCCCTGCAGCTCTGCCCCTCCGTCGTCGAGCAGTTCGGCGTCGAAGATCTCATCCTCGATCCGCACGATCTCCCGGCCCCGGGACAGCAAGTGGCGCCGTGCCCGCGCGCCGAGAGGTGTCGCCGCCGTCGCCTGGTAGAACGCGCTGGCCTGCGGAACACGCCAATCGAGCAGCAGGGGGACGAGATTCTCGTCGCGGAGGCCGATCCGACCGATGTAGCGCTCAGGCACCCCGTCGCCGGTGTCGGCGAGGGTCAGGCGCCCGAACGCGAGCCTCTCGTTCACCTCGCGCAATTGCGCGATGCGGTCCTCGAAGATGCGGGCGAAGGCATCCCTCTCCGACCGGCTCTGATGGGTTCCGGATGCCCCCTGCGCCCGCACCTCGCCGAGTTGCCGTTCCGCGTCCGCGCGCAGCGCATCGAGCCTCGCGTACAGGGTCGCGACGTAGCGCTGCTCGTGCTGGAGTTCACTGGACACCACGGGAACACCCCTCAATCCGGCCTTCGAGTTTAGTGGTTCCGCGCTGGAGGGTTCCGCGCTGGACCCTGCGTCACCGGTGCCTCCGAGGGAGGATGAAGAAGACGAGGAATGATGGAGAGATCGGAGGAGATCCATGAAGAGAAGGCACGTGGTCGACCTGTTCGACGCGTTCGGAGCCGCCCCGCTCAGGGTGTGGCTCGCGGGAGGATGGGCCGTCGATGCCGTCGTCGGCCGGCAGACGCGGGAGCACGGAGACCTGGATGTCGCCGTCGACATGGTCGATCTGCCCGCTCTCCGTGCCCTGCTCGGCGAACGCGGGTTCGTCGTGACCACGGATTGGACGCCGTCCAGGCTCGAGTTCACCGCGCCCGACGGCCTGGTCGTCGACGTGCATCCCGTCACGTTCCACACCGATGGAAGCGGCAGCCAGGCCGGGCTCGACGGCGAGAGCTTCCACTACGCCGCGGCGGGCTTCACCGTCGGGTCGATCGACGGTGTGACCGTCCCCTGCCTCTCGGTCGACCAGCAGCCGCGCTTCCGCACCGGGTACGAGCCGCGGCCGGAGGATCTCCACGATATGGCCTTGCTCGAGGACATCCGCTCGCAGCACGCCGCATCCGCTCCACTGCCCCGCCGACGAGGCACGTTCGAACGCACCGGCAACCACTGGTGGTGGCGCAACGGGTGGTCGCCGGGCACCCGATACCTGACCTGGCATCTCACGTTCGAGGGCGAGAGCGCGCTGCACCGGGCCGCCGAGCGCGCCGGCAGAACGCTGGCTGACGTGACGGGCGTGGATGTCGTGCCCCCCGAATGGCTGCACCTCACGATGACGGGCGTCGGCTTCGCCGCCGACCTCGACGCGGAGGCGATCGAGTCTCACGCAGAGTCGGTCTTCGCCCGCGCGGCAGTGCTCCCCGCGCAGCTCCTGGTCTTCGAGAGTGTGTTTCTGTACGAGGAGGGACTCTGCCTCTCCGCCGACTCGCCCTGGCTGCACCGGCTGAAGGTCGTGCAGGCGGATCTGGTGCGCGACATCGGGGGGCCCGTGGCCGATCCCGGGGATGTCTTCCACCCTCATGTGAGCCTCGCCTACTTCTCCGCTGAGGTGGATGAGGGTGCCCTCCACGACGCCCTCGACGAGGCCGACCTCCGGCCCGTCACGGTGCGGGCCTCACACCTCTCGCTCATCGAACTGGGTCGCGACGACCGCATGTACACCTGGCGTGTCGTCGCGCAGCGGGTGCTCGGCGGCTGACCGGCAGAACCCTGCGTCGGTCTGCACAACGGGAGCCAGCTGACCTAAGGCGCCCCGCCGCCCCTACTTCAGCAGCCGCGACAGCACCCGGTCGGCGAGGGGCTTGCCCCCGGTCTGACAGGTCGCGCAGTACTGCAGCGACGAATCGGCGAACTTCACGTCCCGCACGACGTCTCCACAGATCGGACAGGCCTGACCACTGCGCCCGTGCACCCGCATCCCCGACTTCTTCTCCTTCTTGAGCTCCGAGGCGGCGAGGCCGTCCGACCTGGCGATCGCATCGCGCAGAGTGACCTGCATTGCCTCGAAGAGCACCTCGACGTCGGCGGGCGGCATGGACGCCGGCTTGAAGGGCGACATGCGTGCGACATGCAGGATCTCGTCGGAGTACGCGTTCCCGATCCCCGCGATCACCGACTGGTTGCGCAGCACCCCCTTGATCTGCGCGCGTCCCGCGCCCGCGAGGATCCCTGCGAGACTCCGCAGTGTGAACGAGTCGTCGAGGGGGTCCGCACCGAGCCGTGCGATCCCGGCGACCTCGGATGCCGCGCGCACCACGTAGATCGCCAGGCTCTTCTTCGTGCCGGCCTCGGTGACATCCAGTCCGCTGCCGTCATCGAGCACGAGGCGGGCCGCGAGCGGGCTCTTGCCCGGGCGCCTGGGATGATCGGCCACCGCGGAGACCCAGCGGATCCACCCCGCGCGAGCGAGATGGATGATCACGTGCAGATCGCCCGCCCCGACGTCGAGGAACTTGCCGTGCCGGGTCACCGGCCCGAGAGGTACGCCCTCGACGGCGGTCACGGGAGGGTCGAAGGTCTTCAACGCCGAGATGGAGGCGACCTCGAACCGCGCGATGCTGCGCCCGTTCAGGCGGGTGTCGAGATCGCGCACCAGAGCGTGCACCTCGGGCAGCTCGGGCATCGGGCCGCCTATCCGATCGGGGCCATCGGGAACGGCGGCATGGCCGCGAGCGCGGCGCGGTCGTGACGCAGGGCGTCGAGCAGATCGGCTTCAGCGCGTTGCGCCCCGATCCGGTCGCGGCTGGAGACGACGCGCTGCCGGGCGAAGGCGAGGCGCGTGGCATCCCTGGTGAAGGTCGTGAAGGCCTGCTCGAGACCGAAGCGGGCCGCCCACGCTCGACCGGCGGCTCGCCCACCCGGTGTCGACACCAGTCCGACCTCGAGTGGGGTGAACCAGCCCGCGGCGGCGTACTCCGCCAGTCGCGTCCGGGTGACACGCTGCTCGTCGCGCCGCAGAAACAGCACGAACGCGATCCCGGTGAGGAACAGCGGCACCTGCACGACTGCGTAGTACAGGTAGAAGTCCGACACGAAGAACGCGGCGCCGTTCCAGAGCGCGTGGAGCATGATCGCCGGGATGAGCCCGACCACGAACCATCCGATCGCCCCTCCGGCACCCGCCCGCCTCGAGGCGTAGCCGAGCACGATGCCGGTGCACGCCGTGAACATCACGTGTGCGAAGGGCGACAGGATTCCCCGCAGGAAGAAGATCTCGCCGACCCCGCCCGCCGAGCTGTCGACGAGGGCGAGCCCGAAGTACTGGATGTTCTCGGTGAAGGCGAATCCGATGCCGATGGTCGCCCCGTAGACCAGCCCGTCGACGGGCCCGTCGAAGTGCCGCCTGAACGCCCAGAACAGCAGTAGGACGCCGAAGCCCTTCGCGCCCTCCTCGACGAGCGGAGCCTGCACGACCGTCGACAGGAACGCCGTGCCGAGACCTTGCTGCACGCCAGACATGGCCTGCACGATCTGGGTGATGAACGAGAACACGAGGGCGATGCCGACGGATGCCGCGGCCCCCCACAGCAGGGCGAAAAGGAGCGCGGCCCGCGGCTCGGGCTCCCACCGGTCGATCCATCGGATGACCCACACGACGACCGCGAGGGGAACGAGAGCCATCACCGCAGCGATCGCGCTCGCGACCGGCCCCACGGCGACGAGCAGATAGGCCGCGACGAGCAGGGCGATCACACCGAGCACCACGAACCCGATCACGGCGAGCACGAGGGCCATGTCGGCGCGCCGAGGTGCGGGGGGTGGTGGGCCGGCGGGGGCAGGTGCACCGGCGAACGGTTGCCAGGTGGGCGAGGCCGCCGGCGACACCGGCCCGTAGGAGGTCATGGGGTCAGCCTAATTCGCGAGGGGTCTCGGCAAGCTCGACCAGCGGGGCGCGGTGTGCGCCTCAGAAGACCTTGCCGGGGTTCAGGATGCCGAGAGGGTCGAACGCGGCCTTGATCCGGCGCTGGAGGTCGAGTTGTGCGTCGCCGAGTTCGTCTCCGAGCCAACGCCTCTTGAGCAGGCCGACGCCGTGCTCCCCGGTGAGCGTGCCGCCCAAGGCCAGAGCCGCGCGGAACACCTCGCCGGCCGCCTCCCAGACCTGGTCCGGCACCGTGGTGCCCGCATCGTCCGTGGCTGGCACGATGAAGTTCGGGTGCACATTGCCATCCCCGGCGTGCGCGACCGTGGGGATCGGCAGGCCGTACCGGTCGCTGATCGCCGTGATCGCCGCGAACATGGCCGGCAACGCGCTCCTGGGCACGCAGACGTCTTCGATGAGCACCGTGCCGGTCGCCTCGAGGGCGGGGTGGAAGGCCCTGCGAACCGCGAGCAGCCTCTCGCCCTCCTCGGCATCGGAGGTGAGCTCGGCGTCTCCTCCGAGCGATCGGATGATGGCGAGCGCCCGCTCCGCCTCGAGCTCGCTCGCCGCGCCATCCGTCTGCACCAGCAGGTAGGCGCCGCCGCGCTGACCCATCGGCTGCGCGAGGTACTCGCCGATCAGGCGCACCGAGAGAGCGTCGAGCAGCTCCATCGCGGCGGGCCGAACCCGTGCGGCGGCGATGGCCGCAGCCGCAGCAGCCGCCGCCTCGATGTCGGCGAACCAGGCGCCGATCGTGCCGACGACACCGACGGGAAGGGGGATGGCGCGAACCGTGGCCTCCACGATGACCCCGAGTGTGCCCTCCGACCCGATCATGAGCGCGGTGAGGTCGAGCCCGGTGACGCCCTTGACGCTGCGGTGACCGAGTCTCAGCAGCGAACCGTCGGCGGCGACCACGGTCAGCGCCAGGACCGCCTCGCGGGTGACGCCGTACTTGGCGCACAGCAGGCCCCCCGCGCCCGTGGCGATGTTGCCGCCGACGGTCGAGATGGAGCGGCTCGCCGGGTCGGGCGCGAACCACAGCCCGTGCGGTGCGAGCGCGCGATTGAGGTCGCCGTTGATGACGCCCGGCTGCACCACCGCGAGTTCGTCGGCGACGGCGATCTCGAGGATCCCATCCATCGCGAGGGTGGAGAGCACGATCTCCCCCGCCTGCGCCGTGGCCCCGCCGGCGAGCCCGGTCCCGGCTCCGCGGGTCACGACGGGCACCCGGTGCTCACTCGCGATGCGGAGGGTCGCCTGCACGTCCTCGGTGGACCGAGCGGTGACGACGGCGAGCGGAGCGGATGCCGAGCGATGACCGGATTTGTCTGCGCGGGTCGCGTCGAGCAGGTCGGGCTCGACGGTCACGGCGTCGCCCAGGGCGGCGCGCAGCGCCTCGAGTGACGCAACGGTCATCCTCGTTCCGCCAGCGATCGATCGATGCGCTCACGGGTGGGGATCGACGGCACCGCCCCCGCCGACTGCACCGACAGCGCCCCGGCTGCCGTTGCGAATTGCGCGGCCTCCTCGACGTCGACGCCTCGTGCGATCGCCGCCGCGAACGCCCCGCAGAAGGTGTCCCCTGCCCCGGTCGTGTCGACGACGGTCACTCGATGCGCCGCGACGCGCGCGATCTCGACTCCGTCGGCGAAGAGGGCGCACCCCTCGCGCCCGAGGGTCACGACGAGGCTCCGCACCCGCGCGGCGAGGGATCGGGAGGCCTCGCCGAGGTCGCTCGACCCACCCAGGAGGCAGGTTTCGTGCTCGTTGACGACGAGATGGTCGACGTCGGCGAGGAGGTCGTCGAGCTCGTCTTCGGGCAGTTCGGCGGCCGGCGCGGCATTGAGCATCACGGTGACGCCCTGCGCCCTGGCATACCGGGCGGCCTCCGCCACGACGCTCAGCGGCAGCTCCCACTGCAGTAGCAGCACGGATGCCCCGCCGACCGCCCGGCGGTCGGCCTCGGTCAGCGCACCGACCTGAGCGTTGGCGCCCGAGGCGACGATGATCGAGTTCTCACCCTCACCGTCGACGACGATGAACGCCTTACCCGTCGGCGCGTCCACCCGGCGCAGGAGGTCACCCCTGATGCCCTCCTCGAGCACCACGCCCGCGAGCAGGTCGCCGTCGGCATCCGATCCGAGGGCCCCGACGAGCGTCGCGGATGCCCCGGCCCGTGCGGCGGCGATGACCTGGTTCAGGCCCTTGCCCCCTGCGTACACCGCCGAGCCCGCGGCCAGCACGGTCTCGCCGGGCGCGGGCGCCCGGTCCACCCGCAGCACGATGTCGACGTTGGCGCTGCCGACCACCACGACGGAGGAGTTCACGAGGGTTCGACCCCGAGCATGCCCGTGACGAGCAGCAGACCGCGTGTGCTCGGCCGGGGCGATCGGCCCGCGCTCTCGGTCATCAGCGGGTCGAGGAGTCCTTCGCCGCGGCATCCGCCTCGACGTACTTCTCGCGGAGGTGCACCGGCTTCGGGGCCTCTCCGGAACGCTTCGCCTGGCGGGCCTTGTAGCTGAGGTTGAGCGCCTCGACGATGATCGCGAACGCCACGGGACCGTAGATGAGCGCCTTGTCGATCTTGACCTCGAAGCCGTCGGCGATGAGGAACACGCCGATGAGCACGAGGAACGTGAGCGCGAGCATCTTCACCGTGGGGTGCTTGTTGACGAACGTGAAGATGTACTTCGCCGAGAAGAGCATCACCGTGAACGACAGCACGACCGCCGCGATGATGACCACCAGGTTGTCGACCATGCCGACCGCGGTGATGACCGAGTCGAAGGAGAACACGATGTCGAGCAGGAGGATCTGGATGAGCACGGACCCGAAGGTGGCGGTGCCCGCGCCGCTCGCCCCGTGCGATTCGGCGCCCTCGAGCTTCTCGTGGATCTCCCGTACCGCCTTGTAGACCAGGAAGAGTCCGCCCACGATGAGGATGAGGTCACGGCCCGAGAATCCCATTCCGGCGATCGTGAACAGATCGTCGGTGAGGGTGATGATCCACGAGGCGGCGAAGAGCAACCCGATCCTGATCACCATCGCGAGGGTCAGCCCGAGATTGCGCGCTCTCGCCTGCTGTTCGGCGGGCAGCTTGCTCGCCAGGATCGAGATGAAGATGACGTTGTCGACGCCGAGCACGATCTCCAGCACGAAGAGGGTGGCGAAGGCGATCAGCAGGTCGGGGGTGAAAGCGAAGGAGAGGTCCACCGCCTCATCGTACCCAGCGGGGAAGGCCGCGCCGATCGCCGTGCCCAGGGCGCTCCGGCGCTGATGTCCGATTTCCGCGAGGGGATGTCGGGCGACTGTGGCATCGTCGGACCATGACGACGATCGGGCACGCAGGGCCGACCGACTCCCGTTTCGAGCAGCGGTATCGGGCGGTCGCGTCGCGCGACGGAAGGTTCGACGGCCAGTTCATCACCGGAGTGCGCACCACCGGCATCTACTGTCGCCCGAGCTGCCCGGCGACCACGCCGCTGCGTGCCAACGTCGTGTTCTTCCGCACCGCCGCCGCCGCGCACGAGGCCGGCCTGCGCGCCTGCAAGCGCTGCCTCCCCGATGCCGTGCCCGGTTCGCCGGAGTGGAACCTCGGCGACGACCTCGCATCGAGGGCCATGCGACTCATCGCCGACGGCGTCGTCGAGCGCGACGGGGTGCCCGGCCTCGCGGCCCGACTCGGCTACACGCCGCGTCATCTCACGAGGGTGCTGACCCGTGAGCTCGGTGCGGGTCCGCTCGCCCTGGCCAGGGCCCATCGCGCCCAGACCGCTCGCCAACTGCTGACCGCGACGGATCTGCCGATCGCGGATGTCGCGTTCGCCGCGGGTTTCGCGAGCGTGCGCCAGTTCAACGACACCATCGGCGCGGTCTACGAACGCACGCCCAGTGCCCTGCGCGCCTCCCGACGTGCGGACGACAACCGAGCAGATGATGTCGGAGCAGACCATGTCGGAGCACGTGACCTCGGGGCGGCCCCGGCGACATCCGGATCGGAGGGCACCTCCCTCAGGCTGCGCCTGCCGGCCAGGCCGCCCTTCGACGGAGCCGGTCTGCTGAGGTTCTTCGCCGACCACGCCATCGTCGGGGTGGAGGAGGGCGACGCCGATCACTACCGCCGCCTGGTGCGACTGCCGCACGGTGTCGGCGAGATCGACGTGCGACTCGACGGCGCTGACGGTGTGGTCTGCGCGGCGCGGGTGGCGAACATCGCCGACATCTCGACACTCGCCTCGCGCGTGCGCCGCCTGTTCGACCTCGATGCGGACTCGGAGGCGATCGACGGCGCCCTGCGAGACGACCCGGCGCTCGCGACATCCGTGGCCGCTCACCCCGGCGTGCGACTTCCGGGCAGCCTCGACGCCGACGAGACCCTGTTCCGCACGCTCCTCGGTCAGCAGGTGTCGGTCAAAGCCGCGACGACGGTGCTCGGGAGGGTCTCCGCCGAACTCACCGGCGGGACCGGCCTGTTCCCTACCGCCGAGCAGTTCGCGGCGCGGGGGGCCGAGGTGCTGAGGGGTCCCGCGCGCAGGGTGGCCGCCATCATCGGGGTGGCGGAGGCCGTGGCATCGGGTCGGGTGTCGCTCGACGTCGGGATGCCCGTGCACGACCTGACCGCGCAGCTGGTCGCCCTTCCCGGTGTCGGCCCGTGGACCGCGGGGTACGTGGCGATGCGGGTGCTCGGCGCCCCGGATGTTCTGCTCTCGAGCGACCTCATCATGCTGCAGAGCGCGAGATCACTGGGGCTCCCGGGCACCGATCGTGCCCTCGCCGAGCACGGCACGCGCTGGGCTCCGTGGCGCAGCTATGCCGGCCTGCACCTCTGGAGGTCGGCGAACCGCTGAGCGCGCGGTGTGCGCCGAGCCGATCAGTTTCGACGTCCGATGGGCACCCGTCCCCATTGAGCAGCGCTCGTCCGGCTGTTTACCGTGGGGACGGCCCGCCACACCGGTCGGCGATCACACGCGGAGAGGATCACACCAAGGCCGTGGCAGAGCTCTGGGACACCCTCATCGGGCGCGACCTCCGCGCAGCGGTGGGTCGCGACCGAGCACGTCTTCGCGCCGCCGGTTCGTCCGACATGACCCAGAAGGGAGGCGTCGGCTCGCTCTCTCTCGTGTTCGGCCTGATTTTCGGTTCCGCGGCACCCGTGCTGGCACGGGCACTCAGCGATATCCGATGGGATGGCAGCACGACCCTCTTCGTGGCCGGAGCTGTCTCGATGCTCGGCGCCGCGCTGCTGTCCGCGCTGGAAGATGCCCGGGCCAGGAGCGATTCGTTCGCGGTGCGTGCGGCCGGTGTGCCTATGGCGATCTGCCTCGGCACGATCTGGGCCATCGAGGTCGGCTTCGCCTTCGGGCGGCTCGACATGGATCCGAGCTCGCGGGATGCCGTCGGATTCCTAGGGCTCGCTCTCGCCATGCTGGCCGTGCCGA
>JBEANR010000050.1:0-36688 GCA_041165365.1 Actinomycetota bacterium | reverse complement strand
TTTCAGACCCCGAGTGGGGGCGGAGGGATGCGGGATGTCGCGCGCAATCAGTCGCGGTCGGGGAACCCGTGGGGCAGACCCCGCAGAACCGGCTCGAGCCGCGCCATCCGCTCCCGTTCGAGATCGAGCGCGCGCGATTCGCGTTCGCGCCGGATCGCCGTGATCGCGATCAGGAAGGCCTCCGGGGCCGCGGCGGGCACCGGGTCGACGAAGCCCGCGGCCTCGGACGCGAGCGACGCTCCGATCCGCGCGCGCGCCTCGGGCAGGAACGCCGACGCCCCGCCCAGAAACTGCGTCACCCGGCGTGACAGACGATCGGGCATCCGCGCGACGTCGGCGATCCGCGACCACTCGACGAGCTCCGGAGGCACCGCGAAGATCGGATCGCCCGGATCCGCCACGCGCTCGTACTGCGCATAGGTTCCCGCGAGCAGGTCGCCGAGCCGCTTCGCCCGCCCGTTGAGCAACGCCACGATCGCCGCGAGGCCGCCGAACGTGCCGATGATCTCTATGAACCCGGTGAGGGCACGGATGAACGCGTGCCGGAACCCGACCGCACCTCCGTCGTCTCGCACGATACGCACGCCCATCACGAGTTTGCCGAGAGATTTGCCCATCGACAGCGTCTCGACCGCGGTCGGGACGACGATCGTGCACACCACCAGGAGCGTGACGAAGAGGGCGCCGACGGCCGCGTCATCCACCCCGAATCCGCCGTAGATGCCGACGATCACGAAGAATCCGCCGAGGAGCACGAGCACCGTCACCACGAAATCGATGATCGAACCCGTGGCTCTGAGCACGAAGCTGGCGGGGCGGAGGTCGAGGGCGACGGCTTCTCCGGTGACCAGTTCGTCGTCGTCGGCGTCGTCGAGCGGATCGGACCAGCGGGATCCGTGTGTCTGCCCGGCCGCCATGTCTAGTATTCAAGCAGATGGATCTCGACGCCTATTCCGCCGCGCACCGCGACGACTGGGACCGCCTCAGGCGGCTCGGACGTCAGCGTTCCTTCCGCGGCGCCGAAGCGGACGAGCTCATCGAGCGCTACCAGTCGGGCACGACCCAGCTGTCGGCGATCCGGACGTCCGCGGGCTCCACAGCGCAGGGCGATCGCCTCTCGCTGCTGCTGAGCCGGGCGCGGCTGCGGTTCACCGGCGCCGGGTCCAACGTGCTCAGCCGACTGCCGACGTTCTTCCTCCTCGCGCTCCCGGCCGCCCTCTACCGCGTGCGCTGGCTGACGCTCGCCATCGCGCTCGTGACGACGTTGATCGCCGTGCTGACGGCGGTGTGGTTCATCCAGAATCCTGCACTTCTCGGGGCGCTCGGACCCGAGTCCGTTCGACGCGCGTACGCCGAGGAGGAGTTCGTCGGCTACTACTCCGCCAACTCGGAGGGATCGTTCGCCGGCCAGGTGTGGACGAACAACGCGTGGATCGCCGCTCAGTGCGTCGCCTTCGGCATCACCGGATTCTGGGTGCCCAACGTGATCGTGCAGAACGCCATGGGCCTCGGGCAGTCGGCCGCCGTCATGCACGAGTTCGGCCGGCTCGGCGACTTCTTCCTGTACATCTCGCCGCACGGGCAGCTCGAGCTCTATTGCGTGTTCGTCGCGGCGGCCGGCGGTCTGCTCATCTTCTGGTCGTGGATCGCGCCGGGTGCCCGCACGAGGGGGCAAGCCCTCTCCGAAGACGGCCGAGCGCTGTTCGCCATCGTGATCGGCCTCATCCTCGGCCTGCTCGTCTCGGGCATCATCGAGGGCTTCGTGACGCGTCAGGACTGGCCGTGGCCGGTCAAGATCGGAATCGGAACGATCGCGCTCGCCGGCTTCCTCGCCTACCAGTGGATGCTCGGCGCACGCGCCCATCGTCTCGGCGAGACGGGTGACCTGGAGGAGTTCGAGGCGGGCGCGCGGCGTATCGTGGCCGGCTGAGCGGCTGAGCGGCTGGGCGGCTGGGCGGCTGGGCGGCTGGGCGGGCTGACCGGCGTCGCCTCCCCGGCGCCTGCTGCTGGCGGCCGGGGGCAGGGAGCACGGCGCCGATGCCGGTGACCCATCGCCCGCAATGAGGGAGAAACGGGATTCGACGCGCCGTTTCTCCTTCCTGGCGTGCGGACAGGCCGAGGAGGAGGGCGGGCGGGGTCCCGGAGGCCGCGTCCGCCGCCATCGCCCTACAACCGCCCGGCCCGCTTCAGGGCGATGTACCGGTCCGCGAGGGCGGGCGGCAGGTCGGGTGGGGTGCCGGTGACGACCTCGGCGCCCAGTCCACGCAGCGCGGCGGCCACGCGCGCGGTGTCGAGCAGGGCGCGCTCGGCGGCGGCGGCCCGGTACACCCCGGCCCGATCGACCCGGGCGGCGGGGAGGGTGGCGGCCGCGACATCCGGATCCGTCACCGAGGCGACGACGACCAGGTGGCGACGGGTCAACTGGGGGAGCACCGAGAGCAGGGCACGCGACGATCCCGCCTGATCGATCGAGGTGAGTACCACCACCAGGGCGCGCCCCGAGGTGACGGAGCGCACGAGCTCGGGCACCGCGGTCCAGTCCATCTCGATCAGCTCCGGCTGGATCGGCGCCATCGTCGTGACCAGTCTGCTCAGCAGTTCGGCACCGGTCGCGCCCTGCACCCGTCCGCGCACGCGTCGGTCGTAGATCACGGTGTCGACGCGGTCGCCGGCACGGGAGGCGAGCGCCGCCAGCAGCAGGGACGCCTCGAAGGCGGTGTCGATGCGCGGTTCGTCGCCGACGCGGGCCGCGGAGGTGCGTCCGCTGTCGATGATCACGACGACGCGTCGGTCACGCTCGGGGCGCCACGTGCGCAGCATCAGTTTCTGCGCGGTGCCGCTGACCGGGTCGCTGTGCCTCGCGGTCGCCCTCCAGTCGATGCTCCTCACGTCATCGCCCCTGACGTACTCCCGGATGCTGTCGAACTCGGTGCCCGCCCCCCGCATCTGCACGCTCGTCGCCCCGTCCAGCTCGCGCAATCTCGCGAGCCTCGACGGCAGGTGCTTGCGCGAGGCGAACGGCGGCAGCACCCGCAGCGTGCTCGCCTCGGCGATCGACGCCTGCCTCGCGACGAGGCCGAGCGGACCGAACGACCGCACGGTCACGTGCACCGCCCGCCGCTCGCCCCGGCGGAACGGGGTGAGCCTTGTCACGACCGAGCGCCGCTCACCGGCCGGAACCGAGACCGGGGCGCGGGTCGGTGTTGCTCCCGCCGAAGGCTGCCATCCGTCGCGGAGGATGCCTCGCACACGCCGTCGCCCGCGATTCGTGACGGTCAGCACGCTCGTCGCGGTCTCACCCAGGCGCACGCTCTCGGGCAGGGCCCGCGTCAGTTCGAGCAGGCGGGGGGAGCCGGCGAGCGCGAGGTCGACACCGCCGACCGCCAGCACGACGACCAGCCAGAGCACCGTCACGACGGGCGAGTCGAACGCCACCGTGGGCACGACACCGAGCGCGACGAGCAGAACGAACCAGCCGGAGACGGCCACTAGATCGGCACCTGCACCTGCTGCATGATCGACCTGAGGATCGTATCCGACGACACCCCCTCCAATTCGGCCTCCGGACGCAACTGGATGCGGTGCCGCAGCACCGGGATCGCCATCGCCTGCAGGTGGTCGGGTGTGACTCCCTGCGAACCGGTCAACCACGCCCAGGCCTTCGAGGCGGCGAGCAGCGCCGTCGATCCTCTCGGGGACACTCCGATGCGCACGGACGGGCTCGACCTGGTCGCGCGCGCCAGATCGACGGCGTATCCGATGACGTCGGCAGACGCGCCGATCCCCGCGACGATGGCCTGCGCTCGGGCGAGCTGACCCGCGGTGAGCACGGGGGTGACGCCCGCGGCATCCAGATTCCGCGGATCGAACCCTGCGGCGTGACGTCTCAGCACCTCGAGCTCCACGTCGCGCGGGGGGAGGTCGAGTACGAGTTTGAGCAGGAACCTGTCGAGCTGCGCCTCCGGGAGCGTGTACGTGCCCTCGTACTCGATGGGGTTCATGGTGGCGGCGACCATGAACGGCACGGGCAGCGCCCTCGAGAGGCCGTCGACCGAGACCTGGCGCTCCTCCATCGCCTCCAGAAGCGCCGACTGGGTCTTCGGGGGAGTGCGGTTGATCTCGTCGGCCAGCATGATGTTCGTGAAGACCGGACCGGTGCGGAACTCGAACTCACCGGCCTTCGCGTCGTAGACGAGGGAGCCGGTCACGTCGCCGGGCATGAGGTCGGGGGTGAACTGCACCCTCTTGGTGTCGAGGCTCAACGCATGGCTGAGGGTTCGCACCAGCAGGGTCTTCGCGACCCCCGGAACGCCCTCCAGCAGCACGTGACCGCCGCAGAGCAGGGCGATGAGCAGCCCGGTCACCGCGCCGTCCTGGCCGACGACGGCCTTGCCGACCTCGGTGCGCACGCGCGTGAAGGCGTCGCGGAGAGCGCCGTCGGGATCACCCGTGGGGTCGGACCGGTGCGCGGCCTCCGTGGTCGGCTCGGCGGTGGTCGGGGTGGTCGGTGTGGGATCGATGCTCGCGTCGTCAGTCATGGTCTCGCTGCCTCCGTGCGGGTGATGGTGGTGTCGTCACTGGTCGGGGTGAAGGTGAGGGTCGGGGTCGGGGTCGCGGTCGGGCTCTGTGTCCGGGTCCACGGGGTCACGAGGTGGCCGGGCGCGTGGCACACCGCGGAGACCGCATGCCGCGTCATCCGCCCCCCGCCTTCCTGGCGACCTCGGTCTCGAGATCGGCGAGCTGCGCACTCAGTCTCGTGAGGTCGGCGTCGCCGCGGGGCAGGTCGTCGAGCAGCAGCGACCGGATGACGCCGACCTCCGCCCCCACGACGGTGGCGACGGCCGCGATCACCTCGTCCACACTCGCGGTCGACGGCAGGCCGCACCGCGCCGCCACCCTGGAGAGCGTGCCCACCCTGAGGGCGTCGATCGCCCGCAGCCTCGCCGACCCGCGCTGGTAGAGCCGCGCCCGGCCCTCCATCGTCTCGCTCGACCGCACGACCACGGGCAGGTTCTCGACGATGAGCGGACCGAACCGGCGCCCGCGCCAGACCGCTGCGGCAATGACCGCGAGCGTCAGCAGCAGGATCGACGGGGTCAGCCACGCCGGCGTGTACTCGCTCGGATCGACGACGTCCGGCGAATCGAGGATGCCGGGGCGGTACCAGACGAGGGTCTCGGTCTGCCCGAGGACGCCGAGCGCGAGCGCCGCATTGCCTTCCTCGGTGATGACCTGATTGGTGAGGGCGTCGGTCGCACCGAGCACCGTGACCGAGGCGGTTCCCCCGTCGACTCGCACGAGGGAGAAGGCGTCGTCCGCGCCCTCGGAGTCGCTCCTCAGGCAGGTGGCCGCGCCCGGTGCGACGTCGGGGTCGACGCGATAGGAGTCGCCACCGGGTGAGACGGTGACGGCGCGTCGTGCGGCGACCACGTCGCATCCGCCGTCTCCCGAGCCGGCCTCGAGCACGTCGTCGTCCGGCGAGCCTGCGGACAGCACGCCGGGCGCGAGTTCGTCGAGCACCTCGAAGTCCGGAGCGAGCAGCACGAGCGAGCCGGCGATCTCCGGCAGCGCGCTCCAGCCCTCGTCTCCGAGGAACGCATCGGGGTCGTGTACGAGAACGGTGGTCGTCGCCGGATCGGATGCCGCGGCCCGCGTGTCCGCGAGCGACTCCGTCACGACCACGCTCACCCCCTGCTGCCTCAGCACCTCGACGACCGCCCCCGCGCCTTCCGGCGCGGCACTCTCGGGATCGAGCGGTTCTGAGGAGCTGGCGACGCCGGTGATGAGACTCAGCCCGACGGCGAGCGCGAGCAGCAGCACGACGGCGACCACCCAGAACCGGGCGGACCGGAGAGAGGCGCGCACGGTCGGTGTGACGACGGTGCGACCGTCGACCGGCGCCGAGCGGTTCGTCGCGGTGGCGGCCGTCGTCGTGGCCGCCGTCGCGTCGGCTCCCGTGGCGTCGGCTCCCGTCGCCGCGGGGCCCGTGGTCCGGATGCCAGGCGGATTCATCGCGCTGCAGCCAGCGGCGAAGCATCCGTTTCCCGCCCCGCCCCGCCGTCGAGATCGGGCGTGCTGTCGCGGATGGCCCGTTCCAGACGCTCGACCCGGGTCCAGTCCTCGCGCGAGCCGGTTCCTCCGAGGTAGCGCACGGCGTCGAAGGCGGATGCCGCGGCGAGTAGATCGGCGGCGACGGCCGGGAAGGATCGACCGGCGTCCCGTGCGAACCCGGCCGCGGTCGTGCCCGGGAGGGTCACCAGCACGGCGCGCTCGGTGAGGCCCCTGGCGATCGCGCGGAACATCTCCTCCACCGCGAGGGGCCAGTCGCCCGCCGCGGCCGCCTCGCCTGCGGCTCTGCGCAGGGTCGCGGCGTCGCGCTCGTCGTCGTCGCCGAACACGGCACTTCCGGAACGCCGACGCCGGTTGGCTCGCGGCGGGCCGAACACCAGATACGCGACGACGACCGCCCCGAGCACGAGCGCCACGACGACCGCGATGACGACGGGCGGAGCGGCGCCGGTGCCCGACCCGAGCAGGTCTTGCAGCCACCGCTGCAGCTCGGCGGCGATCAGGTCGAGCCAGTTCGGCTCCGCCGCGCGGTACTCGGGTTTGGCCAGCTCGCGCACGAGCCAGTCCCGTGCCTCGTCGGCCTCCGGATCGAGCGGGATCGCGGCGATCATGCCGTGGGCGGCGCTGTGCCCGGCCCGAAGCCGCCGGACCTCACGTCGTAGGGGTCGGCCAGGTCGGTGCGACCGCTCTGCCTCGCCTCGACGTACTCGGTGAGGGCGAGGTCGAGCCCTTCGCGCCGCATCCTCTGATCGATGTACAGCAGGGCCGTGGTGGCCGACTGGATGACGAGGGTGAGCGCCCCGACGGCGAGGCTGACGACGAGGAGCAGCACGGTCGCGCCGACCGTGATCGCGGTGATCACGGCCTCGTCGCCGGTGGCCGCGAAGATCACGGGCGCGGATTGGGCGAGGAGGTTGACGGGGAACGTCGCGATCGAGGTCGCCACGTTGAGGATGGCGGCCACGAGCAGCAGGGTGCCGAACAGCCGCCAGAACGACCCGCCGGTCAGCGCCCACGATCGGGTGATCGCTCCGCTGAGAGTCGCCCTCTCGACCATCAGGATGCTGGGAACGAAGGCGAGCTTGGTACCGAGCCAGGCCGAGACGACGACGAGACCGAGCCCGAGAACGAGCGAGGCGACGACGGCGCCGATCACCCCTCCGGTTCCGAGCAGCGACAGACCGACCGCGATCAGCACGATCACCAGGATCGCGAGGAGGAGGGCGAGGCTGACCATGACCGTGAATCCGGCGACCGCCCACACCCTGCTCTTCGCCCTGGCCCAGAGCTGCGGCAGCCGCAACTTCTCGCCCACCGACTGACGAGACGCCTCGAGCACGATGATGCCCTGCAGCACTCCGCCGGCCACGAGGGAGAGGGCGACCGGGATGAGTGCGGAGAGAGCAATCGCGAGCACCGAGCCGGCGATGAGGGTGTCGTACTCGTCGGTGCCCGCCGCGGATTCCGCGCGCGTGAGGCTGAGGAACGACACCGTGCCCACCACGCCGACGAGGAGGACGGTCACGACCCCCTGCACGAGCAGGCTCACCCCGAAGGTCGGTCGCGGGTTGCGGCGCAGTAGTTGATAGGGCGCGCCGAGGATGGTGCCGAACGACAGCGGACGCAGCGGGATCAGCCCGGGCTTGGGCGGCGGCGTCCACCCGGGGGGCGCACCGTACGGCAGGGCCACCGGTGGCACGGGCGGTGGCTCGGAGGTCGATGGGCCGTCCGCCGGCGGCCCGTAGACCGGCGCTGCGCCGTGGTCCCCTCCGGCCGCGCCTCCGGCGGGCTGGTGCTCGGGGCCGGGCGCCTGCCAGTTCCGATCGTCTGTCACTCGCGGTCTCTCCGTCGCCTGCGTCGGCTCCCGCGACGGGCGCGGGGAGGGCGGCTGCCCTGAACTCGATGCTTTCACACTCGGCTACTCTGTTGCCAAGCACTCCTCACGCGCTGCCGCGTGTCGACATCCGAAGACGGGACCGATGACCTCACGAATCCTGGTGGTGGACGACGACACCGCTCTCGCCGAGATGATCGGAATCGTTCTGCGGGCCGAGGGCTTCGAGCCCATCTTCTGCGCCGATGGCGCCCAGGCGTTCTCCGCCTTCGTCGCCTCGAAACCCGATCTGGTTCTTCTCGATCTCATGCTGCCGGGCAAGGACGGCATCCAGGTGTGCGCTGAGATCCGGGCGGAGTCGGGTGTGCCGGTCATCATGCTCACCGCCAAGTCCGACACGACCGATGTCGTGCGCGGCCTCGAGAGCGGTGCCGACGACTACGTGGTCAAGCCGTTCAACCCGAAGGAACTCGTCGCGCGCATCCGCACCCGCCTGCGGCCGACGCCGTCCGGCGCCACCGACACGCTGCACGTGGGAGACCTCCTCATCGACGTCGCCGGTCACGAGGTCAAGCGCGGCGACACGAGGATCGGTCTCACCCCGCTCGAGTTCGAGCTGCTGCTCGCGCTCGCGATGAAACCGCAGCAGGTGTTCACCCGCGAGATGCTGCTCGAGCAGGTCTGGGGCTACCACTACAAGGCCGACACGAGGCTCGTCAACGTGCACGTGCAGCGCCTCCGCGCGAAGGTCGAGGAGGACCCCGACAACCCGCGCATCGTCATGACCGTGCGGGGCGTCGGCTATCGCGCCGGTTCTCCGGGCTGAGTCCTCGCCCGTGCGTGGCCTCGAATGGCGGTCATGGATGCCGCGGCTGCTGCGATCCTGGCGGGTCTCGTTGCAGTTCCGCACGGTCGCGATCAGCGTCATCCTGTCGTCCCTCGCGGTCGGGGTGATCGGTGTGTACATGTCGGCGAGCATCGGCGACAACCTGTTCAGTTCGCGCCGCGAGCAGATCGACGTCGAGGCGGCGCGGGCGAACCTGCTGGCCCAGCAGCTCTTCGACGGCGCCAGGGCCACCGACGGCTCGACCCCGATCGAGCTCGAGACGCTCGGCGTGAGTGTGCGTGAGACCGTGAGCAGCTCGACGACGAGCCCCGGGGGCACCGGTATCGCCATCCTCCGCACCCAGGGTCAGCAGACGACCCAGGTGCTGCAGCCGACCAGCAGCCGCGAGTTCCCGACCGATGTGGTCACCGAGGAGATGCGCTCGATCGTCGGCGACGAACCCGAGACCGTCCACCTGCAGTCGGTGCTCCTGCCGGATGACACGCCTGGGCTCGTCGCGGGGTCGAGTCTCACGGTGCCGAATGCCGGCCAGTACGAGCTCTATCTCGTCTACGACCTCAGCGACGCGCTCGCGACGCTCCAGTTCGTGCAGCGCACCCTGTTCATCGGCGGCTTCTTCCTCGTGCTGCTCATCGGAGCGGTCACCTACGTCGTGGTCAGGCTCGTCGTGGCCCCGGTGCGGTTGGCGGCCGCGACCAGTGAGCGGCTCGCAGCGGGCGAGCTCGAGGTGCGGATCCCCGAGAAGGGAGAAGACGTGATCGCCACGCTGGCCCGATCGTTCAACGGCATGGCCGACAGCCTCCAGCAGCAGATCACGAAGCTCGCCGAGCTCTCGAGGCTGCAACAGCGGTTCGTGTCGGATGTCTCGCACGAACTGCGCACGCCCCTGACGACCATCAGGCTCGCCGGCGACGTGCTCTACGACCAGCGCGCGTCGTTCACGCCGGCCGCCGGTCGCACCGCGGAGTTGTTGCACACGCAGGTCGAACGCTTCGAGGTGCTGCTGAGCGATCTGCTCGAGATCAGTCGGTACGACGCCGGTGTCGTCGACCTCGATCTCGAGCCCACCAATCTCGTGCGCCTGGTCGAGGAGGCCGTCGAGCCCCTCGACGCCCTCGCCCGTGAGCGCGGCAGCGACCTCCGGGTGGTGGCGCCGGGAGGCTACTTCGAGGCGGACGTCGACGCCCGTCGCATCCGCCGCATCCTGCGCAACCTGCTCGGCAACGCGATCGAGCACGGGGAGGGCGCGCCGATCGCGGTCACCGTCGACAGCAACGCGACGGCGGTCGCGATCGCGGTGCGCGACTACGGCGTGGGGATGAGTCAGGCGGATGTCGCGAAGGTCTTCGACAGGTTCTGGAGGGCGGACCCGTCTCGGCAGCGCACCATCGGCGGCACCGGTCTCGGCCTCGCGATCTCGCTCGAGGACACCGTGCTGCACGACGGCCTGCTCGACGTGTGGTCGGAGCCGGGGGAGGGCACCTGCTTCAGGCTGACCCTGCCGCGCGAGAGGGGCGTCGCGATCACGTCGTCACCGATCGACCTTCCTCCGGCCGAGGCCGTGCACGAACTGGAGGCGCCGGATGCGTGAGTCCCTCGCGAGGGCGGGTGCCGCCGTCATCCTGCTCGCGGCGCTCGCAGGGTGTGCCGGCATCCCGACGACCGGAGGAGTCGTCGAGGGCAGGGCGCTCACCGAGACCGACTCCGGCGACTTCGACTTCTTCCCTCTCGCTCCGGCGGTCGGCGCCGACCAGGAGGACATTCTGCGAGGGTTCGTCGCGGCCTTCACAGGCTCGGCGGGCGACTATGCGAGGGCGCGGGAGTTTCTGAGTTCCGACTTCGCCGACGAGTGGAGCCCGCGCGCCGGGGTGACGGTGCGCGGCGCTCTCGAGCGCTATTCGCAGGTCGCCCCCGACACGATCGAGTACATCGTCGACGCCGACGCCACGGTCGACGCCTCGGGTGCCTACCAGCGCAATGACACCCCGGTGCAGCGCACCCTGCTCTACCAGTTCGTGCAGGAGGGGGGTGAATGGCGGATCAGTCTCGCCCCCGACGGCATCGTGCTCTCCGACGGCCTGTTCAGGTCGGTGTTCGATCAGCAGGTGCTGTACTTCCTCGATCCCACCAGCCAGCACCTCGTGCCCGACCTGCGCTACTTCCTCGGCGGCACAGCGGCGCTCCGCATCGTCTCGAGCCTGCTCGCCGGGCCGCCTCCATGGCTGCAGGGCGCGGTGCGCACGGCGTTCCCCGACGGCACCCAGCTCTCGTCTCCCACGATCGACGTCGAATCCGGCACGGCGACGGTCGATCTCTCGGCCGACGCCCTCGTCGCAAGTCAGACCGATCGCCGACTGATGCAGCAGCAACTCGACGCGAGTCTGGTGACCGTCACCACCATCCGGCGCGTCGCGATCACCGTCGCCGGGTCGCCGCTGGCCGTGCAGGAGGGCGAGGCCACCCTCGTCGCCGAACCGGCCGTGGACTCCCGCCCGATCGTGTTCGCCGACGGGGAGTTCGGCTATCTCGGCGCGTCGTCGATCTCGACCTTCGGCCAGCTGAGTTCGAGGGTCGTCGACACCGCGCCGACGGCGGCGACGGTCTCGGACACGCAGTCGGCGGCGGCCGTGTTGAGCCCCGCCGGAGTCTCGATCGTGCGCACGGGGGATGCCGGCGTGGTGCTGCTCGACGACAGACCCTCGCTGCTCCCGCCCTCCCTCGACGAGTACGACTTCGTCTGGTCGGCGACATCTGCGCCGGAATCGGTCACGGTGTTCGGTGCGGACGGGTCGCCGTCGAGTCTGCCGACGGGATTTCCGAGCGATTCGCTCGTGAGGTCGTTCGAGGTGTCGCGCGACGGCGCCCGAGTGGCCTTCCTACTCGACGCCGTCGGCGGTCCGAGGCTCGTCGTGCGCGCGATCGTGCGCGATGCCAACCGGGGCCAGGTGCCCGTGTCTCTCGGCACCCCGGTCGTCGACACGACGGTGCGGGGCGGGTCGACCGCCATCGACGCCACCTGGGTCGACAACACCCGGGTCGCGACGCTGTCGACGTCGGGGGAGGTGGCCACGGCGACCCTGTTCGAGGTCGGGGGCGAGATCTCCGATCTCGGGCGTCCGGGCCCGGCACTCGCCGTCGTCGGAGGGAACGGCCCGACCGACCTGCGTGCGCTCGGCGCCGACGGCACGATCCTGGGCCGAAGCGGAAACGGGTGGGCCGACCAGAACGAGCGGGTGACCTTCTTGGCGACCCAGCGCTGAGGCCGGCGCCAGGGTCGCAGCGGATGATCCCTGCACAGGGTCTCCCCGCGGCGGACGGCACACCGATCGGGTCGGGTGTGCCGTTGACGCGAGCGGCGGCATCCATCCTGGTCGGATGGCGGATGCGCGGCACGCCCGACCTCTCGAACGGCAACGGACCCGTGATGCTGCACCATGGCCAGCATGGCGGACGGCGATGCTCGACGCCCTGGCCGTGGTCGCGCCGGTCACCTGTGCGGGGTGCGGTGGGCCCGACCGCGGACTCTGTGCCCTCTGCGGCTCGGCGCTCGTCGGCGGGGTCGAGCGCCGCGTCACCCCCGGCGGGCTGACCGTGTCGAGCGCCCTGCGCTACGAGGGAACGGTGCGCTCCGTCGTGCTGGCCTTCAAAGAGCAGGGGCGCACGGATGTCGCCACCCCCCTCGCTCGCACCCTCCTGTCGAGCGTGCTCGACGCCGCCCGCGCGGGCGCTCACGGCGCCGGCGGCAGCACTGTGGAGCTGGTCTCGCCGCCGCCCGGGAAGGGGTCGAGGCGGCGCCGCGGATACGACCCGGTGCCGCTCCTGCTCGCCAAGGCAGGTCTCCCGCGGCCGGCGTCCGTGATGCGGCGGGCGTGGTCCGGCTCCGTGCAGAAGTCCCTCGATCGAGAGCAGCGCGCCCGCAACGCGCGAGGGGCGCTGCTGGCGACATCCGCTCTGCACGGCCGGCGTTTCGTGCTCGTCGACGACGTGCTCACGAGCGGGTCGACCCTCGATTCGCTCGCGGAGGCGATCACCGCGGCGGGCGGCTCGGTGGTCGCCGGAGCGACGCTCGCCTTCACTCCGCTGCATTCGGCGGAGCGTTCGCTGGGAATGACCGGAGGGGTTTCCGGCCGAGGGTTACGCGCGGGTGACGGGGGGACTAGCTTGGGCGAAAGAGGCGCGGAAGACCGCCTGGTCTAGGCGGCTCGACACCGGGCCAGGACTGGGAGGACGTCATGGAGATTTCCGTCAACGGCATGGGGCTCGGCATCACCGATCGCTTCCGCGATTACGCGACCGAGAAGGCCGGTCGGATCGAGCACCTGGCCGACAAGGCCCTCGCGTTCGAAGTGAAGGTCTCCCGTCACAACGAGAAGAACGGCCAGTCGGGCGACGACCGTGTCGAGCTCACCCTGATCGGGCCGGGTCCGCTCGTGCGCGCCGAGTCGAACGGATCGGACAAGTACGTCGCCTTCGATCTCGCCATCGACAAACTCGTCCAGCGATTGCGACGCGCCAAAGACCGCCAGAAGGTGCACAGGGGGCAGCACAGACCCACCTCTCTGCGCGAGGCCACGAGCGGCGGGTTCAGCGTCGTCGACATCACCCCCGCCGATCCAGCGGTGATGGAGAAGGTGCGCACCGGGTCGGTCGACGTGATCGACGCCGAGCCCGACGCCGAGCCGGACTGGAGCCCCGTCGTCATCCGCAAGAAGGTCTTCGCCGCCTCGCCGATGACCGTCGACGACGCGCTGTACTTCATGGAACTGGTCGGTCACGACTTCTACCTGTTCATCGACGCCGAGAACGACAGGCCGTCCGTGGTCTACCGACGCAAGGGGTGGGACTACGGCGTGATCGGCCTCGACGATTCCACCGAGGAGCTGCAGGGGGCACGAAGCGGAGGGCGTCGACAGGCCCGCTGACGCCCGCACTGGGGGTGGGCGCCGCGTCTAGGCACGCGGCGTCCACAGCCATCCTCTGGCCCGCCGTGGCTAGGATTGGGTCGCATCACGAATCGGTCACGACCGCGTCGCGGTGCGACTGCAGCCTCATCGGCTGAGTCAGTCGGCAAGGGAGTTCACCGGTGGCAAATGTTCTTGAGCGGGTCCTGCGGGTCGGCGAAGGCCGCACACTCCGGCGGCTCCAGCGCTACGCAGACGCCATCAACCACCTCGAAGACGACTTCACCGGGCTGACCGATGACGAGCTGCGCAACGAGACCGCCGAGTTGCGCGAGCGCTATTCGAACGGCGAGTCCCTCGACGATCTGCTGCCGGAGGCGTTCGCCGCGGTGCGCGAGGCCTCGGTGCGCACCCTCGGTATGCGCCCCTTCGACGTGCAACTCATGGGCGGGGCGGCTCTGCATCTCGGCAACATCGCCGAGATGAAGACCGGTGAGGGTAAGACACTGACGGCGGTCGCCGCCGCCTACCTCAACGCCATCGCCTCCCGCGGAGTGCACGTCATCACCGTGAACGACTACCTCGCGAGCTACCAGTCCGAACTGATGAGTCGGGTCTTCCGGGCGCTCGGGATGACCACGGGGTGCATCATCTCCGGTCAGACCCCGCCGGTTCGGCGCGAGCAGTACGCCGCCGACATCACCTACGGCACGAACAACGAGTTCGGCTTCGACTACCTTCGCGACAACATGGCCTGGCAGGCGCAGGACATGGTGCAGCGCGGCCACTTCTTCGCGATCGTCGACGAGGTGGACTCGATTCTGATCGACGAGGCCCGCACGCCGCTGATCATCTCGGGGCCGTCATCCGGTGAGGCGAACCGTTGGTTCACCGAGTTCGCGAGCCTCGCCTCGAGGCTCGTCGCCGACGTCGACTTCGAAGTCGACGAGAAGAAGCGCACCGTGGGCGTGCTCGAGCCCGGCATCGAGAAGGTCGAGGACTACCTCGGCATCGACAACCTCTACGAGTCGGCCAACACCCCCCTCATCTCGTTCCTCAACAACGCGATCAAGGCGACGGCCCTGTTCAAGAAGGACAAGGACTACGTCGTGATGAACGGCGAGGTGCTCATCGTCGACGAGCACACCGGCCGCATCCTCGTCGGGCGTCGGTACAACGAGGGCATCCACCAGGCGATCGAGGCGAAGGAGGGTGTGGCGGTCAAGGCCGAGAACCAGACCCTCGCGACCGTGACGCTGCAGAACTACTTCAGGCTCTACAAGAAGCTCGCCGGCATGACCGGTACCGCCGAGACCGAGGCCGCCGAGTTCATGAGCACGTACAAGCTCGGCGTGGTGGCCATCCCGACCAACAAGCCGATGGTGCGGATGGACAAGGCCGACCTCGTCTACAAGAACGAGACGGTCAAGTTCGATCAGGTCGTCGAAGACATCGCCGAGCGCCACAGCTCTGGCCAGCCCGTGCTGGTCGGCACGACGAGCGTCGAGAAGAGCGAGTACCTCTCCAAGCTCCTCGCGAAGCGCGGAGTCAAGCACGAGGTGCTCAACGCCAAGAACCACGCGCGGGAGGCCGCCATCGTCGCCCAGGCCGGGCGCCTGGGCTCCGTCACCGTCGCCACGAACATGGCCGGTCGCGGCACCGACGTGATGCTCGGCGGCAACGCGGAGTTCCTCGCGGTGGCCGAGATGCACGGCAAGGGTCTCAGCCCGGTCGACACCCCAGACGAGTACGAGGCCGCCTGGGATGACGTGTTCGCCCGAGTCAAGACGGAGGTCGAAGCCGAGGCCACCAAGGTGGTCGACGCCGGTGGGCTCTACGTGCTCGGCACCGAGCGCCACGAATCCCGTCGCATCGACAATCAGCTTCGTGGCCGGTCAGGGCGCCAGGGTGACCCTGGCGAGAGCCGATTCTACCTGTCCCTCACCGACGATCTGATGCGCCTGTTCAACTCCGCTGCCGCCGAGTCGCTCATGGGTCGGGGCAGTGTGCCCGACGACATCGCGATCGAGTCGAAGGTGGTGAGCCGCGCCATCCGCAGCGCTCAGAGTCAGGTCGAGGCGCGCAACGCCGAGATCCGCAAGAACGTGCTCAAGTACGACGACGTGCTCAACCGGCAGCGCGAGGCGATCTACGGCGACCGCCGCCACATCCTCGAGGGCGACGATCTGCAGGAGCGCACCCAGAAGTTCCTCGACGAGGTCATCACCGAGGTCGTCGATGTGCATGCTGCCGACGGTCACGCCGACGACTGGGATCTCGACGCGATGTGGACCGAGCTGCGCACGCTCTACCCCATCTCGATCACGGTCGACGAGGTGCTGAGCGAGGCCGGATCGCGCGGGCGACTCTCGCGCGACATGCTCGTCGAAGAGGTGCTGTCGGATGCCCGGCTCGCCTACGAGAAGCGCACCGAGACCCTCACCGAGCCCGCCATGCGCGAGCTCGAGCGCCGCGTCGTGCTCTCGGTGATCGACCGCCGTTGGCGCGATCACCTCTACGAGATGGACTACCTGAAAGACGGCATCGGCCTGCGCGCGATGGCGCAGCGCGATCCTCTCGTCGAGTACCAGCGGGAGGGCTTCGCCCTCTACCAGAGCATGATGGGCCAGATCCGCGAGGAGACCGTCGGGTTTTTGTTCAACCTCGAGGTGGAGGTGTCGCCCGCCGGCGCGACGGCCGCCGTGCCGTCCGTCGCCGCGAAGGGACTCGGGGCGTCCGGGGCTCCCGTAGAGAGGCTCAGCTACTCGGCTCCGAACGCCGACGGCGAAGTCGAGGTGCGCAACCAGCGCGGTCAGATCGAGCAGGCCGCCACCGCGAAGGCTCAGCGCGCCCAGGACGACGCAGATGCCGGGGGAGACGTGCAGCCCCCCGCTCCGCAGCGGTCAGGGGCACCGGCGACTCGCGGGGCGTTCGGGCAGCGGTCCGGCGGGCACGCGGCTCCCGCCCCGGCGAACCGGGCAGAGCGTCGGCAGCAGTCGAAGCGCAAGTAGGGCCGCTGACGGCTCCGTCGCGTGCGGGCGCCGGGGTCAGCGCGCGTCGATAGCCGCGCCGCGTGTCAGAGCACGTTGATGGCCGCGGCACGCCAGCGGGCGTCCATGCCCTCGAGGCGGATCGCGACGGCCCGGGCGCGCGCACGGCCCCGCACGATGACGACGGCTTCGATGACCCCGTCGCGCGGGCTGTACACCGAGGTCGAGCCTATGGTGAACGACGGTCGCGAGACCGTCTGATTCTTGGCCGACCTGGCCCGCGCCGAGATGACGACGCGCTTGAGAAGGTGGCGGTACACGTCATCCGTCACCCAGCGGGAGATCTGTTCGAGGTCGCGGCAGCCGGCGAGGATCTCGATGACGCAGCGGGTGAGGTTCTCGAGAAGCGGGCGCGGGTCGGGCAGCGTCGAGTGCGGGGTGGGCTGATGGCCGAAGAACTCCTCGGGGTGGAAACGCCCGGGCGTGGCGGCATCGGGTAGCGGCTCGACGGGCAATGCTGTGCTCATGACGGGCTCCGTGCGGGGGGAAGAGGTGCCGACACCGTGACCCCCTCTCGGGGGGCACCGCGCTCTGAGACTGACACTGTGTCAGCACTGTGCCGTGGTTGTCCATGCCCCCGCTTCGGGGCTGTGGATAACCTGCGCGCCGGGGGCGGCGGATGACTACGTTCTGAGACCATGCGCTGGGACAACCTCTTCGACGACCTCGAGGGCCAGCTCGAGCAGGAGCTCACGGCGGAAGAGGTCGACCTTCGCGCCGAGGAGGAGCGGCTGAGGCTCGGGCGCCTCTCGTTGCGCGACAGGCTCGTCGCGGTGCACGCGCGGGAGCCCCGCCACTCCTCCTACAGCCTCAAGGTGCAATTGGCCGACGGCAGCCATCTCGACATCGGGCCCCGAGCGATCGGCAAGGACTGGCTCTCGGGTGATCTCGCGGGCGAGCACGGCCGGGCAGCGCAGTGCGTGCTCCCCCTCTCGGCCATCGCCTCCCTCGTACTCACCAGGGAGCAGGTCACCCGCACCCTCGACGGCCCCCTGGACGACGCGAACCGGTCGCTGTCCACGAGGCTCACCCTGAGCTTCGTGCTGCGCGACCTGTGCCGCCGGCGGTCGTCGGTCGAGCTGAGGTTACGGTCGGGCATCCTGTTCGGCACCATCGACCGCGTGGGACGCGACCATCTCGATCTCGCCGAGCACGAGGCGGGCTCGGCGCGGCGCGAGTCCGTGGTGACCCGGTACCGCGTGATCCCGTTCGATCAGGTGCTGCTCGTGCGGTTGTGAGCGCGTTCCCCGAAGAGGTGTTCGGGGGACTCGGTGTACTCGGCCTGGTTCCAGAGCCCGATCCGGCGGGCCTCCTCGTATTTCGCCTGGATGTAGGTCTCCAGCACCGCGCGCTCGATGCGCCACGGCCCGCGGGACCCGATGCGGATCGCCCTCAGTTCACCCGACCGCACCAGGGCGTAGGCCGCGCTGGCCGAGATGTTGAGCACCTCCGCGGTGTCGGCCACGGTGAGGAACCGTCCGAGGTCACCGGTGTCGTCGTGCTCGTCCATCCGTCGATTATGGGCCGCCGGACCTCCCCGTGACCGACCTGTGGATAACTTTCCCGCGCGGGCCACGGGATGACCACGATGGAGTCTTCCGACAGAGCGGAGAGCGCCGATGGCCCGCAGCACCCGTGTACCGACCACCGAGCGACCCCCGAAGTCGTTCTGGTTCGACCCGCGCTTCGGCATCGGCTTGGTGCTCATCGTCGCGTCGGTCGTGGGCGTCGGGTGGATCGTGACGAGTGCGGATCGCACCGTGGATGTCTGGGCGGCACGCCGTCTGCTCACCCCGGGCGACCGCGTCGACGCCTCGGATCTGATCGTGCGCGCGGTGAGGCTCGGCGAGGCCGCCGACCGGTATCTCGTCGAATCCGCTCTGCCCGCTGACGGTCTCATCGTGTCGAGGACTGTCGCCGACGGCGAACTGGTGCCACGCGCGGCCGTCGGGTCGGCGTCGAGCGACGAGGAGGCGTCCGTCGTGGTGGCGGTCTCCTCCGCCCTACCGCGATCGGTGCGCGAAGGGGTGACCGTCGACCTCTGGTCCGCCGTGGGCGTGGAGGGTGGGGCGGGGGAGTTCGAACCGCCCGCTGTGCTCGTGACGGGCGCGACCGTCGTGAGGGTCGTCGAGGACGACGGGTTGATCGTCGACGGCGGAGCCACCGGCGTCGAGGTGATGGTGCCCCGATCGAAACTCGCTGCGGTGCTCGACGCGATCACCAGCGACGACGCCATCTCGCTGGTGCCCGCCACGACTCCACTGGAGGGCTGACGGTGGAGATCGCGGTCGCCCTGCCTCTCGAACTGGAAGACAGGATGCTCCGCGAGGCGGAGCGCCACGGGCACAGGGTGGTGCTGCGTGAGACCGGAGCCGACGCGCTCGCCTCGGCGCTGTCGACGGGTTCCTGCCGCACAGCGCTCGTGGCGGCCTCGCCGCGCTACCTGTCTTCCGCCCTGCTCGCGGTGTGCGACGGCGTCGGCGTGCGGATGATCGGGCTCGTGCAGTCCGACGCAGACCGGCGGCACGCGGCATCCGTCGGTCTGCTGGAGACCGCCCCCGCGGATGCCCCGTGGCCCGAGATCGAGCGGATGCTGAGCGGTCCGGCCGCCCCCGCCGACGCCGCACCCAGGAGGCGGGGCACCGTCGTCGCGGTCTGGGGACCGGCCGGCGCGCCGGGGCGCACCTCGATCGCGGTGGGGATCGCATCGGAGCTCGCCGCCGCCGGACACAGCGTCGTGCTCGGCGACGTGGACACCCACAGCGGATCCGTCGCACCGGTGCTCGGGCTGCTCGACGAGTCCCCGGGCTTCGCCGCCGCCTGCCGACTGGCCGGCGGCAAGAATCTCACGGCGACCGAACTCGAGCGCATCGGCCAGCGCTATCTCTCCGGCCATGGCAGCTTCTGGGTGCTCACCGGCATCGGTCGCCCGAGCCGCTGGCCCGAGCTCTCCGACGAGCGGGTCACCGCGACGATCCGGCAGTGCCGCGACTGGGTCGACTACACCGTGCTCGACACCGGGTCGAGTCTCGAGAACGACGAGGAGATCTCGAGCGACCTGTTCGCGCCGAGAAGGAATGCGGCGACGATCTCGGCGCTGCGCGAGGCGGACCAGGTGATCGCGGTCGGCTCGGCGGATCCCGTCGGGCTGGCCCGGTTTCTTCGCGCCCACGTCGATCTGGTGGAGACCGTGGAGCCCGAGCGGATCAGCGTCGTGATGAATAGGGTGCGGAGCAGCGCGATCGGCCTGAACCCCGGCGCCCAGATCACGCAGACGCTGCAGCGATTCGGGGGAGTGGACGAGCCGGTGCTCGTGCCCCACGATCAAGCCGGGTTCGACGCGGCGGTGCTCAGTGGGCGCGCCCTGCGCGATACGGCGGTGCGGTCGGCCGCTCGCGCCGCCATCGGCGATCTCGTGAGGACCCGCATCCTGCCGCCGGAACCCGTCGTGGCGTCGCGCCGACTCCTGCGCGGTCGACGGATGGCGGGGGGTGGGGCGCGCGGCATCCTGCGGCGTTCGCGTCTGCACGACGACCCGGTCGCCGGACCCACCGGGTAGCCCGACCGGAGGACAGGGTAGCCCGACCGGGGGGCAGGGCGGCCTTGAGGGCAGAGTGGCGGCCAGGATGGCCGGATAGCCTGGAGCGCGTGGAGCAGCTGCCGAGTCCGAGGGAGCACACGCTCACCGTCGTGACCGGGGTCATCCTCACTCTCGGGGTGTTCTATTTCATCGGCGAACTCGCTGCGGCGGCCCTCTGGCAGGCTGGTCCGTACAGCTTCCGGTTCGACTACATCAGCGATCTCGGCGCCGTCGTCTGTCGCGATGCCGCCGAGTCCCCGGCGCGGGCCGCCGACGCCGGCACCGGCGGTCGTGCCGTCTGTTCGCCGGGCAATCTCTTCATGAACGGCGCCTTCGTGCTGCAGGGGGTCGTCACCGCGGTCGGCGGGCTCCTCGCCACCCATCTGCTTCTGCCCCATCGCGCGGTGCGCTGGGTCGTCACCGTGCTGCTGCTGGTCTCGGCGATCGGCAGCGTGATGGTCGGGATCTTCCCCGGCAGCTTCGGGATGCCGCCCACCGGCCTCAATCGACTGCACTGGCTCGGGGCGGCGATGGCCATCCTCGGTGGCAATCTCGGAATCGTGGTCTTCGGCATCTCCGCGCTCTGGCGCGGCCCCAGGATCTGGGCTGTCTTCGCCATCGTCGCGGGCACGGTGGGCCTCGTAGCCCTGTTCTGCTTCCGCAGCCCGGTCGAACGGATGCTCGGCTCCGGCCTTCTCGAACGCCTCGCCGTCGACCCCATCATCGTGTGGGTCATCGCCACCGGCGTCATGCTGCTCGTGCGTTCCCGGCGGCATGCCCGCGGCGCTCGGGCGATGTGAGGTGGTGCGCGACCTCGCGACGTGACCCTGCGACGTGACCTCGCGTTTGGCCTGAGCGCCAGCAGGTGGTTCTCTTGCACCATGACCGAACTGCCGATGTTCCCGCTCGGCTCCGTGCTGTTCCCCTACATGCCGCTGCAGTTGAGGGTGTTCGAGGAGAGGTACCTCGTCATGCTCGCCGCGATCCTCGATTCGGAGGGCCCCGAATTCGGCGTCACCCTCATCGAGCGCGGTCAGGAGGTGGGCGGTGGCGAGCATCGCTTCGCCATCGGCACCGTGGCCCAGGTGACCGAGCTCGAGGCGCGCGAGGAGTTCATCGCGCTCGCCGCCCAGGGCGAGCGCCGCATCACTGTCGAGCAGTGGCTCGAGGAGGACCCCTACCCGCACGCCACAGTCACCGTGCTCGACGAACTCGTCTGGGACGCCGACCTCGAGCCCCTCCGGCAGGAGGCCGAGAAGACCGTCCGTCGCACCCTGGCGGTGGCCAGCGAGTTCTCGGAGCAGCTGTGGGCCGCGGTGGTGCAACTCAGCGACGACCCCATGGAGTCGAGCTGGCAGCTCGCCGGGATCGCGCCGGTGGGTCAGCTGGATCAGCTGAAGATGCTGCGCGCAGAGACGACGGAGCAGTTGCTGCGCACGATCATCGAGGTCTCGAACGACGCCGAGGAGGGCTTCAGGCTCACCTGGAACGAGTGACACCAGACGAACGTCGGCGCGGTCTGCGCCCTGCGGAGCGCGGGCTACGCTGGACGCGTGTCGACCCTCAGTGATCTCGTGCTCGCGCAGGGCAGGTCGACCGAAGCGGATGTCGAGTGGTTGCACCTTCTCGTCGGTGACTGGCAACTGCTCGCCGACCTCGCCTTCGCCGACATCGTGCTCTGGGTTCCGACCAACGCCCACTCCTTCGTCGCCGTCGCGCACGCGCGTCCCTCGAGTTCGGCCACCCTCTTCTACCGCGACTTCGTCGGACAGACCGTCAAGCCGGAATGGCGCAAGCAGGTCACCGACGCCTTCGAGTCCGGGCAGATCGTCGATTCCGCCGCCCCCGACTGGTACGAGGAGACCCCCACGAGGGTGCGCGCGGTGCCGGTGCTGCGCAGGCTGAGCGCTTCGGGCAGCGAGACCACGCCACATCCGATCGCCATCATCACCAGGCACACCAATCTCAGCGAGGCGCGCACGCCGAGTCGCCAGGAACTCACGTTCAACGACTGCGCGAACGATCTGTTCGCGATGATCGCCGGCGGTGACTTCCCAGACCTGGGGGCGCCGACCGGTCCGCGGAGGGGTGCGCCGCGGGCATCCGACGGTCTCCTGCGGCTCGACGTCGACGGCGATGTGACCTTCGCGAGCCCGAACGGGCTGTCGGCCTTCAACCGGATGGGGTTCGCGGGAGAACTGGAGGGCGAGTCGCTCGCCGAGGTGACCACGTCGCTGCTGACCGGCAAGCTGGTGACCGACGAATCGCTGCCGCTCGTGGTCACGGGGCGCGCTCCGTGGCGCACCGACATCGAGGCGCGCGGGGTGACGGTGTCGCTCAGGGCCATCCCCATCCGCGACCGCGGCGAACGAGTCGGTGCGATCGTGCTGTGTCGGGATGTCACCGAGCTCCGGCACCAGGAGCGCGAACTCATCACCAAGGACGCCACCATCCGCGAGATCCATCACCGGGTGAAGAACAACCTGCAGACTGTGGCGTCACTGCTCAGGATCCAGGCGCGGCGCTCCCACTCGGAGGAGGCGCGCGAGTCGCTGAACCAGGCGATGCGTCGCGTTGCCGCGATCGCCGTCGTGCACGACACCCTGAGCACGGGCCTCAATCAGAACGTGGACTTCGACGCCGTCTTCGATCGTGTGCTGCTGCTCATCGCCGAGGTGGCGTCGACGCACAACACGAAGGTGCACCCGAAGTCATCCGGAAGCTTCGGCGTGCTGCCGAGCGAGTATGCGACGCCGCTCGCGCTCGCGCTCACCGAACTCGTGACCAATGCGGTGGAGCACGGGCTGGCCGGTCGCGAGGGCGAGGTCGAGATCGTCGCGACGCGCACGGAGGAGACCTTGAGCGTCGAGGTGCGCGACAACGGGAGCGGCCTGCCGGAGGGCAAGGTCGGGTCGGGACTGGGCACCCAGATCGTGCGGACCCTGATCCAGGGCGAGCTGAGCGGCACCATCGACTGGCACACCATGGTCGGCAGTGGCACCGAGGTCACCATCGACATCCCGCTCGCGTGGATCACGGCCGACGCGTAGATTCCCGGGCCCTAAGCCCTCGGGTCCCTGAGTTTGCGGGTCCCTGAGCCTGTCGAAGGGCCTCAGCCCCTCGGGTCCCATAGCCCGCGGGCCCCTGAGCCTGCCGAAGGGCCTCTCCCATAGCCCGCGTGCCCCTGAGCCTGCCGAAGGGCCTCAGCCCCTCGGGTCCCATAGCCCGCGGGCCATAGCCCGCGGGCCCCTGAGCCTGTCGAAGGGCCCAATCCCTAGTTCCCCGGATCGCGCTCATCTCGCAGCGGCCCGACCGAGACAGAGTGATGCTGACCAGCCCCGCGCAAGAAAAAGGCTGACATATTCAGGGCCTGTCCCGGCTGCCGATCAGGGCGCGAGCGTCGCCGTCAGGAAGCCCGGCGGGCCCTCGCCGCGCGACGCTTGAGCGCCCGGCGCTCGTCTTCGCTCAGGCCGCCCCACACGCCCGAATCCTGGCTGGTCTCGAGGGCGTACTGGAGGCACTGCTCAGACACCGTGCATCGACCACACACGGATTTCGCCTTGTCGATCTGGTCGACGGCGGGTCCGGTGTTGCCGACGGGAAAGAACAGCTCGGGGTCGGCCGTGAGGCAGGCTGCGTTGTCGCGCCAGTCCATGGGGGTACTCCTTCGATTGCAGGGGAACAGGGTCGTATGGCCGTCATCCGTGAGGAGATTTAACCGGCGAAGGCCGATGGGGGAATCGGCCCGGGGTTGCGCTCACGACCTTGTAAGCCTCAAAACAACCTCCCATAGACTCTCATACCGACCTGGCCAAATCAATAGTTTCGTATTGGATCATCCGTGAGCGAGAACCCGCCAAACGCCCCCGAGCGGGGGCGCGAACGGCGGCGGCCGAGCCTTCTCGTCGCGCTCGTCGCACTGCTCGCCGCCGAGGCGCTCGCCCTCGCCGCGCTGGCCGCGGTGCTGGTCTACGAGCTCGTCGTGGCGCAAGCGGATTCATTGATCAGCGCCGTCGCGCTCGCCGCGTTCACGGTGCTGGCCGCGGCGTTCCTCGTCGCAATTGCGCTCGGGGCGTGGCGCGGCCGAGCATGGATCAGGGGCGCCGCGGTGACCGTGCAGATCCTTCAGCTCACCGTGGCGATCGGAGCGTTCCAGGGGATCTTCGCGCGGCCGGATGTGGGCTGGCTGCTGCTCGTGCCAGCGATCGCGATCCTCGTGCTGCTGTTCACCCGCCCCGTGATCGCGGCGACCTCCACGCGGGAGTGAGTGCCGCGGCATCCATCCGCCGGTGTCTCTGAGCGGCCGGTCGCCGACCGATCGACCGTGAGTTGGCCGTTGCATCTCCCTGCTGATGTCATGACCAACTCACGGTTGAACGGTCGAGCGACGCTCCGCGCGGGGCCGAGCTACGCGGAGGGCGCGGGCTACGCGTCGAGCCCGAGCTTCTTGCGGAGGCTCGCGACGTGCCCGGTCGCCTTCACGTTGTAGAGGGCCTGCTGGATGACGCCGTGCTCATCGAGCACGAACGTCGAGCGCAGCACACCCGTGACGGTCTTGCCGTACATCGACTTCTCACCCCAGGCCCCGTACGCGCGGTGAACGGCGACGTCCTCGTCGCTCAGCAGCGGAAAGTTGAGGTTCTGCTCGTCTCGGAACTTCTGCAGGGCCGGCGCCTTGTCTTTCGAGAGCCCGAGCACCTGGTACCCGGCCGACTTCAGCGAATTGATGTTGTCGCGGAAGTCGCACGCCTCGGTCGTGCATCCCGGGGTCGACGCCGCCGGGTAGAAGTAGACGATGACGTTCTGGCCGCGCAGGTCGGCGAGGGAGACGGGGGCGCCGTCCTGGTCGTCGAGCGTGAAGTCGGGGGCTGTCGAGCCCACCTCGAGGCGAGCGGTGGTGTCGGCCATGGTTCCTCCAAAGCGGCGGCGGGTGTCGGCCTCAGCCTATTCCGCAGTGCCGGTGACCGGCGTGATGTAGACCTTGCGCAGGGTCTCGTGCACCGTCCAGGTGGTGCGGTCGCCGGCATCCAGTCGGAACACGGATGCCGCGGCCAACTCCATCGACGCACGCCCGTCGTCGAAGGCGACCGTCGCCCGCCCCGACACGACCACTGACCATTCGTCGGCCTCCACGTCGGTACTCACGCCCGGCGTGATCTCCCAGATGCCGAGCTCGAGGCCGTCCCGGGTGTCGACGGCGACGAAGCCCGCGCGAGGCTCGCCCGACCGCACCTGGGAGGGATCGATCGGATCGAGCGGAATCGCCAGCTCGAGCGCCGAGAACGGCAGCGCGCTCACGAGTCGAACCCGAGGCCGAGCGCGTCGAGGGTCTTCAGCAGCACGTTGCGACGCCCGCCGTCGTGGTCGGCCCGATCGAGCGACCAGCGGGTGGCGTTGATGCCGAGAGCCGCGGCAGGCTCGGGCGGGAAGGGCAACGGGCGCTCGCGCACCATCCGCAGCTCGGTGCGCTCGGTCGGAACACCGTCGAGCAGATCGAGCAGGGTGTCGCCCGCGAAACGTGTGGCGCCGACCCCGAGCCCGGTGAACCCGCTCGCGTAGGCGACACTGCCCGCTCGCGCCGTGCCGAAGAACGCGCAGAACCTCGTGCTCGTGTCGATCGGCCCGGACCAGCGGTGGCTGAACCGGAGGCCCTCCAGCTGCGGGAAGGTGGTGAAGAAGTGGCTCGCGAGCTGCCGGTAGCTGCTCGGGCGCTCCTCGTAAGCCGGTCTGACGCGCCCGCCGTAGTGGTACACCGCGTCGTAGCCGCCGAACAGGATGCGGTTGTCGGCGGAGAGCCTGTAGTAATGGAACTGGTTCGCCATGTCGCCGATGCCCTGCCGGTTCGACCAGCCGATCGACGCCAGCTGCTCGGCATCCAGTGGCTCGGTCATGAGCACGTAGTCGTACACCGGGACGGTCATCAGTCGATTGCGGGCGAGCAGCGACGGGAAGACGCCGGTGGCGAGGATGACCCGGGGCGCGGTGACCCGGCCGTGGGCGGTGACGACGGTCGCGCCATCCGCAGCGCTGTCGAGGGACTTCACGAGAGTGTGCTCGAAGACCTCGACGCCGAGCTCGACGGCGAGCCTCGCGAGCTCGAGCGCGAGCTTGCCCGGATGCACGAGGGCGCTCGTGCGACGGTGCCACGCCCCACCGAGGTAGGTGGGTGAACGCACCTGGTCGTGCATGGCGGCGGAGTCGAGCACCGTGACGCCATCGCCGGGTTCGAGCCACTCCACCTGGTGCGGTTCGACCGCGACATCCAGCGATCCGTTGCGCTCGAAGTCCACGTCGAGACCGTGCGCGGAGACCATGGACTCGATGCCGTCGAGGTTCGCGAGCCCCAGCGCCTTCACCTGGTCGAACTCCTCGGGCCAGCGCGAGCGTCCGTTCTCGTCACCGTGGGTGAGGCTCGCCTCGCAGAACCCACCGTTGCGCCCCGAGGCGGCCCAGCCGATGCTCTTCGCCTCGAGCAGCACGACGCGGCGGTCGGGTTCGCGTTGCTTGGCGAGCACCGCGGTCCAGAGTCCGGTGTAGCCACCGCCGACGACGACGAGGTCGGTGTCGACATGACCGTGGAGCGACGGATGCCGCGACCGCCCGCCACCCGGCAGGTCGTCGAGCCAGAACACCGAGCGTCGCGTCGCCTGTAGCGCGTGGTCGATGGTGGATGCCGCGGGCGGATTGCGCTCGAACACGGTGGACGTCATCATGACTCCGAACCGGCGAACACACGTTCGCCCTCGACGAAAGTCTGCAGCACGCGGGTCTCGCCGATGGCGAGTGGGTCGCCCTCGAACGGATCGCGGTCGAGCACCACGAGGTCGGCGAACTTGCCCACCTCGACCGAACCCGTGCTGTGGTCGAGGTGGTTCACCCACGCCGACCCGGAGGTGTAGGCCTGCAGCGAGGTCGCGAGATCGAGCCGCTGCTCGGGGAGGAAGACCTCGTAGTCGTGCTGCCCCTGATCCGGTGCCTTCTGGCCGGGCGCAGCGAGCCTGTTGACGGCGACGTGGATCGCGGCGAGCGGATCCGGTGTCGACACCGACCAATCGCTGCCCGCGGCGAGTACCGCGCCCGAACGCTGGAGGTCGCCGAACGGATACTGCCATGCGGCGCGACGCTCGCCGAGGAACGGCAGGGTCAGCTCCACCATCTGCGGCTCGAGCGCAGCCCACAGCGATTGCATGTTCGCCGCGACACCGAGCGTGCGGAACCTCGCGATGTCGTCGGGATGCACGACCTGCAGGTGTGCGATGTGGTGCCGGTGATCGCTGCGCCCGTTGCGCAGCACGGCCTGTTCGACGGCGTCGAGGCAGTCGCGCACGGCGCGGTCGCCGATGGCGTGGAAGTGCACCTGGAACCCCGCCGCATCGAGCTCGGGCACCGCCTCGAGAAGCACGTCGCGAGGCACGAACGAGAGACCGTCGTTGTGGGTGTGCCCGCCATGCCCGTCGAGATAGGGCTCGAGCATCGCGGCCGTGAAGTTCTCGGCGATGCCGTCCTGCATGATCTTGACCGACGTGGGTGAGAAGCGTCCGGCGGCGAAGGCCTCCCGCCGCTCGAGCAGGTCGGGGAGCTGCTCGATCCCGCGCGCCCGGTCGAACCAGAGTGCGCCGACCACCCTGCCGGTGAGGAGTCCGCTCTGCGCGGCGGCGAGGTAGGCGGGCGCTGGGTCGCCCGCGTCGCCATAGCTGCCGACCGCGGCATCCTGCCAGGCGGTCACGCCCACGGAGTGCAGGTATTCCTGCCCGAGCCGCAGCGCCTCGATCATGGTTTCGGGGCTATCGGGGGGCAGGAGACGGTTCACCAGCGACATGGCGCCCTCGTGCAGGGTGCCGGTGGGCGCTCCGTCGGCGTCGCGTTCGATCCGTCCGTCCGCCGGGTCGAGGGAGCCCCTCCGGATGCCGGCGCGCTCGAGAGCGATCGAGTTGGCCCAGGCTCCGTGCCCGTCACGGTTGATCAGGAACACCGGCCGATCGGGCACGACGGCGTCGAGGTCGGTGGCGAGCGGGGTGCCGCCGGGGAAGTCGGACATCGACCAACCGCCCCCCAGGATCCAGTCGACACCTGGATGCTCGGCCGCGTACCGCGCCACCTTCGCGAGCACCGCTGGCCTGCCGTGATCCTCGCTCAGACTGCACCGCAGCAGGTCGAGGCCGCCCCAGACAGGATGCACGTGCGCGTCCTGGAAGCCGGGCACGAGCATCCGTCCACCGAGGTCGACGATCTCGGTCGACGGGCCGATCGCGTCGCGCGCCGCGGCACCGACGGCGACGATGCGGCCGCCGATCACGGCGACGGCGTCGGTGCGCGATCGGGCGGCATCCGCCACGAAGACGGGACCGCCCTGGAAGACGAGGTCGGCGTGGGTCATTCGTGCTCGTCTCGACTCAGTGACCATCATGGGCGTGGGCGATCGTGCAGCCCATGCTAATCTTGACCCTCGGTTCGGGGCTTCGCCTTCGTGCTGCGCATCCCTAGCTCAATTGGCAGAGCAACTGACTCTTAATCAGTGGGTTCTGGGTTCAAGTCCCAGGGGGTGCACTTCTTCTGGGTGAGCATTCGGCTCACCGAATCCTGAGTTGTGGCCCTCTGACGCGATCGGATCGAGCATCCACTCGGGTTTCGGGGATCACGTTGTGACGGCGGGCTCGACCCACGGCCCCACCACCCCGAGGCCACTCGCCGCGGAACGGCTTCGAAACCGGAGTAGTGGCCTCTCGTGGGCAACGAATAGCGGCACCTGCTCGAGTTTCGGCGAGCGGGCGAGCCAGGGGGGCGCGGGCGAGCGGGCGAGGGGGGGCGAGCGAGCGGGCGGGCGAAGCTCGCGGCCTGCGCGGTCCAGCTCAGCGCAGGAAACCCTCCAGGGCCGCGGTGATCTGAGCCGCGACATCCGCGTCGTCGATGGTGGCGGTGCCGTCTCCGGGCTGCAGTCCGTAGTCGCCGAACTGGGCGTGGGTGCCGCCCTCGATCTCGACGAACTCGGCGTCGTCGGGCAGCGTGCCCGCGTTCGCCTCGATGTCGGCCGGGGTGCTGAGGCCGTCTTCGCTCGCTGAGATGCTGAGCACCGCGATGTCGTCGGGCAGGTCGGCGGCGCAGTACGACCCGAAGAGCACGAGGCCCTCGGTGCCCGCCGCGAACTGGCACGCGCGCACTCCGCCGAGCGAGTGGCCGCCGACGTACCAGCGGCCGACGGACGGTGCAAGGTCGGTGAATGTCGAGAGCGGGCGCGGATCGAAGAAGGCGAGGTTGAGGATCGGCTTCGTGATGACCACGGTGACCCCGGCGTCGACGATTCCTGCGAGCTTCGCCGCGTAGGCCTCCGCGGGCACCTTGGCTCCGGGGATGAACACGAGCCCGACCTCCGTGGCGCCGCCCGCGGGTTCGAGCACGAAGGCCTCGGGGGTCTGCGTCGTGACGATCGCCGCGTCATCCGTCACCGACGCGAGGGGAGCGGCCTCGGCGGGGTACAGGATGCTGCACCAGACGAGGAAGGCGGTCAGCCCGAGAATCAGCGCCCCGATCGCCGTCAGCGCGATGCGCTTGCGCAGGCGCCGGGCACGCGTCGAGGCGGCCACGCGAAGCGCCTACGCGACGAGTCTGATGCGGTTCGGAACCGTCGGAGGAAGCATCTTGTTCGCGACATCCCAGGCGATCATGTCGGCCATCGTCTCGGAGAAGAACGCGTCGGTGTCGCCGGTCGATCGTGCGGCGACGGTCCAGTTGCCGCTCGCGCCGATCGACTCGAGCACCCGCGTACGCACGAGCTCGAAGATCATGTGCTGCAACTCTTCGGTGCCCATCGGGATGGCGGAGGGTGAGGCGAATCCGGCGGGCACGATGGTCTGCGAGAAGGTCGTGTGTTTCGACGCGGCGGGCTCGAGCGCGGGCGATGGAGCGTACCGGCGTGATTCCGCTATCACGGTATGACCTTTCGAGGAGAGGTGGATCGATGCTCAGTATCCGCCGCGAAGCCACCCCTCCTCGGGTGACACGCCGTACCGTGCGCCGCGCGTTCCGTCGCATCCCGCGCCGCTCCATATTGAGCCGTCGCGTTCAGCAGGAGATCCACCGACACGCCGCGGTGTGAGGCCGCGTTGACCGGCGTGTCGGCGCAGGTCCTGCGCTGGCACCTCCGCTCGACTACTTGCCGTCGAAGACCTCGGACTCCATCACGTCGTATCCCTCGGCCTGGGGCTCGCGGTGGAGACCGCCGCTGAGCGCGTATTCCTCTTCGGGCGAGAGCACCAGGCGGTGCCGACCGATCAGGGCGAAGAGGAGCACACCGAGGCCGAAGATGATGACCCCGGTGATGATCGCCGGGCGGAAATCGACGACGAAGACGATTCCCAGGAGGGTGATGAAAGCGATGGCCGCGGCGATCACGGCGCCCACGACGCCGGTCGGGCTGCGGTACGGCCGTTGCGCCGTCGGGAACTTGCGGCGCAGGATCACGAAAGAGACCATCTGCAGGATGTAGGAGATCACCGCGCCGAAGACGGCGATGAACAGGATGATGCCGTTCGCCGCGGCCGACGCGGTCTCACTCGTCGACGCGATCACCTGCACCAGCAGCAGGATGGCGAAACCGACGACTGCCCCGACGATCAGGGCGACCCAGGGCGTCTCGTGTCGACGACCCGTGATCGACAGGAACTTCGGGTAGTACCCGGCCCGCGACAGCGAGTACATGTTGCGGCCCGCGGCGAACATGATCCCCTGGAGGGAGGCGAGCAGTCCGATCAGGGCCATCGCCGAGATGATCGCGGCGACATCCGGGGGCAGGAAGGCGCGGAATCCATCGAGGAGAGGCTCGCCCGAGGCGGCGATCTCGGCCGATCCGGTGACCGCCGGGTTGAGCACGAGTACCACGATCGCGAAGAAAGCGAGGGTGACGATGCCCCAGAAGCCGGCTTTCGGGATGTCGCGGGCGGGGTCGTGGGCCTCCTCGGCCGCCAGTGGCAGCTCCTCGATCCCGAGGAAGAACCAGGTGGCGAAGGGCAAGGCGAACAGCACCCCCGTGAGACCGAAGGGGAGGAATGCCGAATTGCCCTCCGTCGGCTCGATGTTGAGCAGCCTGCCGAAGTCGACCGCGCCGTTGGCGAGGGCCAGTACCGCGAACAGAACGAGCACGGCCATCGAGATGATCGCGACGACGAGGGCGAAACGGAACGAGGTCTCCGCGCCGAGCGAATTGAGCCCGACGAAGATCACGTAGAGCACGATCCACCACAGCCACCCGGGCAGTGAGACTCCGAACAGTTCGGTCGCGATGCTGTCGGCGTAGTACGCCGAGAACAGCACGACGACCGCGGTCGTGACGACGTACTCGATGGTCTCCGCGAGGCCGGTGACGAAGCCTCCCCATGGCCCCATCGCAGCGCGGGCGAAGGAGTAGGCGCCTCCGGTGTGCGGCATCGCCGCCGACATCTCACCGATGGAGAAGAGCATCAGGAAGTACATGACCACCACGATGAGAGTGGCGATCAGCAGGCCTCCCCAGCCCGCCTGTCCGAGCCCGGGGTTCCAGCCCGAGAAGTCGCCCGAGATGACCGCTGCGATTCCAATGCCCCACAACCCCCAGAAGCCGGCCGCGCGCTTCAGGCTCCGCTTCTCGAAGTACCCCTCACCCGCCTTCTGGTAGGTGACGCCGGAGGCCGACGTCCGGCCCTTCTGGGTCTGTCGTGTGTCGCTCATCGCTCTGCTCTCAGTCGATCGGGGGCTCGCTGGTACCGGATGTCGCCGGCCCGGGTTCGACCGACGGAGTTGGGCACGAGCATGGCCTGTATTGGTACCCGATGTCTACCTTTGGACGGGACAATCGTGATTGCGTGCCCCCTTGTCGCAGGCGATCGCTATGGTTCAATGGTCGGACTCGAGACCGGCGCCGGTCTCACTGCGGAGCACGCCGACTGAAGGAGCAGCCCATGCCGGAACGCCTCGGGATGCTGTCGGTCGAGAGTCTCACCACCCTCATCGACGAGGGGGTGATCGACACCGTCCTTCTCGCGTTCACCGACATGCAGGGCCGCCTCGTCGGCAAACGGGTGGCCGGCCGATTCTTCGCCGCGGAGATCGCCGAGCACGGAGCCGAGTGCTGCAACTACCTACTGGCCGTGGACGTCGAGATGAACACCGTCGACGGCTACGGCATGTCGTCGTGGGAGAGGGGGTACGGCGACATGGCGATGATCCCCGACTTCTCGACGCTGCGACTGCTTCCGTGGCAACCGGGCACCGCGCTCGTGATGGCAGATCTGCAGTGGTTGGACGGGTCGCCCGTCATCCAGTCGCCGCGGGAGATCCTCAAGACGCAGCTCGCGAAGCTCGAGGCGAAGGGCCTCGGCGCCCACGTCGGCACGGAGCTCGAGTTCATCGTGTTCGACGACAGTTACCGCGAGGCCTGGAGGAAGGGCTACGTCGGGCTCACCGCGGCGAGCGACTACAACATCGACTACGCGGTGCTCGCGTCGACGCGGATGGAGCCCCTGCTGCGGGACATCCGCTCGGGGATGGACGGCGCGGGGCTCTATTGCGAGGGCGTCAAGGGCGAGTGCAACCTCGGTCAGCAGGAGATCGCATTCAGGTACGACGAGGCCCTCGTGACGTGCGACAACCACTCGATCTACAAGAACGGGGCGAAGGAGATCGCCGACAAGCACGGCAAGGCGCTCACCTTCATGGCCAAGTTCAACGAGCGCGAGGGCAACAGCTGCCACATCCACATCAGCCTGCGCGGGCTCGACGGGACGGCCGTCTTCTCCGACGAGGACGATGAGCTGGGGATGTCGCGGATGTTCCGCCACTTCCTCGCAGGCCAGCTGAAGACCATGCGCGAACTCACCCTCTTCTTCGCGCCGAACATCAACTCGTACAAGCGGTATGTGGACGGCTCGTTCGCCCCCACCGCTGTCGCCTGGGGGCTCGACAACCGCACCTGCTCGCTGCGCGTGGTCGGACACGGGCACAGCCTGCGGGTGGAGAATCGCGTGCCCGGCGGTGATGTGAATCAGTACCTCGCGGTGGCCGCGCTCGTCGCGGGGGGACTGTACGGCATCGAGCACGAACTGGAGCTCGAACCCATGCTCGAGGGCAACGCGTACGGCAGCGATGCCGAGAGGGTGCCGACCACGTTGAGGGAGGCGGCGGAGTTGTTCGGTGCGTCGACGATCGCGCGGGAGGCTTTCGGCGACGAGGTCGTGGAGCACTACCTGAACAATGCGCGCATCGAACTGAAGGCGTACGACGCCGCGGTGACGGACTGGGAGCGGGTGCGCGGCTTTGAGCGGTTCTGAGGTGGGGCCTGTGCGTGTCGCTGAGCCTGTCGAAGCGCACTCGGCAGGCCCTTCGACAGGCTCAGGGACCCGGGGTGGCTCGGGGACCGGGGGTGGCTCAGGTGCCGCCCTCGCGCCGGTGATCGGCATCACCACCTACCTCGAGCAGGCGCAGACCGGCGTCTGGGACGTGCGCGCCGCTTTCCTCCCGCAGGTCTACCTCGATGCGGTGACCCTGGCCGGCGGTGTCGCGGTGCTCCTCCCTCCGCAGCGGGTCAGCACCGAGGTCATCGACCGCGTGCTGAACTCCGTCGACGGCATCGTCCTCAGCGGTGGAGCGGATGTCGACCCGTCCCTCTACGGCGAGCCCGCACACGAGCGCACCTCCGCACCCCGCGTCGACCGGGACACCTGGGAGGTCGCGCTCATCCGTCGGGCGGTCGAGCGGCGCGTCCCTTTCCTCGGCATCTGCCGCGGCGCCCAACTGCTCAACGTCGCCCTCGGCGGCACGCTGCATCAGCACCTGCCCGACCTGGTCGGTTCCGAGCGGTATCAGCCTGCCCCGGCGGTGTTCGGCGAGGTCGACGTGACGGTGAGCGCCGACAGCCGGCTCGCCGACGTGCTGGGGCGTGCGGCCGAGAACCTCAGCGTGCAGTGCTACCACCATCAGGCCCTCGACCGGGTCGCCGACGGTCTCGCGGTCACCGCGGTGTCCGACGACGGGGTGATCGAGGCCGTCGAACTGTCGACGGTGCCGTTCGGGATCGCCGTGCAGTGGCATCCCGAGCAGGATGCCGCAGACCGGCGACTTTTCGAGGGGCTGGTGAACGCTGCCAGATGACGACCTTCACCACCCTCATCAACCCGGCCGACGAGACCGTTCTCCGCGACATCCCGCACACCACTGTCGAGGAGGTCGACGCCGCCATCGCGCGCGCCGTCGTCGCTCAACTGTCATGGTCGGCGCGCCCACCGGTCGAACGGGCTCAGGCGTTGCGCCGGTTCGCGACCGCCGTCGACGGTGCGATCGAGGAGCTCGCCGCCCTCGAGATGCTGAACTCCGGGCATCCGATCACCCAGGCGCGCTGGGAGGCCGGGCACGTGCGCGACGTGCTGACCTACTACTCCGCAGCGCCCGAGCGGATGATCGGGCAGCAGATCCCCGTCGCCGGCGGGCTGGATGTCACGTTCCTCGAGCCGATCGGGGTGATCGGCATCATCGTGCCCTGGAACTTTCCGATGACGATCGCGAGCTGGGGGTTCGCTCCCGCGCTCGCCGCTGGCAACGCCGTCGTGCTCAAGCCCGCGGAGTGGACGCCTCTCACCGCCCTCCGCCTCGCCGAGCTCGCCCTGGAATCCGGGCTTCCGGAGGGTCTCTTCGAGGTGCTCCCCGGCAAGGGATCGGTCATCGGCGACCGGTTCGTGACGCATCCGGCGGTCGGCAAGATCGTCTTCACCGGGTCGACCGAGACCGGCAGGCAGGTGATGGCAGGATGCTCGGCGCAGATCAAAGCGGTGACTCTCGAGCTCGGCGGTAAGAGCGCCAACGTCGTGTTCGCCGACTCCGACCTCGAGCTCGCCGCGGCGAGCGCGCCGTCGGGGGTGTTCGAGAACGCCGGTCAGGACTGCTGCGCCCGCAGTCGCATCCTGGTGGAGCGCAGTGTGTTCGACAGATTCCTCGAACTGCTCGAGCCCGCCGTCGCCGCGGTGCGGGTGGGGGCTCCGGCCGATCCGGAGACCGAGATGGGCCCGTTGATCGCACGCGCGCACCTCGAAAAGGTGCAGTCGTACGTTCCGGATGACGCGCGCATCGCGTTCCGCGGTTCCGCGCCGGAGGGCCGGGGCTACTGGTTTCCGCCGACGGTGCTGCTGCCCGAGTCACGCACCGACCGCGCTGTCACCGACGAGATCTTCGGTCCCGTCGTCACCGTGCTGCCGTTCGACGGCGAGGCCGATGCGGTGGAGCTCGCCAACGCGAGCGAGTACGGCCTGAGCGGCTCGATCTGGACCAGGGACGTCGGGCGCGCCATCCGTGTCTCCCGTGGCATCCGAAGCGGCAACCTGTCGGTCAACTCGCACTCGTCGGTGCGGTACTCGACCCCATTCGGCGGGTTCAAGCAATCGGGACTCGGCAGGGAGCTGGGGCCGGATGCCGCGGCAGCCTTCACCGAGACGAAGAACGTGTTCATCAGCTCGGGGTAGGCCCGGCCGCGTCCCTTCCTTTGATCGAGCTTGCCGAGATCTCGACAAGCTCGATCGGCGGAGGGGGGCTCGATCGGCGGAGGGGATCTCGACAGGCTCGATCAGCGGAGGGATCTCGGCCCCGCTCCTCATGAAAGGAAGACCATGACCATCACCCCCCTCGACCTCCGCCAGCGCCTCGCCGGCAAGGTCGCCGTCGTCACGGGCGGCGCGAGCGGTATCGGGCTCGCGACCGCGCGGCGTTTTGCCGCGGAGGGGGCGAGGGTCGTGATCGGCGATGTCGATCCGATCAGCGGAGCGGCCGCGGCATCCGAGGTCGACGGGATCTTCGTGGCGGTCGACGTGACCGACGAGTCCCAGGTCGACGCGCTGTTCGCGGCGGCGGTCGAGGCGTACGGATCGATCGACATCGCGTTCAACAACGCGGGCATCTCCCCACCGGATGACGACTCGATCGAGACGACGGAGCTGCCCGCCTGGCAGAGGGTGCAAGACGTCAATCTGAAGTCGGTCTACCTCTGCTGCCGCGCGGCGCTGCGGCACATGGTCGCCCAGCAGAGCGGGTCGATCATCAACACGGCCTCCTTCGTCGCGGTGCTCGGGTCGGCGACGAGTCAGATCTCGTACACCGCCTCGAAGGGCGGGGTGCTCGCGATGAGCCGCGAACTCGGGGTGCAGTACGCCCGCCAAGGCATCCGGGTGAACGCCCTCTGCCCCGGCCCCGTGGACACCCCGCTGCTGCAGGAGCTCTTCGCAGCGGACGTCGAGCGAGCCCAGCGCCGCCTCGTGCACGTGCCCGTCGGTCGCTTCGCCCGCGCCGAGGAACTCGCCGCCGCCGTCGCCTTCCTCGCGAGCGACGACGCGTCGTTCATCACCGGCTCGACCTTCCTCGTCGACGGCGGCATCAGCGCCGCCTACGTGACGCCGC
>JBEANR010000049.1:0-5749 GCA_041165365.1 Actinomycetota bacterium | reverse complement strand
TGGCCCTGGTTGAAGAAGATGCCGTTGACGATCCCCTCGATCGCCTGGTCGATCGGGGCGTCGTCGAAGACGATGTTCGCGGCCTTGCCACCGAGCTCGAGGGTGACTTTCTTGTCCGTGCCCGCGACGGACTTCGCGATGGCCCGACCCACGGCCGTGGACCCCGTGAATGCGACCTTGTCGACGCCCGAATGATTCACGAGGGCCTCGCCGGTCGCACCGTCGCCGGTGATGATGTTGACGACACCGGCGGGGAGGTCCGCCTGCTGCAGGATCTCGGCGAACAGCATCGCCGTGAGCGAGGTGGTCTCCGCCGGCTTCAGCACCACGGTGTTGCCGGCGGCGAGAGCGGGCGCGATCTTCCAGGCGAGCATGAGCAGCGGGAAGTTCCATGGGATGACCTGCGCGGCGACGCCGAGGGCCCGGGGCGACGCTCCGAGACCGGCATGGTCGAGCTTGTCGGCCCAGCCCGCGTAGTAGAAGAACCACGCCGCGACGAGGGGCACGTCGACATCCCGGCTCTCTTTGATGGGCTTGCCGTTGTCGAGGCTCTCGGCCACCGCGAGTTCCCGGGCCCGCTCCTGCACGAGGCGGGCGATGCGGAACAGGTACTTGCCGCGATCGCGACCTGAGAGGCGCGACCAGGTGCGCTCATAGGCGCGCCTGGCCGCGGCGACGGCGGTGTCGACATCCGAGGCGTCCGCTGTGGAGATCATCGCGATGCGCTTCTCGGTCGCGGGCGAGATGGTCGAGAACGGCGTACCGTGGCCGTCGACGAAGTCCCCGTCGATGAAGAGGCCGTAGTCGCTGCGCAGGTTCAGGATCGCCTGGGACTCGGGTGCGGGCGCGTAGTCGAGGAAGCTCATGTTGTGGTCCTAGTCGATCGTGACGTAGTCGGGTCCGGAGTAGTGCCCGGAGGTCATCTTCTGGCGTTGCAGCAGCACGTCGTTGAGCAGGCTCGAGGCGCCGAACCTGAACAGGTGCGGCTGCAGCCAGTCCTCGCCGACGGTCTCGGCGACGGCGACGAGGTACTTGATCGCGTCTTTGGAGGCTCGGATGCCACCGGCCGGCTTCACCCCGATTCTCACTCCGGTCAGCCGGTGCCAGTCGCGCACGACCTCGAGCATCGACACGGTGACGGGGAGGGTCGCCGCCGGAGCCACCTTGCCCGTCGAGGTCTTGATGAAGTCCCCACCGGCGAGGATCGACAGCCAGGATGCCCGACGCACATTGTCATAGGTGTTGAGCTCGCCGGTCTCGAGGATGACCTTGAGGTGGGCGAAGGTGCCGTCGGTGCGGCGACACGCCTCCTTGACGGACACGATCTCGTCGAAGACCTGTCCGTAGCGGCCGGAGAGGAACGCACCGCGGTCGATGACCATGTCGATCTCGTCGGCACCCGCGGAGACGGCATCCGCGGTGTCGGAGAGTTTCACGGCGAGCGACGCACGACCACTCGGGAAGGCGGTCGCGACCGCGGCGACGTTGATGCCGCCGTCGCCACCCGCGCTGTGGGCCGCACCGAGGGCCTCGACGGCGAAGGGCACCATGTCGCCGTACACGCAGACCGCCGCGACCCTCGGGCACGAGTCGTCGCTCGCGTCCGGCGTCACCGCCTTCGCGACGAGCGACCTCACCTTGCCGGGGGTGTCTGCCCCCTCGAGGGTCGTGAGGTCGATGAGGCGGATGATGAGGTCGAGAGCCGCCTTCTTCGACGTGGTCTTGATCGAGCGCGTACCCAGCGCGGCCGCGCGCTGTTCGAGCCCGACGGCGTCGACCCCAGGGATGCCGTGCAGATACCGAGCCAGGTTCGCGTCGGAGGGGTCGCCGCCGAGGATGTCCTTGGTGCGCTGGGCGAGAGCCAGCTGGGTGGAGGTCATCCCCCAAAACTACGCCAGGCGGGGTTGTGACGGAGCCGCCGGGTCGACGCCGGGCGCTCCCACCCACTCCACGGGGTGGCCTCGCAGCAGCTCGATGAGCTGGTCGAGGGCCGTCGACCAGATGCGCTCGAGCCTCGGGATGAACACGGGGTCGATCTCGACCTCGATACCGACGTCGAGACGGGTGGCCAGCCCGCGGGTGCCGCCATCAAGTGGGTGCAGTGTGAAGCGGATCGAACCGTGCCGGTCGGTGGACAGCGTCAGGGACTCGCGCGGCGACATCCGCTCGATCCTTCCCTCGAGAGCCGGATGGTGCACCGACCCCACCCAGCCGACGCGGTAGAGGCCGCCCGGTCTCGCATCGATCACCGCTTCGCCGAGCCACCCACCGACGAGCACGGGATCGACCAGCGCGTCCCAGACGATCACCGGAGGGAGGTCGATCACCCGGTGAAGGATCAGGCTTCTCACGGTCACGGCCACACCCTACGACGCAGCGATGACACCCCCCTGAGCGCCCACTCCGGGGCCTGACGGGCTGCTTATATGCTCGACGCATGACGACGACCCTCCCCCCGAAATCGTGACCTCGAGCTCCGGGCGGTCGGGCATCGCCCTCGCCGTCGACCTCGGCGGAACCAAAGTGGAAGCGGCTCTCGTCGACGACCGCGGCACCGTCGTGCCGGGCAGTCGCTTCCGCAGCCCCACCGGCCCCACCCTCGACTCGGACGAGCTAGCCGCCTCGGTGCGCACCGCGGTCGCGGGCACCCTCGCCAGCGTTCCCGACGACGTCACCGTGCTCGGAGTGGGCATCGGCAGCGCCGGGCCCCTCGACCAGGAGAACGGGGCGGTCTCACCCCTCAACCTCCCCGCCTGGCGGAGCTACCCCCTCAAGGCCCTCATCGAAGACGCCGTGCCCGGCGTGCCGGTGACCCTGCGTATGGACGGACTCTGCATCGCCCTCGCCGAACACTGGGTCGGTGCCGCCCGGGGTCACGACAACCTGATGGGCATGATCGTCTCCACGGGCATCGGCGGCGGGCTGATCCTCCATGGCAACACCGTGTCCGGCCCGACCGGCAACGCCGGGCACATCGGCCATGTCGAGGTCGCGGGCTTCACCGACCCCTGCAAATGCGGGGGGATCGGATGTCTCGAAGCCATCGCCTCAGGGCCGAACACCGTCCGCTGGGCTCAGGCTCAGGGATGGACCGGGCATTCCGGCGAAGACCTCGCCGCGGGCTACGCCGCCGGTGACGATGTGGCCAGGGCGGCCATCGAGCGCGCCGGGCGCGCCATCGGGCAGGCGATCGCCTCGGCCACGGCCCTCGTCGACCTCGACGTCGTCGCGATCGGAGGCGGATTCTCGCGTGTGACCCCCGACCTGTTCGGTCACATCCGCACCGCCATCGCCGGCAGGGCGGTCTTCGACTTCGTCACCAAGGTCGAGGTCGTACCGAGCGGGTTGTCGAGCGAGGGGCCGATCATCGGGGCCGGCGGTCTGGTGCACCTGGCCGAACGGGTGGCCGACTCAGAGACGGGGTGACCGGGTGAGCGACCTCTCGAGGTTCCTCCCCCTCAGTCAGCGCGGCCGCGACGACGAGTCGGGCGTGTCGAGCGACCGTCGCGCCGAGACGGATGCCGCGACCACCGCCGTCCTCGCGCTCCTCACGTCACTCGAACCGACCGCCTGGTCCAGCCAGGCTCAGCGTCCGGGGTGGAGCGTGCAGGACCTCGTCGCCCACCTCGCGTGGAGGATGACCACGGAGCGATGGAGCCGGGCGAGGCAGTACATCGCGCTCGCGGCATCCGGTCCGATGCTTCCTCGAGACGCACCGCGCGCAATCGCCTCGCGCCTCGACCTCGGGCACGACGAGAGCATCGACCTGCTGCGGTCGTCGCTCGCGCGGACGGGGCGGCGTCCCGTCGCCGACCTCGCCGCCGTCGTGATCGGCGGCTTCGACCTGGCCCGCTCCACAGGGCGGGACATCGCGTTCGCCGCCGCCGCGACCGGGGCCGTCGCCCTCGCCGTGGGGCTGAGCGCGTCGACGCCGGTCAAGGCCGTGGCGCGCTACCGCACGATGGTCGCCGTCGACGCCGGCTGGTCGATCGGGCACGGACCGAGCCTGCGGTCGACGGCTGCGGACATCGTGCTGTTCTTGGCCGGACGATCCACGCAGGCGCCCCGTGAGATCGACGACGGGCCCCTCAGCCCAGAAGAGACCATGCCCGACGCTTGACGAGCACATGCCCCCTGGAGGTCGACAGCCTCGTCCACGGGCCGGTCTCGAGGATGCGTACCTCTTCTTCATCGTCGAGCAGGAACCCGAGCGACAGCCCCGCGAACGCGGCACCCGCCGGCACGTGCTCGATCCCGTCGATCGGTCTGCCCCAGACCTCCGCGCGCACCCTCTGCACGATCGCCTCGCCCGACTCGGCCGGCACGGCGGCGGCGACCTCGTCGATGCCGGCGCGGGCCACCGCCACGAGGGGCGATGCCCAGGCGGACTCGAGCGCCTTCCACCCCCCGCGCGGTGGGGAGATGGCGGCCCAGGTCACGGTGTAGACCTCCATCGGCACGGAGATGGTCACGGGCGCGGTAGGGCTGGCGGCATCCTCGCTCGCCCTGGTCAGCCTGTCGGTGAGAGAACGGGCCGGCACCACCGCGTCGAACTCGACGGGCTCGACGAGGGCGAAGGTGCGCAACCCGAGCACCGTCGGACTCTGATCCAGCAGCCCGGAAGGGTAGAACACGGCGACGTACACCGCGAGCACGCTACCGTCGGCGATCAGGCGCACCGAGCCGTCCTCGACCCGGCCGGCGCGACCGAGGAAGACCTGCAGATCGGCGAGGGAGGAGGAGTCGGTCAGCGTGAAGGCTCGGCTCATGTGACCTCTAAAATACAGGGGGCGGAGGCCGCGCGGTGACCGCGTGTTCCGCCTGGAGACCCCAGCACCCGACGTCGGGAGACCGGATGACCGATGACGAGACCGCTGATCCCGGTCGCCCCGCGCCCATCGAGGGGCTCCTGGCGGCGCTCGATCTGACCGACACCGGAGCCCGCACGAGCGAGGACATCTTCACCGGACCCAGCCAGTGGATGCCGCTCGGCCGGGTCTTCGGCGGACAGGTGCTCGCGCAGTCCCTCGTCGCCGCGATGCGCACCACGCCAGACGACAGGATCGTGCACTCGATGCACGGGTACTTCCTCCGCCCGGGTGACGTGCACCAGCCGATCACCTTCTCGGTCGATCGCATCCACGACGGACGTTCGTTCTCGACCAGGCGCACCCAGGCCTACCAGGACGGCGAGCCCATCCTGTCGATGATCGCGTCGTTCCAGATCGACGACCACGGCCTCGAGCACCAGGCGGAGCTACCGGCAGACCTGCCCGACCCGGAATCCCTCCCGAGCGCCGCCGAGGCTCTCGGCGCCGTCGACCATCCCGTGGCCCGCTATTGGGCGCACGAGCGGCCGTTCGACATGCGACACGTGCCGGGCCCGATCTTCCTCGCCGTCGACGGCCCCCGCGTCGCGCATCAGGCCGTCTGGATCAAGGCCGTGGGTGTGCTGCCCGACGACCCGAATCTGCACAGGGCTGCTCTGGCGTACGCGAGCGACTATTCGATCCTCGAGCCGATCTTCCGGCGTCACGGCCTCGCCTGGGCCACCCCGGGGCTCAAGGCGGCCAGTCTCGACCACGCGATGTGGTGGCACCGCTTCGGCAGGGTGGACGAGTGGATGCTGTACCTCCAGGAATCTCCGAACGCGATCGGCGGTCGCGGGCTCTCCACGGGTCGCATCTACGATCGCGGAGGCAGGCTGCTCGCCAGCGTCGCCCAGGAGGGCATGGTGAGGGCGCCGTCG
>JBEANR010000048.1:0-9989 GCA_041165365.1 Actinomycetota bacterium | reverse complement strand
GTGGCGGCATCCGTGGTCCCCGTGCACAGAATCTGGATCGCCAGCACGGATGCCGACTCGCAGGTCGATGCGGACTGGCTCGTCGAACAGCTCACGTCGGCTCGCGGAGGTGCGGACGTCGTGGTCGGCACGATCCGCCCCGACCCGCGCGACCTCAGCGCCGAGCAGCATTCCGCTTGGCATACGCGCGCGCTCGAGGCGCGTATCGATGCCGACGCAGGGGCCGGCGTGCACGGTGCGAATCTCGGATTGCGCGGCGACGTCGACGCGAGGCTCGGCGGATTCGCGCCGCTGCGGGTCGGCGAGGATGACGACCTGGTGCGGCGCGCGAGGCAGCTCGGTCTGCGCGTCGTCGCGAGCGATCGCGGCCAGGTGACCACGTCGGCGCGCATCGACGGTCGGGCGCCCCACGGCTACGCGGAGTTCGTGCGGACGCACTACTGAGGCGGTGGTAGGAGCCCGACTCAGCTCGGCTTCGTCGCCTGACCGTCGAGCCAGAGGGTGTCGGACTCGTCGCGGTGAACCCCGTCGGTGCCGACGTGCTTCGAGCTGATGCCCGGGCCGTTCTTGATGACGTGCACGAGGGCCATCGCGTGCCCGCGGCCGAGGCCGTAGTCGGTCTTCAGCCACTCGATGATCGCGCCGGCCTTCGTGTCCGCGCCGCCGAGCCCGCGCTCCTCCGCGAGGGTCACGAGCTGTCGCGGGGTGAGTCCGGTCTTGTCCTCGATGGTGTCGAGATACGCCTGGAACGACATCGGTCTCGCTCTCTCCTCGTCGGCGAAGGGCGGTGAGCGCCGCCCGGTGGCGCCTCCATCGTAGGGAGGCGCCCGGCATCCGTCGACTCCATTCAGTGCTATCTCCCGGTGGTCGAGCACCTGCGGCCGTGAGGCGGGGGATCTCGGCGACGCGGACTCGCTGCGCTCGTGCGCTGCTCGATCAGCGGGAGGGCGTCTGTCCGTTGGTCGAGCTTGCCGAGACCTCGTCGCGGGGATCTCGGCGACGCGGACTCGCTGCGCTCCTGCGCTGCTCGATCAGCGGGAAGGGGGCGCGAGTGCGCACTACGCCGCCGCGACCTCCGCCAGCACCTCGCGACACGCGACGATCGCCGCGCGGGTCGCGCTGCCTGGCCGCGCCGACGTGAACACGGTGCGCTCGGGCGTGCCCGGCAGCCCCACCATGTCGAGCGTCGGCGGCTCCCCCGACCACACGAGGTCGGGCAGGATCGCGACCGCATTGCCCGACTCGACCAGACGAATGTGGGCCATCAGGTCCGCGGTCTCGAACCGCACGTCGGGCTCGAACCCGGCCAGCCGACACGCCTGCTCGGCCCAGTGCCTCGACGCCGTGCCGCGCGGCTCCATCACCCAGGCGCTCGCCGCGGCCTCGTCGAGCGAGCGCACACCCGCCCCGCGCGCGGTGCCGAGGCGCAGGGCATCCGTGCAGAGCGGCACCCTGTCGAGGTCGGCGACGAGAGGGGCGGAGTGCGCAGGGTATTGCTCAGCGATCACCAGGTCGAACTCGCGCGCCCAGACGGCCGACAGGGCGGCTTCGGGTTCGCGCTGCACGACCTCGAGCCGGAGTTGCGGATGCCGGGCGGCGAGCGCCGTGAGCGCCCGAGGGATGATCGCGAGCGCAGCCGACTGGAACACTGCGAGCCGCACCGTGCCCCGCACGGAGTCGAGCGAGGTACCGAGGTCCGATTCGGCGAGCTCGAGGCGCTCGAGCAGGGCGGTGGTGTGTTCGACGAGCACGACGGCCTGCGGGGTGAGCTGCACCCGCCGCCCCGACCGCACGAACAGCGGTACCCCTGCCTCCGTCTCGAGTAGAGCGAGCTGCTGCGACACCGCCGACGGCGAGTACGCGAGCGACTCCGCGACGGCGGCGAGGGTGCCCCGGATGCTCAGTTCGCGGAGCAATCGCAGGCGGCGCAGGTCGAGCATCCGTAATCCTTAAGAAGAAACGTCGGTCATCGGTCGTAAACCGTCACTTCACCTTATGCGTAGTGCGAGGGAGACTGACCGTACCCGCACAGCGAACGAACCCGGAGGAATATCCTCGTGACCATGCCGAACGAGCTCGCCGACTCATCAGTCACCGCAGGAGATCTCGCCGACGAGACGATCGCCACGGTGCGCCGCTGGCTCGCCGAGAGCGCCGTTGCCGCGCCCGACAGGTCTGCCGAGCGACTGGCCGGGGTGCTCAAGGATCCGATCGGGCTCGACTTCACGATCGGTTTCGTCGACAGGGTCGTGCGCCCCGAGGACCTGCGCGTCGCCGGTCGCAACCTCGAGGTGCTCTCGCGCAGCATCCCGGCGTTCCTCCCCTGGTACATGCGGGCGGCGATCCAGCTCGGCGGCGGGTTCGCGCCCCTGCTGCCCTGGCCCATCGTTCCGATCGCGAGGCGCGCCCTGCGCTCGATGGTCGGACACCTGATTCTGGATGCCACGCCCGCGAAGCTCGACGCCAGCATCGGCCGACTGCGGCAGCAGGGGATCAACCTCAACCTCAACCTCCTCGGCGAGGCGGTGCTCGGCGACGGAGAAGCGGACAGGCGGCTCGAGGGCACCCGCGACCTGCTCGCCCGCGACGACGTCGACTACGTCTCGATCAAGGTGTCGTCGGTGGCGAGTCAGCTGTCGATGTGGGCCTTCGACGAGACCGTGGTGCGGGTCGCCGAGCGCCTCGCTCCGCTGTACGAGCTCGCCGCGGCATCCGGAGATCAGAAGTTCATCAACCTCGACATGGAGGAGTTCCGCGACCTCGATCTGACCATCGCGGTGTTCGAGCGCATCCTCTCGCGGCCCTCGCTTCGCGCGCTCGAGGCCGGCATCGTGCTGCAGGCGTACCTCCCCGACGCGCTCGGGGCACTGCAGCATCTCACGCGCTGGTCGAGTGAGCGGGTGGCGGCGGGCGGCGCGCCGATCAAGGTGCGGGTCGTGAAGGGCGCGAACCTCGCGATGGAGCACGTCGACTCGCGCATCCACGACTGGCCCCTCGCGACGTACTCCACCAAACAGCACACCGACACCAACTACAAGCGCGTGCTCGACTGGGCCCTCACGCCCGAGCGCACCGCCGCCGTGCGCATCGGCGTCGCCGGTCACAACCTGTTCGACGTCGCTCACGCCTGGCTGCTCGCGAAGCAGCGAGGGGTGGCCGACCGCATCGAGTTCGAGATGCTGCTCGGCATGGCGACCGGGCAGGCTGAGGCCGTGCGGCGTGACGTCGGTGCGATCCTGCTGTACACCCCGGTCGTGCGCCCGAGCGAGTTCGATTCGGCGATCTCGTATCTGATCCGCAGGCTCGAAGAGAACGCGAGCCAGGAGAACTTCATGTCCGCGGTGTTCGAGCTCGCGGCCTCCGAGCCGATGTTCGAGCGCGAGAAACAGCGGTTCCTCGATTCGCTGGTCGTGCGGGATGCCGCGGTGCCCGCCTCGAATCGCGTGCAGGATCGCGCGCACCCCGCCTCCACTCGGCGCACGGCCTTCCTCGAACCGAGCACGCACCGGCCGGGCTCGACGTTCCACAACGCCCCCGACACGGATCCCGCGATCGCCGGGAACCGGGCGTGGGGGCGGGGGATCCTCTCCAGGGTGCCCGGATCGACCCTCGGAATTCGGGAGGTCGCCGAGGCCGCCGTGACGGATGCCGCGGCCCTCGAGCACATCATCGTCGACACCGCCACCGCGGGCTCGGCCTGGGGGGAGCGCCGCGCGTCGACCCGCGCCGCCGTGCTGCTCAGCGCCGCGGACGCTCTGGAAGAGGCCAGGGCGAGCCTGATCGAGGTGATGGCGTCGGAGACCGGCAAGACCATCGCCGAGGGCGACGTCGAGGTCAGCGAGGCCATCGACTTCGCCCGGTACTACGCCGAGCGGGCGCTCGATCTCGACGATCTGGAGTACGCGACGTTCGTGCCGTCCGAGCTGATCGTGGTGACCCCGCCGTGGAACTTCCCGGTGGCGATCCCCGCCGGAAGCGTGCTCGCCGGACTCGCGTCGGGAGCCGGTGTCATCATCAAGCCCGCTCCGCAGGCGAGGCGCAGCGCCGCGGTGATGGTGCAGGCGCTGTGGGACGGCGGTGTGCCGCGCGACGTGCTGCGCCTCGTCGACGTGAGCGAGGGCGAGCTCGGCAGGCAGCTCGTCGCGCACCCGAGGGTGGGCCGCGTCATCCTCACCGGCGCCTGGGAGACCGCCGCCCTGTTCCGCGGGTGGCGGGCCGACCTGCCCCTGCTCGCCGAGACGAGCGGCAAGAACGCGATCGTCGTCACCCCGAGCGCCGACCTCGACCTCGCCGCCGCGGACGTGGTGAAGAGCGCCTTCGGGCACGCCGGGCAGAAGTGTTCTGCGGCGTCGCTCGTGATCCTGGTGGGGTCGGTGGCGAGGTCGGAGCGGTTCCGGCGACAGCTGGTCGACGCCGCGACCACGCTTCGCGTCGGTCTGCCCCAGGATGCCACCACTCAGGTCGGGCCGATCGTCGAGCCTGCGCAGGGCAAGCTGCTGCGTGGACTGACCGTGCTCGGCGAGGGCGAGTCGTGGCTGGTGGAGCCCAGGCGGGTCGCTGCGCCCACTCGGGTCGCTGAGCCTGTCGAAGCGCCCCCCACCCGGGCCGCCGACCCCCTGCGGGTCGCTGAGCCTGTCGAAGCGCCCCCCACCCGTTCCGCTGAGCCCACCCGGGCCGCCGACCCCCTGCGGGTCGCTGAGCCTGTCGAAGCGCCCCCCACCTCCGGCGAACTCTGGTCGCCCGGCATCCGTGACGGGGTCGTCGCGGGCAGCGAATTCCACCTCACCGAGTACTTCGGCCCCGTGTTGGGCATCATGCACGCGGCCACCCTCGACGAGGCGATCGCGCTGCAGAACGCTCCCGCCTACGGTCTGACCGCCGGCATCCATTCCCTCGATCCCGACGAGATCTCACGGTGGATCGACGCTGTCGAGGCGGGCAACCTCTACGTGAACCGCGGCATCACCGGCGCGATCGTGCGTCGGCAGCCGTTCGGCGGGTGGAAGCGGTCCACGGTCGGAGCGAGCGCCAAGGCGGGCGGCCCCAACTATCTGCTCACCCTCGGCGACATCTCGCCGGTCTTCGTCGAGGCGCGCAGTTCGGTCGTGCTCAAAGGTGTCGGCGCCGCCGTCTCGAGCGTCATCGAGGCCGCGCAGCCCGGCATGGAGTTTCTCGAGTTCGACCGCGTGCGCACCGCGGCCGTGAGCGATCAGGGCGCGTGGAACGCCGAATTCGGAGTCGTCCGCGACGTCTCGGGGCTCGAGGTGGAGCGCAACCTGTTCCGCTACCTGCCGATTCCGGTCACCATCCGTCTCTCGGAGGGCGCGTCCGCCGCGCAGCTCGTGCGAGTGCTCGTGGCCGCCACGCTGGCCGGTGCTCCGGTGAGCATCAGCAGCGCCGTGCCGGTGCAGGCGGGCCTCGTCACGCTCTTCCGCAGCGACGAGAGCCCGGTCGTGGTGCTCGACGTGATCGTCGAGACGGATGTCGCGTTCCGAACCCGCCTCGCCCAGTCGGCGCAGCGACCGGCCCGGGTGCGCCTCATCGGAGGATCCGCCACCGCGCTGGCCGAGGCGCTGGGGGGCGACCCCGACGTCGCGATCTACGCGGGCCCGGTCACCACCGAGGGGCGCATCGAGCTGCTCCCGTTCCTGCGCGAGCAGGCGATCAGCATCACGGCGCACAGGTTCGGCAACCCCGACCCGGCGTCGGCGGTGGAGCTGTAGCGAGCGGCATCCGACCGGCCGATCCATCGCGAGTTGGCCGTGTGACCGCCATAGTGATCACTCGGCCAACTCGCGGTGTAATGGTCGGGCAGCGCGGCATCCGCGCCCTGCGCTCTGCTGGGCCGCCGCGATCAGGGCAGGCCGATCGTCTCGTCGATGAACTCGTTGGTCACGATGTCGTCGGGGGTCAGCCCGTCGGCGAGGGGCGTGCCGTTCTCCTCGAACACCGGCCCAACCGCGTCCATCACCTCGGAGACGCGTGCCGGATCGAAGTCGCCGATCGTGGTGTCCTCGCCGTTGGAGACCAGTCCGAGGTCGACCATGCTCGCCGTGGCGTACTCCGCAGACTCCGCCGCGTAGACCCAGCCCGTGTCGTACTCGTCGACGAGCCGCACGATGAGTTCGTTGGTGGCCGCCGAATCCGCGACGAAGTCGACCTGTCCCTGCTGCAACACGGGCACGAGCTGCTCGAGACACGGAGTCAGCTGGTCGAGTTCACCCGAGCGCACGGCCATCGCCGCCTGGTAGTACGGAAATCCGAGGTCGTCGATCAGCTGGTAGTCGATCTCCCTGCCCCAGTCTGCGATCTCCTCGGAGTAGATGTACGGATCGGATGTCGCGAACCCCTGCTGCGCGTCAGCTCCCCCCGCGGCCACGAAGTTGGCCGGGGTGCCGTCGAATCCGCCGTCCGCCTGCTCCTCGGGAACGATCCCCGCCCCGACGAGATAGGCCATGTACGCCGAGCCACCGTAGTAGCGAATGATCGCGCCCTCGTCGGCCAGCTCGTCCACCGTGGTCACCTCCGGATAGGTCTCGGGGTCCCACATGATCATCAGCGGGCTGCGATCGAGGGGGGCGAACACCGCGGTCGTCGGCAGATCGGCCGAGGACTGCAACGCCTCGTCGGTGCTCACGTACCCGAGTGTGATGGAGGTGTCCTGATAGAGCTGGGCCGTCACGGGCTGGAACCCGATCGCGGGTCCACCGGCTCGCACCTCGAGGTCGATCCCGGTGTACCCGCCGGAGGCGAGCAGCGGTCCGCGCACGCTCTTCGCCTCGGCGTCGATCTCGGGGTCGTCTCCCAGCAGCTCGTACAGATGACCGTGCTCGCTCTCCGGGTTCCAGTCGGTCTGCACGACGACGGTCTCCGGGCAGGATGCGGACAGGTCGATCGAGCCGATCTCGAGGGTCGCGGCATCCGTGGATCCGGCTGATCCGGAGCCCGCGGAGCAGCCGGTGGCGAGCATCACCGCCGCGACGGCCGCGGCGGAGAGGGTGATTCGGTTCTGTGTCGACATGGTGTTCCTTCGGGGTGGGGCGGATGGGGGATGACGGCCGCTCAGGCCCGCCGGGGTGCGCGAGCGCTCGACTCAGTCGCGCGCTGACAGCACGCGCGAACTCTCGCGCCGCGCACTCGTGTTGGCGATGCCCGCTCGGGAACCGAGCAGTTTCTGCGTGGTGTGATCGACGCTGCGGATCGGTTCGTACAGCGCGCTCTCGCCGTCGGCGAGCAGTTCCGGGAGCGGTGCGACCACCGAGTCCCAGTCGAAGCCGTGGAAGTACGCGGCGCTGCGGCGCCGCTCGATCGTGCCGTCGACGAGTGGTGGCTTCACACGATGGAGGGTCGACATCCAGTGCTCGTTGGTCCACCGGGCGGCGAGATCGCCGAGGTTGACGAGCAGCCCTCCGGCGTCCGGGCTCACGTCGTGCCAGGTGCCGTCGGTGGAGAGCACCTGCAGCCCCCGCACCCGATCCGCCCAGAGCACGGTGATGAAGTCGTAATCGGTGTGCTCCCCCATGCCCCTGAGCTCCCCGTCGAGATCGACTGTGACGCCCGGTGTCAGCGCGTAGTTGTTCATGCGCAGAGTGCCGGTGGCTCTCGTGGCGCGATCCGAGAACGTGCCACGCGCAAGGCCGAGGGCGTGCTCGGCGACAGTCGTGAGGGTCACCGCCACACGGCGCGCCTCGGCGAGATAGGCGTCGACGCCGGCTCTGAACCGCGGGATGTCCGGCCACACGTTGCCCTGGTACGGCTCCTCCGGCAATGATTCGTCGCCGTAGAACGACCTCTCGATGCCGACGTTGAACGCCTCGAAGAAGTCGTTCATCCTGTCTGCGGGCTCGATGCCGAGGCTCAGGCTCGTCGCCTCGGACTTCGGGGGCGCGTAGCCGCGATTGACCCCGGGTGGTGTGCGCCACAGTTTCTTCTCGTCGAGCGACAGGCCGGAGAAGAACGCGTCCATGGCGTCGGTGAGGCCGTGCACGACCTCCTCGGAGATGCCATGCCCGTGCACCTGCACGAAGCCCACGTCGCGGCAGGCGGCGTCGAACTCACGCGCCACGCGGTTACGATCCTGCTGCGCCTGCGGATCGTCGGCCCGGTTCACGACGAACGGGGCGATGTCGATCGCGGGTACGGCGAACGAGTCGGACGGCTGCGGTGCTGAGTTGTCGGGGGTCACGCGGTCTCCTGGCGTCGGGATCGCGCACGAGGCGCGATCGAGTCGAGACACCTCACGTGTTCCGGTCATGGCTCATTCGGTCGAAGACGACGATGAGGCTCCGGGAAAACCAAGCGTTCAGCCGAGTGTGCGGGAGCGGTGTTACGACTCCGTTTCGACGGGGTTTAATGCCGGTGTCCGTCGGCGCCTGACGTCTGCCGTGGTCGGACACTGGTCGGCATGAGCTTCGAATCGACCGCGGAAGCGGTGCCGTCACGCATGATCCGGCCGCCGGGGCCGTTGCTCGTCGCCGCCTTCTCGCCGTTCGGTGTGCTCGGTGCACTGACCCGTTACGTGCGCGGGGTGCGCTATCCGGTCGACCTCCACCTCTGGTCGGACGTCGACGCCAACCTCCATCGCGCTCGCCTGCACTGCGGGCTCGCTCGCGTGCTCGACGTGCACTTCGATCGGCGCCGATGGCGTTTCGGTGGCGACCCGGCCCGTCGCGACGACTTCGATCCCGCGTGGACCCGGTGGATGTCCGATGCCGAGCTCCGAGAGCGACTCCCCGCTCTGCTGCGCTACCTCGACCTCGTGCTGCCTGCGGCGGCCGACGGACGCGGTGCCGTCGGAGCCGGCGCTTTCGCCGTGCGCGGGCGCGCGGTCATCCAGCAGGAGTTCTCGGCGATCTTCAACAGCGCTGAGGAGCGCCGGCGGGTGATGGATGAGATCGGCGCCGACCTGGTGGCCGCGCTGACGCCGAATCCGGTGCCCGGACCGGTGCACGCCTTCACGGCGGTTTCGGACGCCCTCTTCCTCGATGCTTCAGGAGCTCTCGTCGTCGCAGAGATCGAGGGTAGGCGCGCCCCCGAGGTGAGATTCGCCGCCGCTCAGGCGATCGTGTACCTGCGTTTATTGCGCCGTTGGCTCGGCAGCGAGCCGTCTGCGCTCTCCCTGGTGGCGGCGACTATCACCGCCCGCCGCTCGCTCGGACTCGGCTCACCGCTTCTCGACCGGGTCGCGCTCTCGGGCCTGACCGCTGCCGTGGTGTCGATCCAGGATGGCGCGTCGCCCCGTCTGCTCGCCCAGTTCTCCGCCGTGCGACAGGCTCTCGAGCGATCGGGGGTGAGGGAAGCCCAGGACCTGAGGGTCGAGCTCGTAGGTCTCGATGGAACGACCCGGCCGATCCATCGCGAGTTGGCCGTGTGACCGCCATAGTGATCACTCGGCCAACTCGCGGTGTACTGGTCGGGCAGCGCGTCATCCGGTGGCCCGACCGGCAGGTTTAGGGTGAGCCCATGGATTCGCTGAGTCGCCACACCGATTACGGATCGGTCGGGCTCTCGGAGTCCGACCTCGACGCCGACCCGATGGTGCAGTTCGCGCGATGGCTCGACGACGTCGAGCGCGCCGAGGTCTACGAGCCGAATGCCATGGTCGTCGGCACCGTGGATCCGGACGGCGCGCCCAGCAGCAGGACCGTCCTTCTCAAGGGGATGGATGTCGGCGCCGCTCCCCACTTCGACTTCGTCACCAACTACGGCTCGCGCAAGGCGCGCGCGCTCGACGAGCACCGCGGGGTGACGCTCCTGTTCCCCTGGTACTCGCTGCAACGGCAGGTGATTGTGGCCGGGATCGCCGAGCGAGCGCCGATCGCGGTGAGCGACGCGTACTTCGAGGCGCGTCCGCGCGACTCGCGCATAGGCTCGGCGGCGAGTGAGCAGTCGCGTCCGATCGCGTCCCGTGTGGCGCTCGAGGCCCAGGTCGCCGCTCTCGTCGAGCTCTATGCCGACGGACGTGATGTGCCCCGCCCCGACGGATGGGG
>JBEANR010000047.1:0-13155 GCA_041165365.1 Actinomycetota bacterium | reverse complement strand
CCATGAACGCGATGCCGAGAAGTCGACCCAGCACCGTGGCCATCCGCGGGTTGCGGGAGGGCGCGGCGAGCGACCGTCGGAGCTCGAACAGGATGCGCTGCACGCCCTCATTCCACCACGCCGATCGCGACTTCGACCTCGGCGGCGTCTGCGGATTCATACGGATGATTCGGAGCGGGCGACCCCTGCGACGGGACAACTCATTTGCGGTCGATTGGGGCCTATGCCGCCGCTTCTGCGGTGTTCGCCTAGTCTGAGGGGATGACGTCGCACACGATCAGAATCACCGACGCCGCCGCGCTGCTCGGGGTCAGCGACGACACCGTGCGGCGCTGGGCCGAGAGCGGGCGACTCGAGGTGGTGAAGGATGCCGGCGGGCGGCAGGCCGTGGGCGGTGAGCAGTTGGCGGCACTCGCCCAGGAGCTCGCCGTGGAGTCCCCGCTCGGCCCGGGCTCGCCGATGTCGACGCGCAACAGGTTGACGGGCATCGTGACCCGCATCGTGAAGGACACCGTGATGGCGCAGGTTGAGGTGCAGGCCGGCCCGTTCCGCATCGTGTCGCTGGTCTCCCGGGAGGCCGTCGACGAACTCGGCCTCGAGGTGGGGTCGGTGGCCGCCGCCACGATCAAGGCGACGTCGGTGGGGATCTCCCTCCCATGAGGCCCGGTCGCGGCATCCGTCGTCCGCTCGTGTCCCTCGCGTGCGCGGCGCTCACGCTGACGATCATCAGCGGGTGCACGCCCGGCGGAGGGCCGACCGACGACGGCCGCGGAGACGGCAGCCTCGAGGCCGACGGCCTGCGGGGCACTCTCACCGTCTTCGCAGCCGCATCGCTGACGGACGCGTTCGGTGCGATCGCCGACGACTTCGAAGCCGCGCACCCCGACGTGACCGTCGTGCTCAATCTCGGGGGCAGTTCCGCTCTCGCCGAGGGCATCGTCTCGGGAGCCCCGGTCGACGTCTTCGCCGCGGCGAGCGCGGCGACCATGTCGACGATCACCGACGGCGGCCTGAGCACCGAGACGCCGCAGACCTTCGCAGGCAACACCCTCGAGATCGCCGTGCCCGCCGGCAATCCCGCCGACATCACCGGCCTCGAGTCGTTCGCCGACCCCGAGGCCGTGATCGCCCTGTGCGCCCCGGAGGTGCCCTGCGGTGCGGCCTCGACGCGGCTGCTCGCCGCCGCCGGAGTCACCCCGGTCGCCGACACCCTCGAGCAGGACGTGCGGGCGGCGCTCACCAAGGTCGAGCTCGGCGAAGTCGACGCGGCGCTCGTGTACGCGACGGACGTGCTGGCCGCGGGTGACGCCGTGGAGGGCATCGAGGCCGCCGGAGCCGCCGACGTGGTGTCCGCGTACCCGATCGTGGCGCTGACCGCCGCACCCAACCCGGATGCCGCCGAAGCGTTCGTCGCCTTCGTGCTCGGCGACGTCGGCCGGGAGGCGCTCGCCGCCGCCGGCTTCCTGATTCCATGACGGCGCTCGAGACGAAGCCCCGGCCCCCGCGCGGTGATGGACACCCCTCCGGGGTGCCCGCCGTGCTCTGGCTGCCTGCCGGGCTGGCGCTCGCCTTCCTCGTGCTGCCGCTCGTCGCCCTCGTCGGGCAGGTGCCGTGGGGCGACACGGTCGGGCTGCTCGTCTCGCCGGCGATCGGCGAGGCCCTGTGGCTCTCCCTCGGCACGGCGGCAGCGGCCACCGGTCTGAGCCTCGTACTCGGGGTGCCGCTGGCCTGGGTGCTCGCGCGCTCGTCGATGTGGCCCGCCCCGGCGAGGCGGGCGCTGCGCGCCCTGGTGACCGTGCCGCTCGTGCTCCCGCCCGTCGTGGGCGGTGTCGCCCTGCTGCTGCTGCTGGGTCGGCGGGGGATGCTCGGGGGGCCGCTCTACGAGTGGACGGGCATCCAGGTGCCCTTCACCACCACGGCGGTCGTGCTCGCGCAGACGTTCGTCGCGATGCCGTTCCTCGTGCTGGCGGTCGAAGGGTCGCTGCGCAGCGCCGACCACCGGCTCGACGCCGCCGCCGCCACCCTCGGCGCCTCGCGCTGGCGCATCTTCGCGAGGATCACCCTGCCTCTCGTCGCTCCCGGGGTGACCGCCGGCGCCGTGCTGTGCTTCGCCAGGGCGCTCGGCGAGTTCGGTGCGACGATCACCTTCGCGGGCAATCTGCCCGGAGTGACCCAGACGATGCCCCTCTCGGCCTACCTCGCCCTCCAGTCGGATCCCGGCTCCGCCTACGTCATCTCGCTCATCCTGCTCGTCGTCTCGATCGTCGTGCTGGTGAGCCTGCGTGAGAAGTGGGTCGGTGGGCTCGCATCATGACCCACCCCACCGGACTGCTGGCGGATGTCGCGGTCACCCGCCCCGGTTTCGATCTGCGCCTGAGGCTCTCCGTGCCCGCGCACACCGTGACCGCCATCGTCGGACCGAACGGCGCCGGCAAGTCCACCGCCCTCCGCTGCCTCGCGGGGCTGTTGCGCCCCGAGCAGGGCTCGGTGATCGTCGATGGGCGTGTGCTCGACGACGTCGCCGCGGGCGTGCACCTCGGGCCCGCGGCGCGCGGCATCGGTGTGGTGTTCCAGGACTACCTGCTCTTCCCGCACCTCACCGCCCTCGACAACGTCGCCTTCGGGCCGCTCGCCCACCGGACACCGCGTCGTGAAGCCCTCGTGGCGGCGCAGGGCTGGCTGGATCGACTCGGCGTCGGGGCGTGCGCGCACTCCCGCCCCTCCGCACTGTCGGGCGGTCAGGCTCAGCGGGTCGCCCTCGCGCGTGGTCTCGCGCTCGAGCCCGCCCTGCTCCTGCTCGACGAGCCGCTCTCGGCCCTCGACGCCGGCACACGCATCGAGGTGCGGAAGGATCTGTCCCGCCACCTGCGCGAATTCGGAGGCGCCACGGTGCTCGTCACCCACGATCTGCTCGACGCGCTCCACCTCGCCGATCACGTCGTCGTGCTCGAAGACGGCCGGGTGGTGCAGGAGGGCTCGCCCGCCGACATCCGCCGCTCCCCAGCGACCGACTATGTGGCGCGTTTCGCGAGTGCGCGAGTCGAGAGACCCTCCCGCGCGTGGCGATGGGTCACACGGGCGAGGTGGCGGCGTCAGGCGCCCAGCAGTGAGAAAGCTGGACGTTCGCTGAATTAGATAACGGAAAGGTCACGGAACTGAACCCGTCCAAACCTTTGCCGCATCGCCCCCGAACGCCTGACAACACCAACCGCACACACTCCACACGAAGGATGAGAAATCATGCGTAAGTTCTACAAGAGCACCCTCGGAATCGCCGCCGCCGGCCTCCTCGTCGCCGGCCTCGCCGCCTGCTCCACCCCGGCCGAGACCCCCGCCGCGAGCGAGTCGTCGACCGAGTCGGCCGACCCGGAGCCCATCGCCTCGATCGCCACGCTGAGCGGCGACATGACCGAGGTCACCGCCGATCAGGGCTTCGTCGACGCCATCACCGGCCTCGGCCTCACCCCCGGCGTGCTCGGCACGGCGACCTTCACCGACGGCGTCTTCTCGTTCCCGATCACCGGCGGCAACGTCGACGTGTACGACAAGAGCACCGGATACCGCCCGTACGTGCAGGGTTCGGTCGAGCACGACGGTTCCGGCATCACGCTGGCAGCCGGCGACAAGACCGTCGGACTCAGCGACTTCAGGATCGACCCGGGAACCGACGCGGCGCTCTACGGCACCGTCACCCTCAACGGTGAGCTCGTCGCCGAAGACGTCAACATCTTCCGTCTCGACGGAACGACCCTGATGGACATCGAGCAGGACGCCGACGGCAACTACGTGCTCGAGGGCACCACGGTCTACGTCTCCGAAGACGCCGCCGCGCTGCTGAACGAGACCTTCGGCACCGACGCTGTCACGGGCGACCTCGTGGTCGGCATCGCGAAGATCACCGCCAACTAGTCACGCCGGCCCATCGGGCCGTCAGCACCAGAGCAACCCAGCAACCCGGCATTACGGACGGCCCGTCACACCTCGGTGTGACGGGCCGTTCCGCGTTCCCGTCGTGTCTCCCACCCGCGTCACCTAGCCTGGAACCATGAGCGTCTCCCTCGGCATCCCGGTGCTGCGTCCGGCGGTGCCATCCGCGGTCGAACGGATGCCCAGGCCCGAAGGCACCCCGGCACTCCTCGACACCCACGGCCGCACCGCCACCGACCTCCGCATCTCGCTGACCGACCGCTGCAATCTGCGCTGCACCTACTGCATGCCCGCCGAGGGCCTGCCGACCAAGCCGACCGCCGAGCTGTTGCAGGCCGCGGAGATCGCCAGACTCGTGCGCATCGCCGTCGAGAGCCTCGGCGTGCGGCAGGTGCGTTTCACCGGCGGTGAGCCGCTTCTGCGAAAAGACCTCGTGGACATCATCGCCGCCTGCGCGGCTCTCGATCCTCGACCCGAGATCTCGCTCACCACCAACGCGATCGGGCTCTCGTCGCGCGCCGCCGACCTCGCCGCCGCCGGTCTCGACCGCATCAACGTCTCGCTCGACACGGTGCACGCCGCGACGTTCCTCGAGGTGACCAGGCGTCCGTTCCTCGATCGAGTGCTCTCCGGGATCGATGCGGCCGCGGCATCCGGTCTCGGTCCGATCAAGATCAACGCGGTGCTGCTGAGGGGTGTGAACGACGATCAGGCCGTCGAACTGCTGGCGTGGTGCCTCGAGCGCGGGCACCAACTGAGATTCATCGAGCAGATGCCACTCGACGCCGATCACGCCTGGGAGCGTTCGACCATGGTGACCGCCGCCGAGGTGCGCTCCCGCCTCGCCGAGCGATTCGACCTCGTCGCCGACGACGAGCCCCGCGACGGGGCACCGGCGGAGCTCTTCGTGGTGCGCGATCGACCCGGCGGACCGGTTCTCGGTCGCGTCGGCATCATCGCGTCGGTCTCCGAGCCGTTCTGCGCCGACTGCCGGCGCACGCGGCTCACCGCGGAGGGTGGGGTGCGCTCGTGCCTGTTCTCGCACACCGAGACCGATCTGCTGGGTGCGCTGCGCGCCGGGGCCTCGGACCACGAGCTCGCCGAGCTGTGGCGCGACGCCATGTGGGCGAAGCCGGCCGGTCACGGCCTCGACGCGGACACCTTCGTGCAACCGGCCCGCACGATGAGCGCGATCGGTGGCTGACGTGGTACCGGCGGACATCGTCAGGGTGCGCCTGTTCGCGGCGGCGCGCGCCGCCGCGGGGGTGGACGAGCTCGACCTGCCGGCGCACAGCCCCTCGACCATCGCCGAGGTGTTGGAGCAGGTGATCGCGCGCGCTCCCGCGGACTCGGCGGGGCGCCTCGCGGAGGTGATCGGCCGCTGCTCGTTCCTGCTCAACACCGTCGCGGAGACGGATGACGCGGCTCCCGTCTCGGCCGGAGACGTGCTCGACGTGCTCCCGCCGTTCGCGGGCGGTTAGTCGGCGGTTGCACGTCGACGGCGGGGGCGTCCGTGACCCATGAGCCGACTGTCAGAGCGCGGCCGCCGCCTCGGCCTCCCGGAACGCGCGGATGCCACCCGCTAACGACACGGCGGGGATGCCCGCCTCCCTCAGCACCTGCACCGCCCGCGCCGATCGGCGCCCCGTCGCGCAGTATACGATCAGCGCGCCACCAGCGTCGGACCCCGCGGCACCGCGGAATCCCCCGGGATCACGGTTCCCCCCGGGATCGCCGAGCCGCACGGGATCCCGCAGCAACTCCTCGAGCGGCAGCAGCAGGTCGCCGTCGAGGTGGTCCTGCGCGTGCTCGTCCGGTTCGCGCACATCCACGAGCCGTGCGGCGGGGTCGAGCAGCGCGGCGCGGAGGTCGGCGGGGCCGATGGTCGCGGCATCCGGCTCACCGTGTCCGCTCCCGATGCCGCCTTCTGGGCCGTCGGCGGCACCGCAGAAGAGGTCGTAGTCGATGAGTCCGGTGACGGGGCGCCGGTCGGGCGCCCTGGTGACCGCGAGTTCGCGCCATGAGGCGTCGAGGCCGTCGAAGGTCGCCACCCGACCGAGCAACGGTTCGCCCGTACCGGTCACGAGTTTGATCGCCTCGGTCGCCATCATCGCGCCGATCACGGCGCACACCGACCCGAGCACTCCCGCCTCGTCGCACGAGAGCACGTCGCCCGGCGCGGGGGGCACCGGATGCAGGTCGCGGTAGTCGAGGGCGCGGGCGGGCGGCGCGCCCTCCCAGAACACGGCGACCTGCCCGTCGAACCGCAGCACCGACCCCCAGACGTGCGGCAGGCGCAGCAGCGCGGCGGCGTCGCTCACCAGGTAACGGGTCGCGAAGTTGTCGCTGCCGTCGACGACGAGGTCGTAGCCCGACATCACGGTGAGCGCGTTGTGGCGGTCGAGGCGCACGGGGTGCTGCACCACCGTGGTGAGTGGGCTGGAGGCCGCGATCGCCCTGGACGCACTCGAGGTCTTCGGCTCGCCGACATCCGCGGTGCGATGGATGATCTGGCGGTGCAGGTTGCTGATGTCGACGGTGTCGGAGTCCACGATGCCGAGGGTGCCGATGCCCGCTCCGGCGAGGTAGGAGAGCACGGGCGAGCCGAGGCCGCCGGCTCCGATCACCAGTACGCGCGCCGCGGCGAGGCGTCGCTGGGCGAGTTCTCCGAACCCGGGCAGCAGGAGCTGCCTCGACCCCCTCGCCCTCGCATCGGCGCTGAGCGGCGGGCCCGGTTCGACGAGCGGCGGCAGTGAGCCCATGGGTGAGATCCAGACCCGCGCGAGGACGGATGGCGCGGCATCCAGTGTATCGACGGGTCGGGTTCCGCTTGCGGGCCGCCGGCCTCACGCCCGCCCCATCGGGCCACGCTGCTCATGCCCGCCCCGGTGAGCCCGACCCGGCGTCGACCGAATGCCCCCCAGTTGGCCGATCTACCTCTTAAGCGATGAATCCGCCAACCAGAGGTGATTCGGTCGCGGGGTCGGGGCGCGCACGACGCCCGCGACCAGCCACTACGCGGTGATGACGCGCGCGCCGTGCACGGGACCGGTGGCGCGCACCACGCGCAGCCGCGCCGCGCTGAGGGCGATCTGCAACTCGAGGGCCGAGTCGAGGTCGGCCGCGAGGAACGCGATGGTGGGGCCGGAGCCGGAGATCATCCCGGCGAGGGCACCGTTCTCCTCGCCCAGCTCGATGACCGCGGCCAGTTCGGGCTCGAGGTGCAGGGCGGGAGCCTGCAGATCGTTGTAGAGCACGTTCGCGAGCATGTGCGGATCCCCCGCCCGAAGCGCCTGCAACACGTTGGTGTCGACCTGCGGCTGAGGTTCGGCGGGGAAGATGTCCTGCGCGTGGCGGTCGCGGTGACGGTCCAGTTCGCTGTACACCTCGGGTGTGGACATGCCGAAGTCGGCGAGGGCCAGCACCCACTGGAACTGACCTTTGGCGAGCGCCGGGCTGAGCTGGTCGCCCCGCCCGGTGCCGATGGCTGTTCCGCCGGTGACGGAGAACGGCACGTCGGCGCCGAGAGCGGCAGCGATCGAGAGCAGGTCGTCCCGGCCGACGTCGGTGCCCCAGAGGGTGTCGCACGCGACGAGGGTGGCCGCGGCATCGGCTGATCCCCCTCCCATGCCGCCGGCGATGGGAACGTGCTTGTCGATCTCGAGATGCGCGCCACCCCGATACCCGGTGTGGCGGGCGAGAGCCATCGCCGCCTTGATGGCGAGGTTCGAGGCGTCGGTCGGAAGTCGGGAGACGTCGACGGAGCCGGTGAACAAGACCGAGAAGTCGTCGGCGACGGAGGCCCTCACGTCTTCGTAGAGCGACACGGCCTGGTAGGCCGTGGCGACGTCGTGGAATCCGTCGTCGAGACGCGACCCGACTTTGAGGAAGACGTTGATCTTGCCGGGGGCCCGGGCGTGGACCACGGTGGTGGGTGCCGCGATGGTCATGGTTCCAACCTAGCGCGCGGCGCGGAGACGCCTAATCGCGCGCGATCGCCGGGCCGGCGCGGGCGATGCGCAGGAAGTCGTCGACGGTCAGCTGCTCACCGCGGGTTGTGGGGTCGACGCCGGCGCGCATCATCCTGGCCGTCGCCGCTGCAGCATCGCCGAGCACGGTCGAGAGCGACTGCCGCAGCATCTTGCGGCGCTGCTGGAACGCGGCATCGACGAGCGCGAAGGTGGTGAGCCGTTCGTCTTCGGTGCCGAGCGATTCGTTCCGCAGCGAGAACGAGACGAGGATCGAGTCCACGTTCGGCACCGGCCAGAACACCTGTCGGCTCACCTGCCCGGAAGTCTTCCAGTGCCCGAACCAGGCCGCCTTGACGCTCGGACTGCCATAGACCTTCGACCCGGGTGGGGCGGCGAGCCGCTGACCGACCTCGGCCTGCACCATGACGAGTCCGGAACGGATGCCGCGGAACGTCTCGAGCATGTGCAACAACACCGGCACCGACACGTTGTACGGCAGGTTGGCGACCAGCACGGTCGGGTCACCGGGCAGCACGTCGAGCCGAAGAGCGTCGGCGGTCACCACCGTCAGCGGGGCGTCGGGATGCAGCAGACCGACGGTCAGCGGAAGCTGCTGCGCCAGCCTCTCATCGATTTCCACGGCGACGACGGATGCCCCGACCTCGAGTATCCCGAGGGTGAGCGAGCCGAGCCCCGGGCCGATCTCGACGACGGAGGTTGCGCGCTCGACGCCCGCCGTGCGCACGATGCGCCGCACGGTGTTGGCGTCGATGACGAAGTTCTGGCCGAGCTTCTTCGTGGGCTGCAGATCGAGCAGGGCCGCGAGGTCGCGGATCTCGGCGGGGCCGAGCAGCTGACGGGTGCTCACGCGGGGGGGCCGATCCCGCTGATCGAGCATGCTGAGATCCCCGCGACGCGGCCGATCCCGTCGATCGAGCCCGCCGAGATCCGCGCGCGCACCACGCGGGCCGGTCTCGACAAGCTCGACCAGCGGATGGGGCGCAGCCCGCCAAACCCGTCGATCGAGCGTGCCGAGATCCCCACGCGCACCGTGTAAGGAGGTCTCGACAAGCTCGACCAGCGGGCAGGGCCTGCCGAGACTCGCGGGCGGACCATACGGGGCGGTCCCGACGAGCTCGACCAGCGGGCATGGCCTGCCGAGATCCGCGCGGTCACGCCAGATCCGCGGGGTCGACCGCGTCGTCCCACGGCGAACCCGGGCCCTGCGTCACCGGCTCGGCGTCCCATGCCCCGTAGACCAGCTCGGTGTTCGACGAGATCTGGGCGGCGAGCATCGACACGTCGGTGCCGAGGTGGTCCGCCATGAAGCGCAACGTGAGGGGGATCAGATACGGGGAGTTCGGGCGACCACGCAGCGGTGCCGGCGTGAGGAACGGGGCATCCGTCTCGACCAGGATCCTGTCTCGCGGGATCACCTCGAGCGCGTCGCGCAGATCGCCCGCGTTCTTGAACGTGACGTTGCCGGCGAAGGAGAGGTACCAGCCCTGGTCGGCACAGAACCTCGCCATGTCGGCATCGCCGGAGAAGCAGTGGAACACCGTGCGATCGGGCGCTCCGACCCGCAGGAGCGTCTCGATCACGGCGTCGTGCGCGTCGCGGTCGTGGATCTGCATGGCCAGATCGTGCTTCTTCGCGATGCCGATGTGGGCTTCGAACGATCGGTGCTGCGCGGCCCTGCCCTCCTCCGGCGTGCGGAAGAAGTCGAGCCCGGTCTCGCCGACCGCGCGCACTCGGGGCCTGGCCGCGAGGAGATCGATCTCTGCCAGCGCGTCGTCGAGAGTGCCCGCAGCCTCGTATGCCGGTGCCTCGTTCGGATGGATGGCGACGGCCGCGAGCATCCGCGGCTCCTTCGCCGCCATCTCAGCCGACCAGCGCGACGTCTCGAGGTCGCCTCCGACCTGCACCACCCCCTTGATGCCGACACTGGAGGCACGGTCCAGCTGCTCCAGGTAGTCGAGAGGGTCATCGGAATCGGCGATCTCGAGATGGGTGTGGTTGTCGTAGCACCCGACGGTGAGCGCCGAGGGCAAGGGCGGGTAGCTCAGATCGCGAGTCTGCCCGTGCTCGGACCTGGACTCGCGCTGGCGGATGTACCGCGACGGATCGCCCGCGTCGCTCACGCCGCTCCCTGCGCGACGGACGGCTCGGGAGCGTCGATCCGCGGGAACAGCGCCTCGATCGCATGCACGCGGGTCGCCGCAGGCAGCTGCCCCCAGTGGCCGGCGTCGACGATCACCTGATCGGTCAGGTGACCGAGCTCGGTGTCGAGCCCGAGAGCCTTCCACAGCTTGTGCGTCGCCTGCGGGATGACCGGCGACAACAGCACCGCAAGCGCCCTCAGGCCCTCCGCGGCGGTGTACAGCACCGTGCCCAGGCGAGCACGCTGCGACTCGTCTTTGGCGAGCATCCACGGCTCCTGGATCGTGATGTACCCGTTGAGCTCGTCGACGATGGTCCACATCGCCGCGATGGCCTCGTGGATGGCGAGGCGGCCCATCGCGGCGTGGGCCTTCTCCGACGCCGCAGCGACGACCTGCTGGATGCCCAGGTCGGCCGCGGTGTAGTCGGCGGGCGACGGCACGGCATCGTCGAAGTAGCGCCCGATCATCGCGATGACCCGTGAGGCGAGGTTGCCGAATCCGTTGGCCAGCTCGGACTGGTAGCGGGCCGAGAGGTCCTCCCAGCTGAACGAGCCGTCCTGTCCGAAGGCGATCGCACTCATGAAGTAGTACCGGAACGCGTCGACGCCGAAGGTGTCGGTGATCTGACTCGGCGCGATGCCGGTGAGCTTCGACTTCGACATCTTCTCGCCACCGACGAGCAACCAGCCGTGCCCGAAGACCTGCTTCGGAACCTCCAGTCCGGCCGCCATGAGCATGGCGGGCCAGATGACCGCGTGGAAACGGGCGATGTCTTTGCCCACGAGCTGCGTGGCCGGCCAGCGGCGACGGAAGTTGTCGTCATCCACTCCGTAGCCGATGGCGGTGATGTAGTTGAGCAGGGCGTCGAACCACACGTAGACGACGTGGCTGTCGTCCCACGGCACGGTGATGCCCCAATCGAAGCTCGATCGGGAGATCGACAGGTCCTGCAGGCCGGATGACACGAACGACACGATCTCGTTGCGCAGACTCTCCGGCTGGATGAAGTCGGGGCGGTCGCGGTACAGCGCGAGGAGGCGCTCCTGGAAGTCGCTCATCCTGAAGAAGTAGTTGCGCTCCTTGAGGATCTCGACGGGTCGGGTGTGGATGCGGCACAGCAATTGACCGGCGAAGTCGCCCGTCTCCGTCTCCATCAGGTCGTCGAGCTGCTTGTACTCCTCGCACCCGACGCAGTAGTACCCCTCATACTCGCCCGCATAGATGAACCCGTCGTCGTGCAGCTTCGTGAGGAAGATGGTGACGGCGGTCTCGTGGCGCTCGTCGGTGGTGCGGATGAAGTCGTCGTTGGCGATGTCGAGGGTCTCGAGCAGCGGGATCCAGGCGTCCTCGACGAGCTTGTCGGCCCACTCCTTGGGGGTGGTGTCGTTCGCCACGGCCGTGCGCAGGATCTTCTGTCCGTGCTCGTCGGTGCCCGTGAGCAGCCAGGTGTCGTCGCCGCTCTGCCGGTGCCAGCGGGCGAGGACATCCGCGGCCACCTCGGTGTAGGCGTGGCCGATGTGGGGTACGTCGTTGACGTAGAAGATGGGCGTCGCGATGTAGAAGGAGTCTCCGGCGGCCATGGGCTCCATCCTAAAGGCGGGGTGTGGGGTGTGACGTCGGGGTGGGCCGGGCAGGCGCGGCCAGTGCCGCACGTAGTCTCGAACCATGAGATATCGCCGCATCGGAGACGTGACCGTCAGCGCCATCGGACTCGGCGGGATGCCGCTGTCGACACCCGGAAGGCCGGATCGCGAGCAGGCGATCGCCACGATCCATGCGGCGCTCGACGCCGGCGTCACCCTGATCGACACCGCCGACGCGTATACCTCCGCCGCCGACGGGCAGGGCCACAACGAGGTGCTCATCGCCGAGGCGCTGCAGGGTCGATCCGAGGAGGTGCTCATCGCCACGAAGGGCGGTCACGTCTACGGACGCGGCGAATGGAGCGTGAACGGCTCGCCCGAGCACCTGGCGCGATCCGCCCGCGATTCACTGACGAGACTCGGTGGCGACGCGATCGGCTTGTACCAGTTCCACCGCCCCGACCCCGCGGTGCCCTTCGAGGAGTCGATGGGCGCCATCCGCACCCTGCTCGATGAAGGGATCATCAGGATGGCGGGAGTCTCGAACACGTCGATCGAGCAGATCCGCGTGGCCGACGACATCCTGGGCGGCCGCCTGGTCTCGGTGCAGAACCAGTTCTCACCCGTGTTCCTCTCGAGCGCCGCCGAAATGGACTACTGCGCCGAGCACGAGATCGCGTTCCTGCCGTGGAGCCCGCTCGGAGGGGCGTCGCGCGCAGCGGATGTCGGCGTCGGGGGTACCGGATCCGACGGCGCACGGTCCGCCGCGATCGCCGCCGTCGCCGCCGAACTCGAGGTCAGCCCGCAGCGGGTGGTGTTGGCCTGGGAGCTCGCGCTGCAGCACACCGTCATCCCGATCCCCGGTGCTCGGCGGGAGGCGAGCATCCGTGACTCCGCGCTCGCCGCCGACCTTGTTCTGGATGCTTCGCAGCTGGAGCGCCTGAGCGCCTGAGCGCCGACCCGCGCGGACCCCGGATCTCGGCAGGCTCGATCCACGGTGGCGTCAACCCCGCAGGTCGAGCAGCGCCCGACGGAGGCCCCCGGATCTCGGCAGGCTCGATCAGCGGTGGCGCCAACCCCGCAGGTCGAGCAGCGCCCGACGGAGGAGGACGCGTCGCCGAGACCCCCACGGAATGACCGGATCTCGGCAGGCTCGATCCACGGAAGGACCCCGTTCCTTGCCCCTGTCCGCCTATACTGATGTTGTTTTTTCTGTGAATCTATTGTTCTGTCTGTGATTGTTCGGTAATGTTTCCGATATCGCGACGGAGCCCCTCCGCTCGCGAGAGTCGAAGGAGACGGGATCGGTGTACGCAGAAGAACGCCAGGCCCTCATCGAGCGGTTGCTCGCCGAGCACGGCCGCGTCGCCGTGGTGGGTCTCGCGACGGAATTCGACGTCACCCCCGAGACCATCCGACGCGACCTCGACTCGCTCGAGGTGCGCGGAGCCCTCCGTAGGGTCCACGGCGGTGCCGTGCTCGCAGCCAAGCTGAGCCGCGCGGAGGAGAGCG
>JBEANR010000046.1:0-9515 GCA_041165365.1 Actinomycetota bacterium | reverse complement strand
CTGGATTGGCTGACCGGACCCGCTTCCGTAGCTCCGTGGACAGAGCACCGGCATTTTGCTCGTACGGTCGCGTGTTGGAACCGCGCCGGGGGCTCGTGACGGACCCGAAGACTAGGCACATATGGATTCCCGATGGTCGATCTCTGTGTGATCGTCATGCGGGGCCTTACGCCCGGCATGTTGCGCGCGCGTAGTGGAGGATCGTCGGCGATAGCGGTCGGCCTGTCCCGCTGCACCAGCTCAACGAACCAGCTCGCGAGGGTGGCCGTAACCGTGCCAAGTAGCGCGACTCCGGAGATCATCAGCCTCACAGCGGGCGCCGCTAGTACTTGCGACCGTCATCCCCCACAGACGGCGGGTTGTTGCGCTTGGTGACAGCATTCGCAGTGACGGGGGAGTAGGCGGCCTCGGTCATCTCGTCATCGTCGTCCTGGTCGGATTCACGGGTCGCCGAGACGGATACGGAGTCGGCATCGCGGGCGGAGTTACTCGCCACCTCGGGCTCGATGAGGGCGGGAGCCTCGGCATGATCCTCGCGGCGGGCGTCGTCGTCGCCATCGGCCGCGGCACGGTCATCGGTGTGCGAGTCGGAGGGCGTCGCAGCCTGGATGTCGCGGTCTGGCAGCGTCTGCACCCGCGGCGGCTCGATGGTCGCCGGTGCTGCGAGTGAGGGTCGATCGATCGGTGGTGCGAACGAGTCCGAGGGGCGTGGGGCGACGACATCCGCAGGTTTCGACGGGTTGGAGACGGGCTCTGTCTCGGTGGCGACCTGCGCGGCGGCCCACGCCCGCTGCTGCGACACGATGTCGTTGGTCTGCTGCGAGTCCTCGTAGGCCCAGAGGTCGAGGTCGTTTTTGAAGAGCTTGCGGGCCCTGTTCGGCTTGGCCTGCCAGGTCACCATGCGATCGCGGAACTCGATGAGCGACTGTTCCGCCTGAAAGCTGAACGAGACGGAGTTCTTCTTCATCGACAGCAGCTCGTGCGCGGCCCAATCGGCGGCCAAGCCCGAACCGGGGACGGCGAGGAGGCGCACCCGCACGTCTGCTTCACTCGCGACGTGGTCGGCGTGCTGCTGCTCCGGGCCGCTGAGGGTGTTCCACACTGAGGCGCGGCGTGCCGCACCGATCATCGTCGCCACTGCGGAGATGCGGTTCTCACGGTCGTTGAGGGTTAAGAGCCGCTTGGTCGAACCTCGACCGATCGCGGCTGCGACGATGCCTGCGACCAGGATCGCCACGAATGGAAGCATGACGTCGAGGAGTACCCCCCGTGATTCGTCGCTACCGAGCCAGTCCAGAAAATCAGTCCACCACTGCATGGGGGCACCATAGCCCGACGGATGCTCCCGGCCCGTGCATCGCGCAGGGTGTCACCGTATCCGTGCTCGGTGCCCCGCGCTCACTACTCCCGCCTCCGCGCTCAGTTCGCCCGGAAGCATTCCAGGGCGTCATCCATATCCCAGAATTCGCCGTCGACCATGAATCTGCGCAGTCTCGCGAGGAATCGTTTCGCCCTGAACCTCTGCCCACTATTGGTGGCGAAGCGTTCGATGTAGCCGAGCACATCACCCTCCGGCATCGTCACGCGCCAGAGATCGTCGTGCACTTGAACGACTGCGAGGCCCCATGGGGTTCGGGTTCGGGTGTCTGGTGCGAAATCAAGAGTGGGCAAGGGTTCCTCCTCGTCTGCAGCCGGCCCGCTGATGGTGTACTTCCACCCTAGAAATGACCACCGACATCGTTGTGGGATCGGCGTCGGCGGCCGTCGATGTCACGGATTGGTAACGATGAATGGGTGGGGCGCAGAATACGGGCTCTGGGGCAGGTCTCGGGCTTGTTTCGGGGGTGGGATGTCGGTGGTGTGCGGTCGAGTTCTGGTATGGACGAAATCACAGTTGATCGGTGGGAAATCCCCGATGGGGATGCACTTCGACATCGGATGCGAGCGGTCCGCGTTCGCTCTGACGCCGCTCTCGGCGAGGTGATCGATGCTGTCGTGGAGGCGGAGCGGATGATCGCGCAGGCGACCGCTCTGCGCACAGCGCTGATCGATGAGGCCCGGCGTGTGTGCGAGCGGGAGGAGGAGGCGCTGGGTGAGGGTCGCGGGGTCGCGCCCTGGTCGGTCGGTGAACGGGCGAGGCGCATGATCACCGCGGAGCTCGCGGCGGCGCTCCGGATGCCGGAGTGCACCATCCAGACGTTGTTGGCCGAGAGTCAGATGATCACCCACCAGTTGCCGAGGACGAGGGCGGCGTTGGAGGTGGGGGAGATCAGTTACCGGCATGCGCAGAAGATCGTCGACCACGCGCTGACCCTCCCCGCCGAAACCCGGGTTCAGTTCGAGGAGGCGGTGCTCCCGGTCGCGGTCGCGCAAACGGTGGCGAAGACGGACCGGCGGGCGCGGATCATCCGGGAACGGATGCATCCCACCTCGATCCACGACCGGCGGGTCGCCGCGATCCAGAACCGGTGCGTCAGGATCGAGCCCGCCCGCGACGGCATGGCGTATGTGACCGCGTTCCTGGGGAACGCGGTCGCCCTGGAGATCCACGAACGGCTCACCGACATCGCGCATGCGTCGGCCGGCACCACGAAGGCGCACCCCGGGGAGGGCCTCACCGTCGATCAAGCCCGCGCGGACGCGTTCACGGACCTGTTGATGAACGGAACCACCCCCGACGGGGTCGGCCGCGGTGTCCGCGCGACGGTGGCGGTCACCGTCCCCGTCCTCACCCTGCTCGGGGCCTCAGAGGACCCCGGGTTCCTGCACGGCGTCGGACCGATCGACGCCGACACCGCCCGGCACCTCGCCGGCACCGCGACCTCGTTCACCCGCATCCTCACCCACCCCCACACCGGAGCGATACTGGGCGTCGGACGGGACTCCTACGCCGTACCAGCAGACCTGAGACGATTCCTCACCCTCAGGGACGGCGCCTGCCGGTTCCCCGGCTGCAGCCAGACCGCGAAACGATGCGACATCGACCACAACGACGACTGGGGCGACCTCGGCGAAACCGAACACGACAACCTCGCCCACCTGTGCCGAGGCCACCACCGACTGAAACACCAAACCCGATGGAGAATCACCCACCACCCCCACGGCGCACTCGAATGGACCTCACCCACCGGCCACATTTACCGGACAGAACCCGCCGAGACACTCACACCCTGAGTCCGGTTACCGACCCGGTCGGGCCCGGCGCGCGGCCTCGTCGCGCCCGGCATGCAGCCAGGTCGATGTGAGAGTCGCGCTACCGCGCTGAACCGGTCCCGTCGACGGCGAGCGGCTCGATCGCCGCGAGTTCCTCTGCGCTCAACGGGGCGGCGTTCGCGGCCTTCACGTTGTCGTCGAGCTGCGCCACGCTCGAGGCTCCGATCAGAGCCGAGGTGACCTGCGGATGCCGCAGCACCCACGTCAGAGCGAGTTGGGCGAGGGTCTGGCCGCGCGCGCCGGCGATATGGTCGAGGGATCGGGCGAGTGACAGGTACTCGTCGTCGATCGTGTCGTGCGTCATCCATCGTCCCTCCGCGGCGCGGGAATCGGCGGGGACACCCTTCAGGTAGCGGTCGGTGAGGAGACCCTGAGCGAGGGGCGAGAACACGATGCTGCCCATGCCGAGGTCGTCGAGCACGGGGAACAGACCGTCTTCGATGTGCCTGTCGAACATGTTGTAGCGCGGCTGGTGGATGAGCAGCGGCACCTTGTGCTCGGCGAGTGCCGCGTGCGCGGCGAGGGTCTGTTGCGGATCGTAGTTCGAGATGCCCGCGTACAGCGCACGGCCGGAGTGCACGGCCGTCGCGAGCGCGCCCATCGTCTCCTCGATCGGCGTCTCGGGGTCGGGTCGGTGCGAATAGAAGATGTCGACGTAGTCGAGTCCCATCCGCTCGAGGCTCTGATCGAGAGAGGCGAGCAGGTACTTGCGCGATCCGAAGTCGCCGTAGGGCCCCGGCCACATGTCGTATCCCGCCTTCGATGAGATGACGAGCTCGTCGCGGTACGGCCTGAAGTCCTGCGCGAAGATGCGTCCGAACCCCGACTCTGCGGCTCCGTACGGCGGGCCGTAGTTGTTCGCGAGATCGAAGTGGGTGATGCCGTGATCGAAGGCCCGACGCAGGATCGCGCGCTGCGTCTCGAGGGCTCGGTCTGCGCCGAAGTTGTTCCACAGACCGAGCGAGATCGCCGGGAGTTTCAGTCCGCTTCGACCGACCCGGTGAAAGGCGGTCGCCCTATAGCGGGAGGGGTCTGCGGCGAAGGGATCGGTGTCTGCGGGCATGCTCCCAGAGTACGGTCAGCAGTGCGGCCTCCGCGGCGGGAATGACCCATCCGTTCGGACGGTTGCGAGACATGGACTCACGACGATGCGGCGCGAACGGCGCCTGCGTGGGTCCGGAGAGTGGGCAACCATGCAGACATTCGTTCTCGCGGGAGGGTGCTTCTGGTGCCTCGACGCCGTCTACCGGGTACTCCGTGGGGTTCAGTCCGTCGTCTCGGGCTACACCGGCGGCGACACCGTGAACCCCGACTACGAGTCGGTGTGCACGGGTCGCACTGGGCACGCCGAGGCGGTTGCGGTGACGTTCGACCCCGAGGTCATCCCGGCGACCGTGATCCTCGACGTTTTCTTCACACTCCACGATCCGCGCCAGCTCAACCGCCAGGGCGCTGACGTGGGCACCCAGTACCGCTCGGCCATGTTCTTCACGGATGACGTGCAGCGGGAGCTCTTCGAAGAGGCGCGCGATCGGGCATCCGACATCTGGGGCGGCCCTGTCGTCACCGAGATCTCGCCACTCGGCACCTGGTATGAGGCGGAGGACTACCACCAGGACTTCTTCGCGAAGAACCCCGGGCAGGGGTACTGCATGGCTGTGGCACTTCCCAAGGTGAACAAGGTGCGCAAGTCGTACGCTGAGTACGTGCTCGCGTCGTGAACGCCGAGATCTGAAGCGCGGGTGCACGAGAGAGAAGGAGCTCGACGATGAGCAACATGAACCTCACCCTCACCGGGCAGACCTGGGTCGCTTTCGGCCCGCACGGCGCTGTCGGGTCGGTGCACAGAGTCTCGACCGGCTATACCTTCAAACTGGTGAGAGACGGTGACTTCCGTGCCGTCTATCCGACACTCGAGGTGGCGAAGAGCGCGTTGCATGCGGCGCTGCTGCCCGGCTCGGACTGGCCGGAGTTCCGCGAGCACTGATCCGGCTCTCCCTCCCCAGAGGCTCCAGGTGGGCAGCTCTCCCGAGATGTGGCGGGGTCGACCCCGGAGGGCCGCGGCAGTGACGACACTGACTGCATGACAGACACCATCTCACTCTCAGGACTCGTCGGAACCACCCCTCGGCACCTCATCACGGGTGCTGGCCTCGCCATCACGAGCTTCAGGCTCGCCTCCACCGTGCGCCGATTCGATCGGGCCAAGAACAGCTGGGTCGACGGCGACACCAACTGGTACACCGTCACCACCTTCAGGCAGCTCGCCTTCAACACCGCCGCCTCCATCGAGAAGGGCGAGCGCGTGGTGGTCGTCGGGCGCATGCGTGTCCGCGATTGGCAGAACGGCGACAAGTCCGGCACGAATGTCGAGATCGAAGCGGATGCCGTCGGCCACGACCTCAGCTGGGGCACGACCAAGTGGTCCCGCACGGTGGTCGCCTCGACCGCCGGAGGCTCGTCCGCCTCGGGAGCGCAACCCATACCCGAGGGGTTCCCCGAGTCGCACGACCCGGAGGGGGCGTCGGTACCCGCCACCCCGATCTCGATCACCGAGGCGGCGAGTTTCGACGACCTGCTCGTGGGGGAGAGCCCGGCGCGGGAGGCTGTCCCCTTCTGAACGGGCCGCCGATCGGGCCGACCCGGCCGACGGATGCGACGGTCCTCGCTATCATCGACGGTGGCGTCCGCGCCGACCGTGAGCGACCGGACTGGAGGCGGACCCGCATGTTCATCCGCACTCGCCGCGTCGGCAGCCGTCCCGGCGGCAGCCTGCTCGCCGCCATCGCCGCGGCCGTGCTGCTTACACTGTCGCTGTCATCGTGCGTCGCTTCGGCCCCGGCGCCGTCGAACTCGCCGACCGAGCAGACACCGGATGCGACCGCGCCCACACCGTCGCCCGAGCCCCTCGCGTACGACGCGACGGGCACCGCACAAGACAATCTGGCCTACTTCGACGAGGTGAACCTGCGGCTTCTCTCTGCGGGGGCGACGCCCGGCGGGCGTCCGATCATCGACAATCTCGTCGCCGCGGGGTTCGACAGGAGCGCCATGCAGGTGACGTCCGACACCACGACGATCGGCGCGGCATCCGACTCTGTCGAATTCTCGGTACGGATCGGGTCGGACTGCCTCGTCGGCCAGTCGAGTGACGCCGGCTACGCGAGCACCGTCGGGCCAGCGCTCGCCGAGGGCGCCTGCCTCGCCGGGGCGACGCGCCCGATCGACTGGTGACCCCGCCGCGGCAGCACGCTCGCACGAGCGGCTCGCCCCGCGCAAATAGACTGGCGCCATGGCCGAATACATTTACTCGATGGTGCGCGCCCGCAAGGCGGTCGGCGACAAGCTGATCCTCGACGACGTCACCATGTCGTTCCTGCCGGGCGCCAAGATCGGCGTGGTGGGACCGAACGGTGCCGGCAAATCGACGATCCTCAAGATCATGGCTGGCCTCGATACCCCCAGCAACGGCGAGGCGAGGCTCAGTCCGGGCTTCAGTGTCGGCATCCTCATGCAGGAGCCCGAACTCGACGAGTCGAAGACCGTGCTCGAGAACGTGCAGGAGGGCGTCGGACCCATCAAGGCGAAGCTCGACCGCTTCAACGAGGTCTCCGCAGCGATGGCAGACCCCGACGCCGACTTCGACACGCTGCTCGCCGAGATGGGCACCCTGCAGGAGGAGATCGACGCGGCGGATGCCTGGGATCTCGACTCACAACTCGAGCAGGCCATGGACGCCCTGCGCACGCCCCCGGGCGACTCCGACGTGGTCAACCTCTCCGGTGGGGAGAAACGCCGGGTCGCCCTGACGAAGCTGCTGCTGTCGAAGCCCGACCTGCTGCTTCTCGACGAACCCACCAACCACCTCGACGCCGAAAGCGTTCTCTGGCTTGAGCAGTTCCTGTCGAAGTATCCCGGGGCTGTGCTGGCCGTGACCCACGACAGGTACTTCCTCGACAACGTCGCCGAGTGGATCGCGGAGGTCGATCGCGGGCATCTCTACCCCTATGAGGGCAACTACTCGACCTACCTCGAGAAGAAGGGAGCCCGCCTCGAGGTGCAGGGCAAGAAGGACGCGAAGCTCGCCAAGCGACTCTCGTCAGAACTCGAGTGGGTGCGCAGCAACGCCAAGGGTCGCCAGGTCAAGTCGAAGGCGAGACTCGCCCGCTACGAGGAGATGGTCAACGAGGCGGAGAAGACCCGCAAACTCGACTTCGAGGAGCTCGTCATCCCGGTCGGGCCGCGTCTGGGTGCGCAGGTCATCGACGCGAAGAAGGTGCACAAGTCGTTCGGCGAGCGGGTGCTCATCGACGACCTCACGTTCACTCTTCCGCGCAACGGCATCGTGGGCGTGATCGGCCCGAACGGCGTCGGCAAGACCACGCTGTTCAAGACGATCACCGGCATCGAACCGCTCGACGGTGGCGATCTGAAGATCGGCGAGACGGTCGACATCTCCTATGTCGATCAGGATCGCGGCGGCATCGACCCGAACAAGACCCTGTGGGAGGTCGTCTCCGACGGCCAGGACTTCATCCAGGTCGGCAAGACCGAGATTCCGTCGCGCGGATACGTCTCGCAGTTCGGGTTCAAGGGTCCGGACCAGCAGAAGAAGGCGGGGGTGCTCTCCGGCGGCGAGCGCAACAGGTTGAACCTCGCCCTCACGCTCAAGCAGGGCGGCAACCTGCTGCTCCTCGACGAGCCCACCAACGACCTCGACGTCGAGACCCTCGGCAGCCTCGAGAACGCGCTGCTCGAGTTCCCCGGCTGCGCCGTGGTCATCACTCACGACAGATGGTTCCTCGACAGGATCGCCACGCACATCCTCGCCTACGAGGGCACCGCGGAGGATCCGGCGAACTGGTACTGGTATGAGGGCAACTTCGAGGCCTACGAGCAGAACAAGATCGAACGGCTCGGAGCGGATGCCGCGAAGCCGCATCGTTCGACCTACCGCAAGCTCACGCGCGACTGACGCCCGATGAGCGCGGAGCCCACCCCTGTCGCCCGGACTGAGGCACGCGCGGCTGCAGATGAGCGCCTCGGGGGCGCCGTCGTGATCGCCGTCTCCCGAGACGTCGCGCATCATTTCAGCAAGGAGTCCGTCGGTGAGATCCGGTTGATCGAGGGCCTCGGGGTCGAGGGTGACGCGCACCTGGGCAGCACGGTGCAGCACCTGTCGAGGGTGCGCCGAGACCCGACGCAGCCCAACCTCCGGCAGGTGCACCTCATCCACTCGGAACTGCTCGACGACGTCGGCGACGCGGGCTTCGAGGTGTCGCCCGGTCAGCTCGGCGAGAACGTCACCACACGAGGGGTCGACCTGTTGGCTCTCGGGCGCGGCACCGTTCTCGAGATCGGTGCGGATGCCGCGGTCGAGGTCACCGGTCTCCGCAACCCCTGCACCCAGATCGACGGTTTCGAGGAGGGGCTCCTGGCCATGCTGGTCGGCCGAGACGAATCGGGGCGGGTGGTGCGGCGGGGCGGCGTGATGTCGGTGGTGCGTCGACCCGGCGTCATCCGGCCGGGTGACACGATCCGGATCGTCGCCCCGGCCGGCCCCCATCTCGATCTCGAGCCGGTCTGATGCTCCTCCCAATGCTGAGCGCCCGGACGACCCCGATCACCGCACCGGGAGAACCGACGTGACCAGGCTTCACATCCCCATCGCGCTCCGCTGGAGCGACTTCGACGCCTACGCGCACGTCAACAACGCCGAGATGTTGCGACTGCTCGAGGAGGCACGCATCCAAGCGTTCTGGAGACCGGATGACGGCGACGGCGCCGACACCGCCCTGCTCGACGCGCGGCCGGGCGCCGAGACCATCTCGCTGATCGCCCGCCAGGAGATCGAGTATGTCGCGCCCATCCCGTACATGCGGGCTCCGATCGACGTCGAGCTCTGGATCGGACGCATCGGCGGAGCGAGCGCGGAGATCTGCTACGAGCTCTATTCCCCCGCCGGCGTGCTGCCCCGTGTGCTGTTCACCCGCGCCGTCACGACTCTGGTCATGGTGACGGCCGCCTCGGGACGGCCGACGCGGATCCCGGATGCGCTTCGCGCCGCGTGGGAAACGTACGTCGAACCACCTGTCGTCTTCACCAAGAGGGGCTGACCCGGCCGAGAATCGCTCCCGCGGGATCTCCACGTCTCGAGAATCGGAGGCTACGCGGGGTCGGGCGACGGCGCCCTCACCATGCCCTCCTGGGCGACGCTGGCGAGCAGCCTGCCTCCGCGATCGTAGATGCGACCCGTGGAGAGCCCGCGACCGCCGATCGCGTTCGGAGATTCCTGGAGGTAC
>JBEANR010000045.1:0-10473 GCA_041165365.1 Actinomycetota bacterium | reverse complement strand
CCGTTCTGGCCCGTGGTCGCGTCGAGCACCAGCAGCACCTCGGCGATCTCGGTCTGCTTCTCGATCACCCGCCGGATCTTGGTGAGCTCGTCCATGAGCCCGCTCTTGGTCTGCAGGCGACCGGCGGTGTCGATGATCACGATCTCGATGCCGTGCGTGAAGGCCGTCTCGACGGTCTGATACGCGACGGATGCCGGGTCCTGCCCCTCGTGGGTCGGACGCTGGATGCCGGCTCCCCCACGCTCGGCCCACGTGGCGAGCTGCTCGACCGCCGCCGCCCTGAACGTGTCGGCGGCACCCACGACGACGGAGCGCCCCGCCCTGGTGAGGAAGCGTGCGAACTTGCCGATCGTCGTCGTCTTGCCGACCCCGTTGACCCCGACGACGAGCACGACCGCGGGCCGGGCGCTGAGGTGCAGGGTCGGGTCGAGGCGGGCGAGGCGTTCCTCGAGGGTCTCGCGCAGCATCCGTCTGAGGTCCGTCGGGTCTGTCGTGGCGAAGCGCTTGACCTGCCCGCGCAGGTGTTCGACGACTTCGTCGGTGATGGTGGGGCCGAAGTCGGCGCGGATGAGGGCGTCCTCGAGATCCTCCCAGGTGGTCTCGTCGATCGTCGCCCTCTGGAACATGCCGCGGAGGGCGCCCCCGAGAGACCAGGAGGAGGAGCGTTCGGCCATGCTGTCAGCCTAGGGCTCGTGTGCGGCGTCGATACGCTGGACGGGTGACCGACGCCGCTGCTCCAGAGCCTGCCGCCCCCGTAGTGCGCCTCGCTCTCACCCGTCACGGCCAGACCGACTGGAACGCCCAGGGCCGCTTCCAGGGATCGTCGGATGTGCCGCTCAACGACACCGGCCGGGGTCAGGCGACGGAGGCCGCCCTGCGATTCGACGGCTCGGAGTGGCACGCCGTCGTCTCCTCACCGCTCTCGCGCGCCGAGGAGACCGCCCGCATCCTCGCGGCCGAGCTCGGCATCGGGTTCCGCGGCACCTACCCCGACCTGGCCGAGCGCGACTACGGGGAGGCGGAGGGCGTGCGGGAATCCGACGCGCGGGAGCGATGGGCGGCCGACGCCTTCCCGGGGCTGGAACCACGGGAGGCCGTCGCCGCCCGCGGACTCCGAGCCCTCGATCGCCTCGCCGCCGACCTCCCCGGGCAACGGGTGATCGTGGTGGCGCACGGCACCCTCATCCGCGAGATTCTGCGCAGGCTCGCGAGCGCCGACATCCCGCCCATCCTCAACGCCGCGACGAGCCTGATCGAGCGCGAGGGAACGGACCGCGGATGGCGCGTACTCACCGTCAACGACCACGAGCTGTCCGCGGTCTGATCGTCGGACGGCCGGGTGCCGCGGTACCGAACGCATCTCCAATAAGGGAACCCGATCAGGACTCTCGGATGTCGGTGGTGAGCGCGATAATGGGTCTCGCCATCGAACCCACCGGAGAATGATGCTCGGCAGACTCCTCATCCAGTACCTCAGGCCCTATCGGGCGATCCTCGTGGGGGTGCTGGTCTTCCAGTTCGTCTCGGCGATCGCGTCGCTGTATCTGCCGAGCCTCAATGCCGACATCATCGATCAGGGCATCGCCCGGGGTGATACCGGGTACATCTGGTCCACCGGGCTGTTCATGCTCGCGATCTCGCTCGGCCAGATCATCGCCGCGATCGTCGCCACGTATTTCGCGGCGAAGGCGGCGATGCGGGCCGGCCGCGACATCCGTAACGACGTCTTCGACAGGGTGAGCGCATTCTCGGAGCGCGAGGTGTCACAGTTCGGACCCGGATCGCTGATCACCCGCAACACGAACGACGTGCAGCAGGTGCAGATGCTGGCCATGACCGGGGCGACGATGCTCGTCAGCGCGCCGCTTCTCGCGATCGGCGGCATCGTGATGGCGCTCGCGCAAGACGTGGGGCTGAGCTGGCTCATCGGGGCCGCCGTGCTGGTCATCCTCGTCGTCGCGGCGATCGTGCTCTCGCGGATGGTGCCGCTGTTCCGTCTCTTCCAGCACAGACTCGACGCGCTCAACCGGGTGATGCGCGAGCAGCTGACCGGCATCAGGGTGGTGCGCGCCTTCGTGCGGGAGCGCATCGAAGAGGAGAGGTTCAGGGGCGCCAACGACGGCATCCTGGATGTCGGGCGCCGAGTCGGCACCCTCTTCATCACCCTGTTCCCCCTGTTCATGCTCGTGCTGAACGTGACCGTGATCGGGGTCATCTGGTTCGGGGCCGCCGAAGTCGACAACGGTTCGGTCGAGATCGGCACCCTGATCGCCTTCATGGCCTACGTCGGGCTCATCCTCGGCGGCGTGCTGATGGCCGCGTTCACCACGATCATGATCCCGCGCGCGGCCGTCTCGGCGGAGCGCATCGGCGAGGTGCTCGCCAGCGAGTCGACCCTCGTGCGCCCCGAGAACGGGGTGACGGTGTTTCCGAAACCCGGATCGGTGGAGTTCCGCGCCGTGACCTTCGCCTACCCGGGTGCGGAGAATCCGGTCGTCGACGAGGTGTCGTTCACCGCTGAGCCCGGTGAGACCGTGGCCATCGTGGGGTCGACGGGTGCGGGCAAGACGACCCTCGTCTCCCTCATCCCCCGGCTGTTCGACGTGACCGGCGGCAGCATGCTGGTGAACGGCGTCGACGTGCGCGAAGCGGACACGGATCACCTGTGGGCGACCATCGGGCTCGTGCCGCAGCGACCGTTCCTGTTCGCCGGCACCGTGGCCTCGAATCTGCGTTTCGGCCGCGAGGACGCGACCGACGACGACCTCTGGTACGCCCTCGAGATCGCCCAGGGTCGCGACTTCGTCGAGGAGATGGAGGGCAGACTCGACGCCCGCATCTCGCAGGGCGGAACCAACGTCTCGGGCGGTCAGCGGCAGAGACTCGCGATCGCGCGGGCGATCGTGCGGAGGCCGCGCATCCTCGTCTTCGACGACTCCTTCTCGGCCCTCGACCTCGCGACGGACGCCCGCCTGAGGCAGGCGCTGTGGCGTGAGCTGCCCGAGGTGACCAAGATCGTCGTCGCGCAGCGCGTGTCGAGCATCACCGACGCCGACCGCATCGTCGTGCTCGACGACGGCAGGGTCGTCGGGCTCGGGCGTCACGACGAGCTGGTCGCGACGAGCACGACCTATCGCGAGATCGTGGAATCCCAGCTCGGAGTGGAGGCGTCGGCATGACGGATGTGAGGGCGAAACCCACCGACGAGGAGCGCCTCGAACTCGAGCAGGCGGAGGCCGCGCGACTGAACTCCGGCAGCTGGGACAGCGTCGCGCCCGGCAAGGCGCAGGACTTCGGCGCGAGCTTCCGTCGGCTGCTCGGCCTGCTCGCCCCCTGGAAGTGGTCGTTCGCGTTCGTCTCGGTGCTCGGCGCGCTCGGTGTCGTACTGACCGTGATCGCTCCGCGCGTGCTCGGTGAGGCGACGAACATCATCTTCGAGGGGTTCATCTCGCGGCAGCTGCCCGAGGGGGTGACGAAGGCCCAGGCGGTCGAGGGACTCCGCGCCTCGGGGCAGAACGACTTCGCCAACATCGTCGAGGCCGCGACGCTCATACCCGGCGAAGGGATCGACTTCGTGCGGCTCAGCCAGGTCGTCGTCTTCGCGCTGCTGCTCTACATCGCGGCGTCCGTGCTGTCGTGGGTGCAGGGCTACGTCGTCAACGTCATCATGGTGCGCGCCATGTGGATGCTGCGCGAAGACGTCGAGGCGAAGGTGCACCGACTGCCCCTCGCCTACTTCGACCGCGTGCAGCGCGGAGAGCTGATCTCCAGGGTCACCAACGACATCGACAACATCACCCAGACCATGCAGCAGTCGCTCTCCAGCGCTCTCACGAGCGTGCTCACCGTCGTGGGAGTCCTCGTGATGATGTTCTCGATCTCGTGGCAGCTCGCGCTCGTGGCACTCGTGTCACTCCCGTTCATGGCGGTGATCTTCGGTGTGATCGGCCCGAGGTCGCAAGCGGCGTTCGGTGTGCAGTGGAAGAAGGTCGGCCGACTCAACGCCCGAGTCGAGGAGTCGTTCTCCGGCCACGCCCTCGTGAAGGTGTTCGGCCGGGAGAAGGATGCGAGCGAGAAGTTCCGCGCCGAGAACGAAGACCTCTACGACGCGGCCTTCAAGGCCCAGTTCCTGTCGGGCATGATCATGCCCGGCATGATGTTCGTCGGAAACCTCACCTACGTCGGCATCGCCGTGCTCGGCGGGCTCATGGTCACGAGCGGCCAGTTGCGGCTCGGTGACGTGCAGGCGTTCATCCAGTACTCCCAGCAGTTCACGCAGCCTCTGTCACAACTGGGTGGGATGGCCGCGGTCGTGCAGTCGGGAACAGCGTCGGCCGAGAGGGTCTTCGAGCTGCTGGATGCCGACGAGCAGCAGCCGGATGCCGCGGACGCCCCGCCCGCGCAGGACGGCGACGGAACCATCGCCTTCGAGCACGTGTCGTTCTCGTACAACCCCGAGCGCCCGCTCATCCGCGACCTGTCGTTCACCGTCGAGCCCGGACAGACCGTGGCGATCGTCGGGCCGACCGGGGCGGGCAAGACCACCCTCGTCAACCTGATCATGAGGTTCTACGAGCTCGACGGCGGTCGCATCCTGCTCGACAGCCAGGACATCGCGCGACTCACGCGGCATGACGTGAGGGCGAGAACGGGCATGGTGCTGCAGGATCCGTGGCTGTTCGCGGGCACGATCCGCGACAACATCCGTTACGGCCGGCAGACCGCGACCGACGACGAGATCATGGATGCCGCGAAGGCCACCTATGTGGACCGCTTCGTGCACTCCCTCCCCGACGGATACGACACGCTGCTCGACGAGGAGGCCTCCAACGTCTCGGCCGGCGAGAAGCAGCTCATCACGATCGCGCGGGCCTTCGTGGCCCAGCCGTCGGTTCTGATCCTCGACGAGGCGACCTCCTCGGTCGACACCCGCACCGAACTGCTGCTGCAGCACGCGATGGCGGCGCTCCGCCTCGGGCGCACCTCGTTCGTGATCGCCCACCGACTCTCGACGATCCGCGACGCCGACCTCATTCTGGTGATGGAGCACGGAGACATCGTCGAGAAGGGAACCCACGACGAGCTCATCGCCAGTCATGGCGCCTACTGGCGGCTGTACAACTCCCAATTCGAGCAGGCGTCGTCGGATGCCGGCACACCGTCGGAGGTCGGCGCGCCGTCGGATGTCGGCGCGCCGTCGGAGGTCGGCGCACCGTCGGATGTCGGGGAGGCCGGCTAGTCCGACGCGCGGTCACTGGAGGGGGAGCCGGCCCTGTAGCACCGGGCCGCACTCGTGCGTTGCAAAATCAGGAGATCCGCGCGACACTCCGAACAAGGACGAGCGACACGCGACAGGCACGGCGGATCTCCTGATTTTGCAACGCCCGGGGGGTCGCCTGGGGGCTGCGGGGCGTTGACGAGCCGTCCACGGGCCGTCTACGCGTCGTCGGCGAGCCGTCCACGAGCCGTCCGCGGGCCGTCCTCGTTCCCGCGAGGTCGAGCACACGGGACGACACTCGAGCACCTTCGTCGACGCGGGAGGGTGCTCGGGTGACCAGTCGTGGTGCTCGGTCCGCGACGGTGTCAGCTCGCCTGTTCCTGTCGCACGCGCTGGCCGACCACCGCGCTGATCCCGTCGGCCCGCATCGAGACGCCGTACAGGGCATCCGCGATCTCCATCGTGCGCTTCTGGTGGGTGATGACGATGAGTTGGGATGTCTCGCGCAGGTCTTCGAAGATGGTGAGCAGCCGCCCGAGGTTGGCATCATCCAGCGCGGCCTCGACCTCGTCCATGATGTAGAAGGGGCTGGGGCGGGCCTTGAAGATCGCGATGAGAAGCGCGACAGCGGCGAGTGACCGTTCACCGCCCGAGAGCAGCGAGAGCCGCTCGATCTTTTTGCCTGCGGGCTTGACGCTCACCTCGATGCCCGTCGTCAGCAGGTCACCGGGGTCGGTGAGCTGGAGGCTGCCGGATCCGCCCGGGAACAGGATCGGGAACACCTGATCGAAGGCGGCGCGGGTGTCGTCGAAAGCTGAGGCGAAGATGTCCTGCATCTTCTCGTCGATCTCCTCGATGATCGTGAGCAGGTCGGCGCGGGTCTTCGTGAGGTCGGCGAGTTGTTCGGTGAGGAACCTGTGGCGCTGCTCGAGGGCGGCGAACTCCTCGAGGGCGAGCGGGTTGACGCGGCCGAGGCGGGCGAGAGAACGCTCGGCTCTGGCGAGACGCGCCTCCTGTTCGGAGCGGATGTAGCGCCCTTCGACAGGCTCAGGGACCGGGGCAGGCTCGGGGACCGGGGTCTCGGCAAGCTCGACCGACGGAGTTGCAGGGAACGCTGTTTCGTCGGGGATCGGCACCTCCGGCCCGTACTCGGCCACGAGTACGTCCTCCACGAGGCCCAATTCGTTGCCCGCGCGCTCGAGCAACGTCGACAGGTGCAGCCTGGATTCGTACAGTTGCATCTCGAGTCCGTGCACGTCTTCGCTGATGGCGTGCAGTCGCTCCCGCAGCGACGCCTCCTCGAGCCGCAGCGCGCCGAGCTCGGCGTTCTGCTTCGATCGCTCGGACTCCCGTTCGGCGAGCGCGAGTCTCGCCTCCGCCACCGAACGGTCGACGGCGGCGAGCACGGCCGGGAGCGCGTCGACGACGGACTGCGCGGCATCCACCTGGCGGGCGCGGATGACGGCACGCCGAGCCGCCTCGTCCGCCCTCGCCCGCTCGGCCGCGAGCTGATGCTCGAGCGCTTCGGCTCTGGCCTCCTCGGCCCGCACGCGTTCCCGAGCGGTCTCGACCTGCAGGCGGGCTTCCACCTCACGATCGCGTGCCGCGTCCAACTCCCGGTCGAGCGCATCCCGCGCGGCGACGTCGAGGATCGGACGGGGGCGCGACCTCGCCTCCTCGTGGGCGTGGGTGGCGCTCTCGAGGGCCGCGGCCGCGTCGACGACCGTCTCGGCGGAGGCGGCGAGGGCCCGGTCCAGTCGTTCGGCCTCGCCCTGGGTCGCCTCCACCTGCATCCTGGCCCGGCCGAGCCGCTCCGTCTGCGCAGCCAGCTTCGCGTCGAAGTCACGCAGCTCGGCGAGAGCGCGCGTCGACTGCTCCTTCGCGACCGAAAGCACACCGCGCTGCTCGGCGAGCGCGAACCGCGCCCGGTCGATGAGCGAGACCACCTCGTCGAGCCTGTCCTTCGCCGCATCCCGATCGGCCACGAGCTCGATGCGGGAGCGCTTCGCTCCGGATCCTCCGCGCAACGCCCAGCGGCTGAGCACGTCTCCGGATCGGGTGATGATCGTCACCTCGTCGTCGGCGACCTCCGACCAGGCACGTCGTGCTGCCGGGAGGTCATCCGCCACGAGCACACCGGCGAGCAGCCCGAGCACGCCGTCCGGCGCCGTGACGACGTCGACGGCCGAGACGATTCCGGTCGGGAGCACACCCGACGGCGCGAGGGATGTCCCGGCCGACGCCATCAGCAGTTCGACCCTGCCCAGCTCCTGTCGCCGGGCATGAGCCATCGCGTCGAGCGCGGCATCCCTGTCATCGGTGAGCACGGCGTCGGCGAGGGAGCCCAGCGCTGCGGCGACGGCGGCCTCGAAGCCGGGCTGCACCTGGATGTGCTCGGCGACGAGCCCGCGGACGCCGTCGAGGCGAGCGGCGACGAGGGCGCTGGAGCCGTCCTTCTGGTCGAGCGCGCTCGACAGGGCGGCGGTGCGGGCCGCGAGCGCGTCGCGCTCCCGCTCGAGAGCGTGCAGGCTCTCGCGCAGCGCGTCGATCTCGCTCTCCGCCGCCGTGACCTCGGACTGGGCCGTCTGGTAGGCCGCGTCGAGGTCGGTCTCTCCGGTGTCGGACAGCGCGGCATCCGCTTCCAGAGCGTCGAACTCGGCCTGCGCCGCTCGACGACGATCGGACGCCGCCGCGATCGCATTCTCCTGACGCAGCACCTCCCCGCGCACCGCGGCGAGTCTCGACGCCGCGGCCTCCACGCGACCGCCGAGCTGCGACACCTCGAGATCGTGGCGGGAGACCAGGGCGCTCTGCGCGGCGATGTGCTCGTCGAGACCATCGAGTTCGGCGCGCGCTGCCCCCGTCGCGCCCCGTGCCGAATGCCAGGAGGTCTCGGCGTCGACGATCGCGTCGGCGAGGCGCGAGGCCTCCGCCCTGGAGTCCTCCACGGCCTGGGGGGTGAGGCCCGGCGTGGTCGTCGTCTGCTCGGATTGCTGGCCGAGCAGGGCGATGCGCTGGTTCGCAAGGGTGAAGAGAGAGCGCAGTCGCTCCTGCACGGCCTCGAGACCGAACGCCGTGCGTCGGGCGAGGTCCACGGCGTCGCCGACCTGTTCCTGCTCGAGTCGCTGCTGCCGCAGCCTCGCCTGATCGAGCTGCTCCTGCAGCACGATGCGCTCGGTCTTGCGCTCGCTCTCGCCCCGGGACTGAGCCGTGATGGATGCCCTGAGCCCGACCACATCGTCGGCGAGCAGCCTGGCGCGCGCGTCGCGGGCGATCGCGGCGATCGACTGGGCCTCCCGCGCGATCTCGGCCTGTTGCCCGAGAGGCTTGAGCTGCCGGCGGATCTCTCCGGCCAGGTCGCTGAGGCGGGTGAGGTTCACCTGCATCGCGTCGAGCTTGCGCAGGGTCTTCTCCTTGCGCCTGCGGTGTTTGAGGATGCCCGCGGCCTCCTCGATGAACCCGCGCCGCTCCTCGGGCGTCGCGCGCAGCACGGCGTCCAGCTGGCCCTGCCCGACGATGACGTGCATCTCGCGGCCGAGTCCGGAGTCGCTCAGCAGTTCCTGTACGTCGAGCAGGCGACATCCCTGTCCGTTGATGGCGTACTCGCTGCCGCCGTTGCGGAACAGGGTGCGGCTGATCGTGACCTCGGTGTACTCGATCGGCAGTGCGCCGTCGGCGTTGTCGATGGTCAGCAGCACCTCGGCGCGACCGAGCGGGCCCTTGGTCGACGTGCCGGCGAAGATGACGTCTTCCATCTTGCCGCCGCGCAGCGTCTTGGCTCCCTGCTCGCCCATGACCCAGGCGAGGGCGTCGACCACGTTGGACTTGCCCGAGCCGTTCGGACCCACCACGCACGTCACGCCGGTCTCGAACGCGAACGTGGTCGGCTGAGCGAAGGACTTGAACCCCTTGAGGGTCAGGCTCTTCAGATACACGCGGTGCCCTCCGTGACGGTCACCCCATACGGTACCTGCCCGCGGGAGGGATGCCGGGCGCGCTCGCCGAGCGTGAGGGTGTCGCCTCGGGCGCACGCTCGTTCGCGCTCCCGAGCACGCGCCGGCGGCATCGGCGGGCCGGCGCCGGGCCTTTACCGCGGAGCGGCGCACGAGTAGCCTGGTCGGCTGCCCACGAGGTGGCAGAACGGGAGCCACCATGGACTTCACCATCGACGATCTCACCGTGCCGCATTCCGTGGACGCCGCCGACGCCGCCGACTTCCTCGGCATGGTGGCGGTGCGCGGAACGGTTGAACGCCTGATCATCGGCAACTCGGATCTCGACTGGAGCGCCGAGGAGGCCCTGCTGGCCTGGCGCGACGAATACGAGCCGACGGTCGGCGTCGTCGCGAAGGTCGATGGTGACGTCGTCGCGTTCGGATCGCTCGAGAGGCAGTCGGAGGCCGGGGTCACGTCGGCGTGGCTCGCGGTGCAGGTGCTGCCGGCGTTCCGCGGGCACGGCATCGGAAGGGCCGTGCACGAGAGGCTGCTGCGGATGGCGGCAGACGACGGCCGCGGCATCCTGCAGGCCTTCGTACTGCACAGCGCCCTCGAATCCGGTGAGGCGATCGACTCGCCCACCGGCTTCGGGCGGGTCTTCACCGGCGACCCGGCGACGCGCTTCCTGCTCGCGCTCGGCTACCGGCTCGCGCAGATCGAGCGCATCAGCCGCCTCGAACTGCCCGCACCGGTCACCGTGCCGCCGGCGCCGCACGGCTACGCGGTCGAGTTCTGGCAGGGCAGGACGCCCGCCGAGCACCTCGATGGACTCGCGGCGTTGCACGCGAGCATGAGCACGGACGCCCCGCTCGGCGAGCTCGACTACCGACCGGAGGTGTGGGATGCCGCGCGCGTACGCTCGGCCGAGACCCGCGAGATCGCCTCCGGACGCACACTGCTCACCGTCGTGGCCCGACACGTCGACACCGCGACCCTCGTCGGATTCAGTCAGCTGGCCGTTCCGGCGGAGTCCGACAGGCCCGCCTTCCAGCAAGACACGATCGTCAGCTCCGCCCACCGCGGACACCGGCTCGGGATGCTGCTGAAGCTCGCGAACCTCCATCGGCTCGACGAACTCGTGCCCGGGCATCCGTCGGTCTACACCTGGAACGCGGAGGAGAACCGCCACATGCTCTCGGTCAACGAGGCCGTCGGATTCCGTGCCGTCGGGCTCGAGGCGGGGTGGCGGCGCGATCTCTGAGGGCGCGGGGCCGGCCCCGGGTTCCGCTGGTCGAGCAGCGCGCGAGCGCAGCGAGCCCG
>JBEANR010000044.1:0-5747 GCA_041165365.1 Actinomycetota bacterium | reverse complement strand
TCGACAGGCTCAGGGACCCGGTCGGACGGGGCCCTTCGCGGGTCGCTGAGCCTGTCGAAGCGCCCCACCCCATCGCAGGTCGCTGAGCCTGTCGAAGCGCCCCACCCCATCGCGGGTCGCTGAGCCTGTCGAAGCGCCCACCCGTCAGTTCTGGTACACGTGCGGAGCCAACACCCCGATGCCCCGAAGGTTGCGGTACTTGTCGTCATAGTCGAGCCCGTACCCGATCACGAACTCGTTGCCGATCTCGAAACCTGCGTAGCGCACATCCACATCCACCTTCGCCGCCTTCGGCTTGCGCAGCAGCGCGCAGATCTCGACGGAGGCCGCGCCCCGGCTCTCGAGGTTCGCGCGCAACCACGACAGAGTCAGTCCGGAGTCGATGATGTCTTCGACGATGAGCACGGTGCGACCGGTGAGGTCGGTGTCGAGGTCTTTGAGGATGCGCACCACACCCGAGGACTTCGTGCCGGAGCCATAGGACGACACCGCCATCCAATCCATCTCGATGGGGAGGGTGAGCGCCCTCGCGAGGTCGGCCATGACCATGACGGCTCCCTTGAGCACGCCGACCAGCAGCAACTGCTGCCCGGCGTAATCGGCGTCGATGCGCGCCGCGAGTTCGACGATCTTGTCGTGGATCTGCTGCTCGGTGTAGAGGGTGTGCGACAGGTCGTCGGCGATGTCCTCGAGTCTCACTGGTGGGGCTCCCTCATCGATGGCTCTGCGGTGTCGGGACTCGGGCGGCGAGCGCTGAACACCAGCAGCCCCCCGCGCCGTTCCACACTAATGCCGGGCAGATCGAGCGAGCCCTGCCCATGCCAGTCGGTGACCAGTCGCGCGACCTCGAGGGTCTGCGCGCGGCTGAGCGACACGTGGAACTCGCCCGAGACGGCGAGACGGATGATCCGCTGCCGCAGCGCCGGCGGATTGCTCGCGAGCGCGACGACCGGTAGGGAGATGCCCGCCTCGGCATGCTCCGCGAGCTCCTCGATCTGCTCGGCGGCGAAGTGGTCGAGGGCCGTGGCATCCTCCCGCAGCTGATCGGCGGTGCGGGCGAGCGCCTCGGCGACCCCGGGTCCGAGCTCGCGCTCGAGCACCGGCAGCACCTCGTTCCTCGCCCGCACCCTGGTGTAGGCCGGGTCGTCGTTGTGTGGGTCGTGCCACGGCTCGAGCCCGAGGTCGGCGCACGCCTGCACGGTGGTGGCGCGGCGGGTGGCGAGCAGCGGGCGCAGCAGCGGCCCGCTGCGTACGTCCATGCCGGAGAGGCTCGCCGCCCCGCTCCCCCGCGCCAGCCCGAGCAGCACGGTCTCGGCCTGGTCGTCGAGCGTGTGTCCGAGAAGCACATGGCTCGCGCCCGTCTCGACTCGGACGCGCTCGAGGGCGGCGTAGCGGGCGTCGCGCGCCGCGGACTCGGGGCCTCCCTCCGTGCCCACGTCGACCCGGACGGTGAGCACCGGCGCGAGCCCCAACGACGAGGCCGTGACGGATGCCGCGGCCGCGACATCCGCGGACCCCTCCTGCAGTGCGTGGTCGACGATCACCGCTCCAGCCCTCAGCCCCGCCCGCGGCGCCTCGAAGGCGGTCGCGGCGGCGAGGGCGAGCGAATCGGGCCCACCGCTGAGTGCGACGAGCACGAGGGCGCCGTCGGTGGGCAGACTGTGGCGCACGGCCCTGCGTACGTCGGCGATGGCGGGGGTGAGGCGGGGGCGGGTGGTCACAGGTGCGCCGCTCCCGACTTCTGCGTCGGGCCGCTCATGCCGACCGGGTCGCGCGGCGTCGGGGGCGGGAGGTCATCCGCTAACGTTATTGCAGCCCGCGGCGACCAGATCCGGCGGGCTTCTGCCGAGTGACCGTGACGATCAAGGAGCACCCCATGGCCGCGTACGACGCCGTCATCGAGATCCCCAAGGGGAGCCGCAACAAGTACGAGGTCGACCACCAGACCGGGCGCGTCTACCTCGACCGCGTGCTGTTCACCACGTTCGTCTACCCCACCGACTACGGGTACATCGAGAACACCCTCGGACTCGACGGCGACCCCGTCGACGTGCTCGTGCTGCTCGACTACCCGCTGTTCCCCGGCGTCGGGGTCAAGGTGCGCCCGGTCGCCGTCTTCAACATGACGGATGACGCCGGCATCGACTCGAAGGTGATCGCAGTGCCCGCGAAAGACCCGCGGTGGGCGCACATCCAGAACATCGGCGACATCCCGGAATTCACTCGCAAGGAGATCGAGCACTTCTTCGAGCACTACAAGGACCTCGAGCCCGGCAAATGGGTCAAAACCGAGGGTTGGGGCGATGCGGCCGAGGCCGACGCGATCATCGTCGCGGGCGTGGAGAAGCTGGCGGCCGAGGGGCACTGAGCCGCGCCATCCGCTTACCGCCTGCTCGACGCGGTCCGCCCGCGGCGCCTCCGCCCGACTGAGGTCCGTCCGACCGAATGACGCCCGACCGAATGATCGTGAGTTGGCCGATCCACGTCTAGGTCGGTTCAACGGCCAACTCACGGTGGAACGGATGCCGCGGGGCGCGGGCCGCGGGCCGACGGGTCAGCCGATGGCGGCGCCGCGGTCCCGCATGAACGGCACGGGATCGACGGTTCCGCCCCCGATGCGCACCTCGAAGTGCAAGTGGCACCCGGTCGAACCGCCGGTGCTGCCGACTCGGGCGATGAGCTGCCCGGCGCTCACTCCCTGACCTCGACCGACGAGGATCCCGCCGTTGACGATGTGACCGTAGGCCGTCGCGACGCCGTCGCCGCCGGTGACCTGGACGAAGTTGCCGTAGCCGCCGTTCGGTCCCGCATAGGTGACAGTGCCGGAATGCGCGGCGTAGATCGGATAGCCGCACCCTGCGCCGAGGTCGGTGCCGGCGTGGAATGCACGGCGACCGTTGTAGGGATTGATGCGCATGCCATACGAGCTGCTGATGCCACCGGCAGACGGACGAGCCCACCCTGAGGATGCGACCTGACCTGCCGGCCCGCCTCCGCCCGCCGCGCGAGCAGCAGCCTCGGCAGCGGCACGCTCGGCGCGCGCAATAGCCGCAAGACGTTCCCGCTCCACGACCCCGGCCTGATAGTCGGCCTCGGTGACCTCGCGGTTCTGAGTGAGAACGGCGAGCTGGGCGTTAAGCACGGCCGACTGCTCCTGCGATTCGGCGAGCGCGGCGGCGGCGGCATCCGCGGCGGCGTTCGCAGCGTCGAGGGCTGCGGCCGCGGCATCCGCTAGGGCTTTGAGTGCGTCTCTGGCAACCGAAGCCTGGTCGCTCAGGGACTGCGCGGTGTTCTCGTCTTGCACCGCCTTCTCGTAGATGCCCGCGGACTGGTCGGTGATCTTGTCGGCCATGCCGAGTTGCTCGAGCAGCTCGTCGGCCGATCCCGAGTCGAAGAACAGCGACGCCGAGACATCCGTGCCGCCGTCGCGGGAGAGTCGCGCGGCGAGCTGGCCGGCGCGGAGTTTGGATTCGTCGGCCGAAGTGCGCGCCTCATCGGCCTGCGCCTGTAGCTGATCAGCCTTGAACGCGGCCTCGTCATACTCCTGCTGAGCCGCCTGATACTCGTTGCCCCGCTGGATCGCGAGCGCGTTCGCCGCGGCGACCTGCTGCTCGAGTTGCACCAGGAGACTCTGGATGCGGGTGACCTCCTGCGCCTTCGCGGCTTCGTTGTTGCGTGCGGCGAGCACATCGTTCCAGCTCGGGTAGTCGATGGCGTAGGCCGCAGGGGCGGACTGCCCGACGATGCTTCCAGTGCTCGCGATGGCGACGATGGCGATCACGGCCAGAAGCCGCGTGCGGCGACTCCTGAGTCGATCGACGACGGCTGCCAGACGTGGCGCCCCCCGGCGTGCGTTCATGTGTTCCATTGATCCCCGATTTCGTGATCTCGCGTTCGCTGAAATCACGCCAGTAACACTGTTAACATCCGCAACAGTACCAAGAGCCGGCTCGCCTGCCCAGTGCCTCGGACGGGGGGCACGGTCGGAGGCGAGTTTCAACGTCGGGTTGAGGGTAGTGCGATCGGGGTACAACATCGGACGCGACGCACCGGCGGACTTATGTTCGCCGAGAACGGGTGTTCACGCCGAGACCGGTTGGCGAGCACGCCCGGACCATGGATGCCCGTGGCCGACGGTTTGGCAATCCGGGGCGGCATCCGTATGCTTGACCCTCGGTTGCTATGGCGTTCTCGACATCATGGCCCCATCGTTTAGTGGCCTAGGACGGCGCCCTTTCACGGCGTTAACACGGGTTCGAATCCCGTTGGGGTCACGAAACATCGGAAGTATCGCGGTAACGAGGTCGGAGACGATCGCGAGAACTCAATAGCTTGGCCCTGTAGCGCAGTTGGTTAGCGCGCCGCCCTGTCACGGCGGAGGTCGCCGGTTCAAGTCCGGTCAGGGTCGCTGATGGAAAGCCTCTTCGATCTGGAGGGGCTTTTCGTCTCTGGGAGGTTCGGCCTCCTCGGCTCTGTAGCTCAGTTGGTAGAGCGTTCGACTGAAAATCGAAAGGTCACCGGATCGACGCCGGTCGGAGCCACCACCGCCTCGCCCTAGGCTGAGATGCAGCGGAACCGGATGCCGCCGTCCCGCGTTCTGCAGGACTATCCGGCCTTCCCGGCGCTCCCGGAGTTCCAGAATGATCACCGCCCTCCTCGGCATCGGCACGGCCGTGTTCTTCGGCGCCGCCGATTTCCTCGGCGGACTCGCCGCTCGGCGCACGAGTGCCGTGCGCGCGACCCTGCTGAGCGCGACCGCCGGGCTCGTCGTGCTCACGGCGGCGCTGCCGCTGTTCGGTGCGGCGGTGTGGTCGAGCGGAGTGCTGGTCTGGGGCACGATCGGCGGCGTGGTCGCGGCATCCACCGTCGCCTTGTTGTATGCCAGTCTCGCGATCGGTCCGATGAGCATCCTGGCGCCGTTGACCGCCGTCATCGCTGCGATCGTGCCCGCCGGTTACGGGTTGATCCTCGGCGAGCGCCTCACCGCGGCCGGATACGTCGGCATCGGCGTGGCCCTGGTCGCCGTGGTGCTGGTCGGGCTCGTTCCGCATCGCGAAGCCGTGCGGGCGAGGCCTCTCGGTCTGCTTCTCGCCACCCTCGCCGGCCTGTCGATGGGCGCGGGCATCATCGTGCTCGACAACGCGCCCGATGACTCCGGAATCCTGCCGCTGATCGTCGGACGGGCGGTGAGCATCGTCGTGATGACGGCGGCCGGTGCGATCATCGCGGCGAGACTGCGCTCTCGAGGCCGTGCGGATGCCCGTGGCTGGTGCAGCGCGGCCCGCTTCGGCCTGCCCGCGGGCGTGCTCGCCGGCCTCTGCTCGGCGGTCACCATCATGCTCGCCGCGATCGTGCTGCGCGAACGCCTCGCGCCGCCGCAGGTCGCCGGTCTCATGCTGGCGGTGGTGGCCGCCGGCCTGCTCTCAGTAGGGTGAGCGCGACAGCGTCAGAGCGCGAGGGTGAGCGCGACAGCGTGCGACGCGGCGAGAGGGCTCCCGATGACCGAGGTGCGCGACATCCGTCCGTCTGACGAAGCCGCCTGGCGACGCCAGTTCGTCGACTACGGCGTGTTCTACGAGACGGCGTTCGACGACACCGTGCTCGACGGGGTGTGGTCGTGGTTGATGGATGCCGCACACGACGTCAGCGCGCTGGTCGCCGTCGTCGGCGACCGGATGGTCGGTTTCGCGCACTACCGCCGCACCGTCGACACCTTCACAGCGGGACCCGGATGGTTTCTCGACGAC
>JBEANR010000043.1:0-7695 GCA_041165365.1 Actinomycetota bacterium | reverse complement strand
CGGGCCCCCGTCGCCCCCGGGCCCCCGTCGCCCCCGTGCCCCCGGGCCCCCGTCGCCCCCGACGCGACACGCGTGGGGCCCACCCCCCGACCAATCCCTCACGCGTTGGGTGGGCCCCACTCGTGTCGCGTCGGGGGCGACGGGGGCACGGGGGCACGGGGGCGACGGGGGCACGGGGGCGACGGGGGCACGGGGCGCCGGGAGTGGTCAGGTCGCACGCACGAGCGGCGACGCGTGCAGCGCACCCACCACCCGCCCGCCGCCGGTTACCGATTCGGTTGTCTCGGCGATCACCGCGTCCGCGGCCGCGCGCTCGATCGCGCCCACGCCCGCGAGCAACTCCAGCGCCACGAGGGTCGCCGCCCTGAGGCTGCCGTCGAGCACCTTCAGCGCCACGGCGGTGCCGTCGAGGGTGCCCATGACCATGACGCCCTCGGCGCCGAGCTTCGCGACGAGGCCGATTTTCTCGATGACGACGGTGTTCGCGCGCCCCGGCCCGTCGATGGCCCACGGATGCTCCAGGATCGCCGCGGTCAGCAGGCCGGCCGCGGGGTCGCCTCCGTTGCGCGCCGCACCGGACACGCGGCCCACCCCACGCGCCAGACCGGTGACGGTGGTCGCGACGACGGGTGCGCCGCATCCGTCCACCCCGACGGGCCCGATCACCTCGCCGGTGAACTCCTGCACGACTCCGATCACGGACTGTTGCAGCGGATGCGACGGCTCGAGGTATCCCGCGGTGTCCCACCCGTTGGCGACGCACGCCGCCAGGAACGCCGCGTGCTTGCCGGAGCAGTTCATGGCGATGCGCCGCCCGCCGAGACCGGAGTCGTGTGCATCGAACATCGCGTGTCGATCGAACGGCCACGCGTGAGGGCACTGCAGAGCACCGTCGTCGAGACCCGCAGCCGCGAGGATGCCGCGCACCACCTCGACGTGACGTGCTGTGCCGGCATGACTGGCCGACGCCAGTACGAGTTCCGCGCCCCGGAGGTCGGCTCCCGACCTGAGCGAAGCCACGGCCTGGAACAGTTTGAGCGACGACCGACCGAACACGTGCGCGTCGGCATCCCCGAGCGTCCGAATAGGCGATCCGTCCGGCGCGACGACTGCAGCGACCCCGACGTGGCGCGATTCTACGAACGAGCCGCGCTCGAGCACCGCGAGCTCGACACAGCCGTCGAGCTCGAGTGCGCGACCGGTCACGCAGGCAGGGCGGCGAACGCGTCGCCGAGCACTCCGAGGCCGTCGACGAGCTGTTCGTCGGTGATGGCGAGGCTCGGCAGGAAGCGCAGCACGTTGCCGAAGGTGCCCGCGGTCAGCAGTATCACCGCGTGCTGGGCGGCGAAGGCGGCGATGGCCGAGACCGCGGCGGCGTTCGGCTTCAGAGTGCCGGGTTCGACGAGCTCCATCGCGAGCATCGCGCCGATGCCACGCACATCGCCGATCACGTCGTAGCGCTCCTGCAGGGCCAGCAGCCCCGGCTTCAGCACCGACTCGATGCGCCCCCCTTCGGCGAGCAGGTTCTTCGACGCGATCTCGTCGAAGACGGCGATGGCGGCGGCAGCGGCGACGGGGTTGCCGCCGAACGTGCCCCCGAGGCCGCCGGCGTGGGCGGAGTCCATGATCTCGGCGCGTCCGGTGACGCCGGCGATGGGCAGTCCGCCGGCGATGCCCTTGGCGCTGAGGATCATGTCGGGCACGAGACCGGCATGCTCGCTCGCGAACCACGCTCCGGTACGTGCCATCCCGCTCTGGATCTCGTCGGCGATGAACACCACGCCGTTCGCGGTGCACCACTCCTGCAGGGCCACGAGGTACCCGTCCGCCGGCACGACGAATCCGCCCTCACCCTGGATCGGCTCGGCCACGATGCACGCGAGGTCGGCGGCACCCACGGATTTCTCGAGGTGAGAGATGGTTCTGGCCGCGGCATCCGCTCCGGTCAGCCCGTCGTGGAACGGGTAGGAGCCGGGCGCGTGATGGATGTCGGGGGCGAACGGCCCGAACCCGGCCTTGTACGGCATGGCCTTGAAGGTCATGGCCATCGTGAGGTTCGTGCGGCCGTGGTAGGCGTGGTGCAACACCGCGACCCCGCTGCGCCCGGTGTATCTGCGAGCGATCTTGACCGCGTTCTCGACGGCCTCCGCCCCCGAATTGATGAGCATCGACTTCTTCGCGTGGTCGCCGGGGGTGTGCTCCGCGAGCAGCTCGGCGACACGCACGTAGCCCTCGTACGGCGTGATCGTGAACATCGCGTGCGTGAACTCGCCCAGCTGCGCGCTTGCCGCCGCGACGACGGCCTCGTTCGTGTGCCCGATCGTCATGACGCCGATGCCCGACCCCAGATCGAGGAAGTGGTTGCCATCGACGTCGACGACGATGGCTCCGTGGGCATGGTCGACGAAGACGGGGAGGGCGGAGCCGACCCCGGATGCCACGCTCGCCAGCCTGCGCTTCTGCAACTCGATCGACCGCGGGCCGGGGACGGCGGTGACGACCTTGCGGCCGGTGGCGGTGCCGAGTGTGGTGTCTGCCGGGGCTTCGAGCGTGTCTGTCATGGTGGACTGAGTCTATTCGCGCGCGTGCGCGGAGAGGAGAGGAGTCGTCATGCTCGATCACCACTACGCGGTCGCCCTCGAATGGACCGGTCACCGCGACGTCGGCACCGTCGACTACAAGGCATATGGCCGCGACCACGTGGTGACGGCGGAGGGCAAGCATCCCATCGAGGGGTCGAGCGATCGGGCGTTCAGGGGCGACGTCGACCGCTGGAACCCCGAAGAGCTGCTGCTCGCCGCCCTCAGCCAGTGCCACCTGCTCAGCTACCTCCACGTGGCCGCGAGTCACGGCGTCGTCGTCGTGAGATACGCGGATGCCGCGGTCGGCACCATGCGGCAGACCGCCGATGGTGGCGGGCACTTCACCTCCGTCACGCTCAGGCCGAGGGTGATCGTGCGGGACGCCTCGACGGTGGCGCTGGCGCTCGCTCTGCACGCGGAGGCGAGCTCGAAGTGCTTCATCGCGGCGTCGGTGAACTTCCCCGTCGGGCACGAGCCCGACGTGCGATCGGTCTGACAGCGGCTACCCTCGTGGGGGGAGTCGTTCAGGTGGCACGGAAGACGGTGCCGCACACTGGGACACTTCGACCTCTCGTCGCCCTCCCCGCCTCTGACGCCTGCGCTGCAGGCCGCGCCACTCGATCGAAGGAAGCCCCGTGCAGAAGAAGCTCGTGACCAGCCTCGCCGCCTCGGCGGTGCTCCTCTCCCTCGTCGCCTGCTCGTCGGGTGAGAACGAGGCGCAAGGCGACTCGGGGTGCGACACGACCGCAGCGGGCGCCAGCTCGGACAAGATCGAGGCGGCGGGCGACTTCGGCACCGCCCCGGAGGTCACCTTCGACGACCCGCTGACCGCCGAGACCACCGAGCGCTCGGTGCTCATCGACGGCGACGGCGACCAGGCGGCTGAGGGCAGCACACTCACCGTGCAGTATTCGGCCTACAATGCGACCTCCGGGGACGAGATCGAGGTCACGAGCTACGACGACGAGGGCGCGGTGCCGTTCACGCTCACCGAGGGGCAGCTGCTTCCCGGCCTGCTGAAGGCGCTGTCGTGCTCGTCTGTCGGCGACCGGGTGGCCGCGGTCATCCCGCCGGTCGATGCGTTCAAGGAGACGGGCAACGAGCAGCTCGCGGTCGGGCCGTCCGATTCGCTCGTGTTCGTGATCGACGTCACCGACATCGAGGCGCCCGTGGAGGTGCTCCCGCGGGCCGACGGTGAAGACCAGCCTCTGCCCGAGGGCTTCCCCGCCATCGACGTGGCCCTCGACGACGACGGCGTGCCGACGGTCACCCTGCCGGACACCGCTCCTCCCGCCGAGTTCCAGGTCGCGGTGCTGAAGAAGGGCGATGGCGCGGTGGTCGCCGACGACGCCGATGTCACCACCCACTACCAGGGCATCATCTGGTCTTCGAAGTCCGTGTTCAACGACAGCTGGGCGGCCGGCGAGCCCGTGCCGTTCAACGTCGGACAGGTGGTGCCCGGGTTCAGCCAGATGCTCGTCGGCCAGACCGTCGGCTCGCAGGTCATCGCCATCCTCCCGCCGGCCAGCGGCTACGGCGACACCCCGCCAGAGGGATCGGGCATCGCTGCGGGCGACACTCTCGTCTTCATCGTCGACATCCTCGCGGCGCAGTAGCGGCGCCGCGGAGTCGGGTCCCACTCCGCTCTGACAGGATGACGGCATGAGACGCGTCATCATCCTCGGCTCCACGGGATCGGTCGGGGTGCAGGCGCTCGACGTCATCCGTGCCCATCCCGATCGCTTCGAGGTGGTCGGCCTGGGGGCTGGGAGCAACCGTCACCTGCTCGCCGAGCAGGCCGCCGAGTTCGCCGTCGAGCACGTTTCGATCGGAGCGGATGACGCGTGCCAGCTGGTGCGCGACGTGCCGGCCGATGTCGTGCTGAACGCCATCACCGGCTCGGTCGGACTCGGCCCCACCCTCGCCGCCCTCGAGACCGACGCCGTGCTCGCCCTCGCGAACAAGGAGAGCCTCATCGTCGGGGGCGACCTCGTGAAGGCGCTCGTGGTCCCCGGCCGCCTGGTGCCGGTCGATTCGGAGCACTCGGCGATCGCCCAGGCCCTTCTCGCGGGCACCCACGACGAGGTGCGACGGCTCATCGTGACGGCGTCCGGAGGGCCGTTCCGCGGGCGCAGCCGCGCGTCGCTCGCGGAGGTTACACCTCGCGAGGCGCTCGCGCATCCGACGTGGGATATGGGACTCGTCATCACCACCAACTCGGCGACCCTGGTCAACAAGGGCCTCGAGGTGATCGAGGCCCACCTGCTGTTCGACGTCGACTACGACCACATCGAGGTGACCGTGCATCCCCAGTCGATCGTGCACTCGATGGTCGAGTTCATCGACGGATCGACGATCGCCCAGGCCTCCCCTCCCGACATGCGGCTGCCGATCTCACTCGGGCTGGACTGGCCCCATCGGGTCGCCGGTGTCGGACGCCCTCTCGACTGGACCACGGCGAGCACCTGGACGTTCGAGCCCCTCGACGACGACGCGTTCCCGGCGGTGAGGCTCGCCAAGAGCGTCGGTCGAGCGGGCGGCACCTGGCCCGCCGTCTTCAACGCTGCCAACGAGCAGGCGGTGATGGCCTTCCACGAAGGCAGGATCGGCTTTCTCGAGATCGTCGACACCGTCAGCGCGGTCGTCGACGGTCACGTCGGTGGCGAGATCACCCTCGACGGGGTGCTCGACGCCGAGCGGTGGGCCCGCCGTGCAGCCGACGAGCGGATCGCGGCTCTCGCCTGAGTCACATCCCTCGAGACCGGATCGGCTCGGGGTGCCCCTCATCCTCGTCGCCGCCGATCGCTGCGCACACGATGCCGCACGGTCGACGGGCGGTCTCCCTTCACACCTTCGTCCAGCCGCGACCCCGCTACCCTGACCAGGTGGAGACGGTGCTTCTGTATGTGGTCGGCGTGCTCGTCGTCGTGGTGGGCATAGCGGTCTCGATCGCGCTGCACGAGCTCGGGCACTTCGTGCCGGCCAGGCTCTTCGGGGTGAGGGTCGGCCAGTTCATGATCGGCTTCGGGCCGACGCTCTTCTCGCGTCGCCGCGGTGAGACCGAGTACGGCATCAAGGCGATCCCGCTCGGCGGGTACATCTCGATGGCAGGCATGTTCCCGCCCACCCGCCCGGGCGGGGAGGCACGCACCGCGAGCACCGGCTTCTTCCAGACCCTCGTGCAGGATGCCAGGACCGCCAGCGCCGACACCATCCTCGACGGCGACGAGAACCGCACCTTCTACAGGCTGCCGATCTGGAAGCGAGTCGTCATCATGCTCGGCGGGCCGCTGATGAACCTGCTCATCGCCGTCGTGCTCTATGCGATCGTGATCTGCGGTTTCGGTGTTCCGCAGCAGAGCACGACCATCGGCAGCGTGTCGGAGTGCGTGCTGCCGGCGAGCAGCGAGCGACAGGAGTGCCGCGCGGGTGATCCTGAGGCGCCGGGGGCTGCGGCCGGACTCCTGCCCGGCGATCGGATGACCGCCATCGACGGGGTGGGTATCGAGTCGTGGGAGCAGGCGACCGCAATCATCCGCTCGTCGCCCGATCAGCCGCTGACGTTCGAGGTCGAGCGGGAGGGTGAGTCGATCGACCTGGCGGTCACGCCGAGCCTCACCGAGCGGTACGAGGCCGGCTCCGACGGCACGGTCGTCGAGGACGCCGACGGCGAGCCCGTCACCGAAGAGGTCGGCTTTCTCGGGATCGGTTCCGCGACCGAGGTCGTGCAGCAACCTCTCACCGCCGTGTTGCCCGCAGTCGGCGACAACGTCGCGAGGGTGGTGCAACTCATCGTCACGCTGCCCCAGAGGCTTATGGATGTCGCGAATGCCGCTTTCGGGCCGGGCGAGCGCGACCCTGACGGGCCCATCAGCGTGGTCGGTGTCGGTCGTGTCGCCGGCGAGATCGCGTCGCTCGACTCGGTGCCGATCGCCGATCGAGTGTCGAGCCTGGTCGGCATCCTCGCGTCGCTCAACGTGGCCCTCTTCGTCTTCAACCTGGTGCCCCTCATGCCTCTCGACGGCGGTCACGTCGCCGGGGCGTTGTTCGAGGGCATCCGGCGATTCTTCGCCCGGGTCTTCAGGCGCAAGGATCCAGGGCCTGTCGACACCGCGAAGCTCGTGCCCCTCACCCTGACCGTCGTGATGGTGCTCGGAGCGATGAGCCTCCTGCTGATCTATGCCGACATCGTGAAGCCGATCAGCATCTTCTGACGGCCCTCCGACCCCTCCTCGCCCCGCTGGTCGAGCCCGCTCTCCGTTGGTCGAGCCTGTCGAGACCGCTTCATCGCTCCCCTTTCCGGCTTGCGCGGCTCAGTGCCCGCAGGTCATCGATCCGGCCCTCGATCAACGCCAGTCTCTTGGCTCTCGACCAGTTCTGCACCTGCTTCTCCCGCGCATACGCATCCTCGATGCGATCGTGCTCCTCGGCGTAACGCACGACGACGGGGAGCCTTCGCGCGGTGTAGCCGGGCACCACGCCAGCGCAGTGCTGGTCGAATCGAGCGCTGAGATCCCACGTGCTTCCGACGTAGAAGGATCCATCGGCGCATTCGAGGATGTACATGGCGGGCATCGGTGCAGTGTGACGGGCGAACTCGGGTCTTGTCGGGACCGTCCTTCGATCAGTGGGATGTGCGGGCGAATCGCGAGCGGTGGAGGGATCTCGGCGACGCGTGCTCGCTGCGCTCGGACGCTGCTCGATCAGCGGTACTTCCTGGGTCGAGCCTGTCGAGACCGGTACCCCGTTGGTCGAGCCTGCCGAGACCGCCAACCCGTTGGTCGAGCCTGTCGAGACCGGTACCCCGCTGGTCGAGCCTGTCGAGACTGGTACTCCGCTGGTCGAGCCTGTCGAGACCGCCAACCCGCTGGTCGAGCCTGCCGAGACCGGTACTCCGCTGGTCGAGCCTGTCGAGACCGCCCTCGTGAGGGATCTCGGCGACGCGTGCTCGCTGCGCTCGGACGCTGCTCGATCAGCGGTACTCCGTGGGTCGAGCCTGTCGAGACCGCCAACCCGCTGGTCGAGCCTGCCGAGACCGCCCTCGTGAGGGATCTCGGCGACGCGTGCTCGCTGCGCTCGGACGCTGCTCGATCAGCGGTACTCCGTGGGTCGA
>JBEANR010000042.1:0-5342 GCA_041165365.1 Actinomycetota bacterium | reverse complement strand
GCTCAGGGTACCCGCCTGGTAGACCGGCCCGAGAGGCGCGAGGTGGTCCATGACGTCGGCGCGTCCGCCGAGGGCGGCGAGAGGCATCCCTCCTCCGATGACCTTGCCGAAGGTCACCAGGTCGGGCACCCAGCCCTCACCACCCGCCACGTCGCCAGCAGCTTCCAGCCCCCACCACCCGGCTGCACCGACTCTGAATCCGGTGAGCACCTCGTCGACGATGAGCAGGGCTCCGTGACGCTTCGTGAGGGCGGCGAGCGCCCCGTTGAAGCCCGGGTCGGGGGGCACCACGCCCATGTTCGCGGGCGACGCCTCGACGATGATCGCTGCGATCTGCCCGCCGCGCTCGGTGAAGATCTCCTCGACGGCGGCGAGGTCGTTGTACGGCAGCACGATCGTCTGCGCCGCCGTGGCCGCCGTGACCCCCGCCGAACCCGGCAGGGCGAGGGTCGCCACACCGGAGCCCGCCTCCGCCAGCAGCGCGTCGGAGTGCCCGTGGTAGTGCCCCGCGAACTTCACGAGCAGCTCGCGCCCGGTGAACCCCCGGGCGAGCCTGATCGCGGTCATCGTGGCCTCGGTGCCCGTCGAGACGAGTCGCAGCTTCTCGATCGGCGCGATCCGCTCGCTGTCGGCGGTCACCGAAACCCGGTCGCGCACGAGCTCGGCGAGGTCGACCTCGCCGGGTGTCGACGCCCCGAACGACAGCCCTCTGGATGCCGCGGCCTGCACCGCCTCGACGACCTGCGGATGCCCGTGCCCGAGTATCGCCGGACCCCACGAGCACACCAGATCGACGAATCGCCGCCCCTCGGCATCGGTGATGAACGGACCCGAGGCCGACACCATGAATCTGGGGGTGCCGCCGACCGATCCGAAAGCGCGCACCGGTGAGTTGACCCCGCCGGGAATGGACAGACGGGCTCGATCGAAGAATTGCAGGTTGGTGGGGGTCATGATCCTTCTCGCAGCCAGCGGGCCGCCTCGACGGCGAAGTAGGTGAGGATGCCGGAGGCGCCGGCTCTGCGGATGCCGGTCAGCGACTCGAGCACGGCGGCGCGGCGGTCGATCCAGCCCTGCGCCGCGGCCGCCTCGATCATCGAGTACTCTCCGGACACTTGATATGCCCATATCGGTATATGAGTCAGGTCGACGGCTCGAGCGACCACGTCCAGGTAGCTCATGGCCGGCTTGACCATGACCACGTCCGCCCCCTCGTCGATGTCGAGCAGGATCTCTCGAAGTCCCTCGCGCCCGTTCGCAGGGTCGAGCTGATAGTTGCGCCGGTCGCCGATGAGGGACGACTGCACGGCTTCGCGGAAGGGTCCGTAGAAGGCCGAGGCGTACTTCGCGGCATAGGCGAGCACGGCCGTCGTGGTAAACCCTCCCCCGTCGAGCGCGTCACGCACCGCGGCGACCTGGCCGTCCATCATCCCGCTCAGTCCGAGCAGCCGAGACCCGGAAGCCGCCTGCACGAGCGCCATCTCGCGATAGCGCTCGAGGGTTGCATCGTTGTCGACCAGGCCCTCGGCATCGAGCACTCCGCAGTGCCCGTGGTCGGTGAACTCGTCGAGGCAGAGGTCGGTCTGCACCACGAGCGCGTCGCCGACCTCCTCGACGGCGATGCGCGTCGCGATGGTGAGGATGCCGTTCTCGTCGGTCGCGCCGGATCCGTCGGCGTCCTTTGCTTCGGGAACGCCGAACAGCATCACTCCGCCGACGCCGGCGTCCGCGGCATCCGACAGCGCCGCCCGGAACGAGTCGAGCGAATGCTGCGACACCCCGGGCATCGAGGTGATCGGCACGGCAGCGCCCGCGTTCTCGCGCACGAACATCGGCAACACGAGTTCGGAGGGGTGGAGGCGGGTCTCGGCGTGCATCCGCCTGAGAGCGGGTGTGGCCCTGAGCCGACGGGGGCGCACGGTGAGCCTCCGCGCCGGGATGGCGCCCCCGGCGTCAGTCATCCGAGTCTCCGGGTTCACCCGTCGCACCTGTTTCGGTGGCGGGCGCCGTGTCGGTCACGTAGTCGACGAGCGCCTCGACGAGCGCGGTCGCCGACCGCGTCTCGGCTATCGCGTGCACCGCCAACCCGGCCGCTCGCGCATCGAAGGCTGTGCGCGGGCCGATGCAGGTCACGATCGTGTCGAGTGGCAGCGGTGCCAGTTGAGCGGCGACCTGGCGCGCCACGCTGCCCGAGGTCACGAGGATCGCCCTGATGCGACCGGATGCCACGTCAGCGGCGATCTGCTCGGCCACGGGCACCCCGACCGTGCGGTAGGCCGCGACGAAGCGGGCGTCGAAACCGAGCCTGGTCAACCCGGCGACGAGGGTGGGTTCCGCGATCTCGGACTGCGGGATGAGCACCTGCCCCTTGACCTCCGTGGCCGGCCACTCCTTCACGAGCCCGCGTGCGGAGTTGTCGCCCTCGGGGATGAAGTCGACGTGGTACCCGGCGAGCACGAGCGCCGACGCGGTCGTCTCCCCGACGGCCGCGATACGGGTATGCGGGGGCACGCGGGTGCGATGACTCATCATCACGTCGACGGTGGTGGCGCTGGTCACCACGAGCCACTCGAACTGTCCATCCTCGAGTTCGTGCAGAGCGCCCGCGAGCGCGGCAGGGTCGTCGGTGCTCGCGAAGTTGATGAGCGGGGCGATCACCGGCTGCGCCCCGTGCCCGCGCAAGGTGGCGGAGACCCCGTCACCCCAGGTGCCTCCGCGGGGCACGAGCACGCGCCATCCGTCCAGCGACTTCGACGATCTGCTCACGCGATCGACCCGGCGGGAACGAGGTCGCGGGCCCCGGCGTCGAGCAACTCCGTCGCGACCTTGCCGGCGACGACCTCGGCGGCGTGTGGATGATCGGACAGGTACAGCGCATGCGCACTCGTCAGCTGGGCGGAGCCGTCGGTGCTGTACACCCGTGCCGCCAGGAAGAGCAGCCCGTCGTCGATGAGCGCGTGGGCGCCAATGGGCGCGGCGCAACCCGCCTCGAGCAACCTCAGCACCTCGCGTTCGGCGGCGACCGCCGTGCGGGTCGGCGCATGGGCGATCGAGGCCACGACGGATCGCAGGGCTCGGTCGGCGTCGTCCCGGATCTCCACGGCGAGCGCGCCCTGCCCCGGTGCGGTGGGCCACCCGTCGAGGCCGCAGTACTCGGTCACGGCGTCGAGCCTGCCGAGTCTCGAGAGTCCGGCGGCGGCGAGCACGACGGCATCCAGCTCGCCCGAGGCGACCTTGCCGAGCCGAGTGTCGACGTTGCCGCGGATGTCGACGACCCGCAGGTCTTGCCGCCGCGCCCGCAGTTGCGCAGCGCGCCGCGGCGACCCGGTGCCGACGGTGGCGCCCTGTCCGAGGGTGTCGAGGGTCAGCCCGTCGCGCGCGCAGACCGCGTCGCGGGCATCCTCGCGTCGGGGGATCGCGCCGATCGTCAACCCTGCGGCGGGGTCGGTCGGCAGGTCTTTGAGCGAGTGCACCACGAGATCGCAGCGGCCGTCGCGGAGCGCCTCACGCAGGCCGATCGCGAAGACACCGGTACCTCCCAGCGAGGCGAGTGACTCCGTCGAGCGGTCGCCGGCCGAACTGATCGGCACCAGTTCTACGGACCGTCTTGATGCCGCGCCCAACCGTTCGGCCACCATCCCGGCCTGCGCCATAGCGAGGGCACTCCCGCGAGTGCCGATGCGCAGGTGTTCGCTCACGGTGCGAGGCCGGCGAGCGCAGGCTTGAACCCCAGCCTCACGTTCTCGCAGCATCCTGTGCGGCACACGTCGTACCAGGGTCCGAGTGCGGTGAGCGAGGGCCGCTCCGCTTTCGGAGTGCCGTCGCGACGTTCGAGCACCAGGTCGACCAGGCCCGAGACGTAGGCGGCGTGCACGCCCGGTGTGGGTACGCGCACCGCGAGGACGCCGTGCTTCTCGGAGGTCTCCATCGCCTCGGTGTCGAGATCCCATTTGACCTCCATGTGATCGCTGACGAAGCCGATCGGCACGATCACGACGGCGCGGATGCCCGCCTCCGCGAGCTCCTCGATGGCGTCGTTGATGTCGGGTTCGAGCCACGGCTGCGAGGGCGGCCCGCTGCGGCTCTGATACACGAGCGACCACGCGAGCACGGCCCCGGCGGGCTCGTGCCCTTCGACAGGCTCAGGGACCCGCGTATCCCCAGCCCCGGCGGGCTCGTGCCCTTCGACAGGCTCAGGGACCCGTTCTGTTCCAGCCCCTTCGACAGGCTCAGGGACCCGCGTATCCCCAGCCCCTTCGACAGGCTCAGGGACCCGTTCTTCCCCACTCTCTCCCGCGGCGCCGTGGCCATCACCAGGTTGGGGGGCCGACCCCACGAAAGACCCCTGCGCCGCCACCACCACTTCCGCCACCGCCACATGCTGCGCCGCATACGCCCCACCCGCTCCGAACCCGCGCTCGGGCGGTCCGCTGCGGTCGGCGTCGGTGGAGGGGATCGAGTGGGTGGTGAACAGCACGTGGGTCTGGGCGAGCGGCACGCCGGCATCCGCTGTTCTGGCGAGTCCGTCTCGCAGGCCGTCGATGAACGGCTGGATGAAGCCGGGGTGGTCGAAGAACTGGCGCACCTTGTCGATGCGGATGACCCCATCGAGTCCGGTGTCGTTGAGCGCGCGAGCGTAGTCCTCGCGGTACTGACGACAGCTGGAGTAGGAGCTGTAGGCGCTCGTGCCGATGGCGATGAGCTGGGTGAAGCCCCGCTCGTTCGCTTCGACGAGTGCCTCGTCGAGGTAGGGCGCCCAGTTGCGGTTGCCCCAGAGCACCGGCAGATCGATGCCCCGCCGCGCCAGCTCGGCCTCGAGGGCGGCTTTGAGCTCACGATTCTGATCGTTGATCGGGCTGACACCGCCGAAGTGCCGGTAGTGGTGGGCGACCTCTTCCAGGCGCTCGTCGGGGATGCCCCGGCCACGCGTGACATTGCGCAGGAACGGGATGACGTCGTCCTGACCCTCCGGCCCTCCGAAACTGGCCAGCAGGATCGCGTCGTAGGCGGTCGGCGCTTCGACGTGCTCCGGCCCGGATGCCGCGTGCGCGGTCGCCCCGCGCACCCGGTCCGCGCCGAGGGTCGGCTGCGCAGTGCTCAGGCCGGCAGCGCTCAGGTCGGGAGCGCTCACGCCAGCACCTCGGGGATCTCGGTGGTCTGGATGCGCCGGCCCGTGTAGAACGGGATCTCCTCGCGCACGTGCATCCTGGCGTCGGTCTGCCGGAGGTGGCGCATGAGGTCGACGAGGTCGACGAGGTCCGGGGCTTCGAGCGCCAGGATCCACTCGTAGTCGCCGAGTGCGAACGACGCGACGGTGTTGGCGAGCACCTGGGGATACTGCG
>JBEANR010000041.1:0-15125 GCA_041165365.1 Actinomycetota bacterium | reverse complement strand
CTCGCCCGTGGTCGGTGTAGGCATTGCCGCCGAAACCCGATCCGTTGGCCTTGTCCCACGCCACCGCGCGGATCGATGCCAGGCCCGAGAGGCGCGAGGCGTCGGTCGCCGTGATGCCGCGGCTCCTCGCCCTGAGCCAGGCCACCCTGTCGCTCGACCGCGCGACGAGCCTCGAGCGGTAGTCGGGCGCCGGTTCGTGCCACAGAGAGAGCGTCGGCTGGAACATCGTCACTGCATCATTGTGCCCCGAGCGACCGACCCCGTGCCGCCGCCGCTCCGCGCAGGTCGGCGCAGACGTGACAGGAGCGGTAGGGGCGGCTCATAGCTTTCTCCAAGGGTCGACGCCATGATGGGGAGGGTGACCGACACCCGCACCTCCAGGCCCCAGCTCAGACGTTCCGACGGGTCGCCCGTGCGCGCCGTCGTCGTCGACGACGAGAACTCGCTCACCGACCTGCTCACCATGGCGCTGCGCTACGAGGGGTGGGAGGTGAAGCACGCCGCGGAGGGGCGCGCGGCGATCGCGCTCATCCGCGAGTTCAGACCCGATGTCGTCGTGCTCGACGTCATGCTCCCCGACATCGACGGACTGCAGGTGCTGCATCGCCTCCGCGCCGACGGACAGGAGGTGCCCATCCTGTTCCTCACCGCGAAGGACTCCCTCGACGACAGGATCGCGGGCCTCACAGCGGGTGGCGACGACTACGTGACCAAGCCGTTCAGCCTCGAAGAGCTCGTCGCCCGCTTGCGGGGACTCATCCGTCGGTCGTCGATGGTGGTGGATGACGCGGCCGACCCCAGACTCGTCGTCGGCGATCTCGTGCTCGACGAGGAGAGCTACGAGGTGCGCCGCGGCGACCGGGAGATCGACCTCACGGCCACCGAGTTCGAGCTGCTGCGATTCCTCATGCGCAACCCGCGTCGGGTGATGAGCAAGATGCAGATCCTCGACAGGGTGTGGAGCTACGACTTCGGCGGGCGCTCGAGCATCGTCGAGATCTACATCTCGTACCTGCGCAAGAAGATCGACGCGGGCGAGAGCCCGATGATCCACACGGTGCGCGGTGTGGGCTACCTCATCAAGGCAGCGGTGTGACGACGGATCGGCGCCCCGGTCGCCCGCTGTGGAATCGACCGCTGTGGAATCGCTCGCTGTGGAATCGCTCGCCGTCGAATCGCTCGCCGTGGAGTCTCCGCCGCCGACTCGTGCTCGCCGTCGTCGCCCTGCTCGCGGCGGCGTCGATCGTGATCGGGGCGACGAGCGTGATCCTGCTGCGGGCCACCCTCGTCGACAGGCTCGACGAGCAGCTGCGGGCGGCCACTCTGCGATCGCAGGGGCCGGGGGCACCGGATGACGGCCCTCCCCGCCTGCCCGGACCGAACGCCGACATCCCCCGCGAGCTCGTCACCGTGGGCACCGTCACCGCGATCGTGCTCGCCGACACCTACTACGCCGGAGCGTTCTACGACGACGAGGGATCCCCGCGACCCCTCGACGCCGATCAGCAGGAGATCATCGCCGGCCTGCTCGACGACGGACGACCGCAATCGGCCACCCTCGGCGGCCTCGGCGACTACAGGTTCGTCTCGGTGGAGGGCCCGTCCGACGTGGTGCGGGTCATCGGTCTGCCGCTCTCCCCGGTGAACTCCATCGTCGGCCAGCTGCTCGTCGCCGTCGGCATCGTGACCCTCCTCGGTGTCGCGCTGGCCGGCGTCGCCGGAACCGTCGTCGTGCGCAGGTCGCTGCGCCCCCTCGACAGGGTCGCGGCGACAGCGGGGCGGGTCGCCGAACTGCAGCTCGACCGGGGCGAGGTCGCGCTCGCCGAGCGGGTTGCCGACGTGGACGCCGATCCACGCACCGAGGTCGGCCAGGTCGGAGCCGCCATCAACCGCATGCTCGGGCACGTGGCATCCGCCCTGTCCGCTCGGCAGGAGAGCGAGCGCAAGGTGCGGCAGTTCGTCGCCGACGCCAGCCACGAGCTGCGCACGCCTCTCGCCTCGATCCGCGGCTATTCGGAGCTCACCCGGCGCACCGGTCACGACCTGCCCGCCGATGTCGTGCACTCGATCGGCAGGGTGGAGTCCGAGGCCGTCCGTATGACCTCTCTGGTCGAGGATCTGCTGCTCCTCGCGAGACTCGACGAGGGGCGCGACCTCGAAAGCGAGCCCGTCGATCTGTCCAGACTGCTGATCGATGCGGTGAGCGACGCGCACGCTGCTGGGCCCCACCATGAATGGTCGCTCGACCTGCCCGAAGAGCCGATGGTCATCCTCGGCGACCGTCTGCGCCTGCATCAGGTGGTGGCGAACGTGCTCACGAACGCCCGCGTGCACACCCCGGCGGGCACGACGGTGGCGGTGGTGCTGAGGGGCGCGGCGGGCGAAGCCGGAGCGGATGTCGCGGCTCGAGGTGACCTCGCGGCTGGAGTGGATGTCGCGGCTCGAGGTGACCTCGCTGTCGGAGGTGATCTCGCGGTGCTCACGATCGCCGACACCGGCCCCGGCATCCCGTCCGAGCTGCAGCCTCATCTGTTCGAGCGTTTCGCCCGCGGCGACAGCTCACGCTCGCGGGTGGCGGGCTCGACCGGACTCGGACTCGCGATCGTGCAGGCCGTCGTCGCGGGGCACGGCGGCGCAGTCACGGTGCGGAGCGGACCCGGCGAGACCGTCTTCACGGTGTTGTTGCCGGTGGCGGGGCCGCGATCGCCCGCGTGACAGACTGGGAGCTCCGTCGAGAGGACCGGCCATGAGGATCGTCGTCACCGGGGCCACCGGCAAGCTCGGCACCGTCGTCACCGCCGAATTGCGTGCTGCGGGGCACGAGGTCTTCGCACTCGATCGCGCCGGAGCGCGGGTCGACGGCTTCACGCAGGTCGACTTCACCGACTACGGACAGACACTCGATGCGTTCTCCGGTATCGACGACAGATTCGAGGGCGGTGTCGACGGCATCGTGCATCTCGCCGCAATTCCGGCCGGCGGCATCCTCAGCGACTCGCAGACCTTCCACAACAACATGGCGGCGACGTTCAACGTCTTCCAGGCGGCGCGTCGGCTCGGCATCACCCGCATCGCCTACGCCTCGAGCGAGACTCTGCTCGGCATCCCCTTCGACCTCGACCCGCCGTACGCACCGCTCGACGAGGAGTACGACTCGCGGCCGGAGAGCATGTACTCGGTCACGAAGCATCTCGAAGAGGAACTCGCGCAGAAGCTCGTCCGATGGAACCCCGAGCTGAGCATCAGCGCTCTGCGCTTCTCGAATGTGATGACGCCGGAGGACTACGCGGACTTTCCGGGATACGACGCCGATCCGCTCGCCCGCAAGTGGAACCTGTGGGGCTACATCGATGCGCGCGACGGCGCCCAAGCCGTGCTCAAGGCGCTGGAGGCCGACATCCCGGGATTCGAGGCGTATGTCATCGCCAACGCAGACACGGTGATGAGTCGGTCGAGTTCGAGTCTGATGGCCGAGGTGTTCCCCGGCGTCGAGGTGCGCCGAGAGCTGGGAGAACACGAGACCCTCCTGTCGATCGACAAGGCGAAGCGGATGCTCGGCTACGAGCCCCGGCACACCTGGCGCGCCCGGGGCCGACTCCGCTGAGCCTGTCGGGTCGCTGAGCCTGTCGGGTCGCTGAGCCTGTCGAAGCGCCGGTCTTCGGCAGTGGCCCCTTCGACGAGCTCAGGGACCCAACTTGCGCGGGTCGCTGAGCCTGTCGAAGCGCGGGGGCCTTCGGGGGTGGTCCCTTCGACGAGCTCAGGGACCCAACTTGTGCGGGTTGCTGAGCCTGTCGAAGCGCGGCGGGTCTCGGGGGTGGTCCCTTCGACGGGCTCGGGGACCGGGGTTGCGCGGGTCGCTGAGCATGTCGAAGCGCGGTGGTGTTCGGGGGTGGCCCCTTCGACGGGCTCGGGGATCGGGGTTGCGCGGGTCGCTGAGCCTGTCGAAGCGTCCACAGAAGACCCGGCGGCCGCGTCATCCCCAGATTCCCGACCGGTGCAGCAGGCGGGGGTCGGCCGGCGTCACACTCATCACATGGCTCACGTTTACATCCTCGAGTGCGCTGATGGCAGCTTCTACACCGGCTCCACACTCGACCTCGAGGCTCGGCTCTGGCAGCATCAGCGCGGATTGGGCGCAAACTTCACTCGGGCTCGTCTTCCAGTCAGTGTGGCTTTCGTGGAGTGGACCGACGACATCGAGGCGGCGTTCCACCGGGAGAAGCAGATTCAGGGCTGGAGTCGCGCGAAGAAGATCGCCCTGATCGAGGGCCGTCACCACGAGCTGCCTGCGCTTTCGCGGCCGTCGGCGAGCTCGGAGGGCCCGCGGGGTTGAGGCTGAGGGCCCTTCGACAGGCTCAGGGACCCGCGGTTGCGTGAGGCGCGGGACCCACCGGCGAGCTCGGAGGGCCCGCGGGGTTGAGGCTGAGGGCCCTTCGACAGGCTCAGGGGCCCGCAGGTGCGGCGGCGGCGATTTGCGGGGGGACGGGGCATCCCGTACTATCAGCGGAGCCAAAGACCGCTGGTCTCTGTCGCGCCGTGAGGTGTGACGGATGAAGCTTCGCAGATGCGAGGGCCCGCGCAGGTGTGTGAAGCAGTCCTAGGGTCATCCCAGGGTTTCGAGCTCCGTGCGCCAGCGCCGGAGCTTTTTTCGTGTGCCGAGTCGACCACTGTCCAGGCGTTCACGAAACCCAATCAAAGGAGTGCCATGGCGAACAAGGAAGCATCGGTCGCCGAGCTGTCGGAGAAGTTCCGCAGCTCGAACGCCGTCCTGCTCACCGAGTATCGCGGACTCACCGTCGCCCAGCTGAAGACGCTGCGCACGACGATCAGTGAGCACGCAACATACGCCGTGGTGAAGAACACGCTGACCAAGATCGCGGCCAACGATGCGGGGATCTCGTCGTTCGACGACGAGCTCGTCGGTCCGTCCGCGATCGCCTTCGTGCACGGAGACACCGTCGCCGTCGCCAAGGCTCTTCGTGACTTCGCCAAGGCGAACCCCCTGCTCGTCGTGAAGGGCGGTTACTTCGACGGTAACCCCCTGACCGCTGCAGAGGTCATCAAGCTCGCCGATCTCGAAAGCCGGGAGGTGCTGCTGGCCAAGCTGGCCGGTGCCTTCAAGCAGTCGCTGTTCGGTGCGGCCTATCTGTTCAACGCACCGCTGTCGAAGGCCGTCCGCACGGTCGACGCGTTGCGCGAGAAGCAGGAGTCCGCGCGCTGAGAGCCCGAGGGCTCGCGGCATCCGCGGTGACAGACAACAGCACCATCAAAGGAGAAAATCATGGCAAAGCTCACCACCGACCAGCTGCTCGACGCGTTCAAGGAGCTCACCCTCATCGAGCTCAGTGAGTTCGTGAAGGCGTTCGAGGAGACCTTCGAGGTCACCGCGGCCGCACCGGTCGCCGCCGCGGCCGCCGGCGGCACCGCCGCCCCCGTGGAGGAGGTCGAGGAGAAGGATTCCTTCGACGTCGTGCTCGAGGCCGTCGGAGACAAGAAGATCCAGGTAATCAAGGAGGTCCGTGCGCTCACCAGCCTCGGCCTCGGCGAGGCGAAGGCCGTCGTCGACGGCGCCCCCGGCGTCGTCATCGAGGGTGCGAACAAGGAGACCGCCGAGAAGGCGAAGGCTCAGCTCGAGGAAGCCGGCGCGACCGTCAGCCTCAAGTAGCGCACCGCTGCGCGAGCAGCGACTGCACGCAGACGACCCCCGGCCGGAAGGCCGGGGGTCGTCGTCGTTCGTGCAGCCTGAGTCGAGGTGGCGCGGGGCTTGACGTAACCACTCGTCAAGCCCCGCGCCGGTGCCGCCTCAGCGTGGATGCTCGGGATCAGGGACGAGCATCCATGCTGTCAATACTGGGAGACCCGGCGGCGGAAGCGTCCCGAGTTGGTGGGGGAACAGTGGTGTCGGCGACCGCGGACTTCATGGGTCGCGGTCGGCTGAGCAGCCTCGATGACGGCGCCCTGGGAGCGCGCGCGATGAGACGGTGATGGTCGGGTGGTCATCGTCGTTCCTGTTCCTGTCGAAGGCCCCCGGCCCACTGAACAGGGCGGCTGGGTAGAGCGCCCGACGGGATAGTGAGACCTTCAACAGCCAAGCAAACACCCCCCGGACGGGGGAGGCAACCCGAATTGATCGGGGAAGGGGGTTAGACGGGGGTGATATCCGCCACGAGCCCTAGTTCACGCACTCGTCTCACGGCATCCCTCCGATTGTTGGCCGACAGTTTGCGATAGATGCTCCGCACGTGGGTCTTGACCGTGTTCGACGAGATGAAGAGTTCCGACGCGATCTGGCTGACGGTCTTGTCTTCGAAGAGGTGCTGGGCGATGTCGCGCTCGCGCACGCTCAATGGCTCCAGAGTTCCAGCGCTCGGCACGGATGTGGCGAGCCTGAGTTCGTCGAGCAGCCTGTGCACGCTCTCCGGCTGGCCCCGGTCGGAGGCGCGTCCGAGCATCCGCTGCATCGTCACCGGCGAGATCATGAGGAACGGCGTGCGCATCGACCCCTGGGAGGCGAGCAGCAGTGCGCGATCGAGGGCGACGTCGGCCGCCGTCGGATTGTCGACGTCGTACCCGGCCGCGGCCTTGAGCATCAGCACGTCGATGACCGTGCGCGGGGAGTGCGCTTCCCCGAGGGCGTCGCAGGCCTCGAGTGCCCGCAGACATCCTGCGCTGTCCCCGGCCTTGTATCGGATGCCCGCGATGAACCGGTTCGGACAGGTCGCGTGATCGGCGTCGGGATGCACCGAGGCGAAGGTGTTCAGGGCGGCCGCGAATTCGCCGAGGTGGGTGAGAAGCAGTCCGCGGAGCACGGCGCAGCAGGTGAACACGGTGGGTTCGCCCGTCCAGGTCTTGGCCGCGTCGAGCGCTTTCCTGACGAGTTCGAGGCCCTCGATGCGGCGGCCCTCGAGATCGGCGACCATGCCGCGTGCGTAGTGGGCGAAGGGCTCCCAGTCGCTGCGCGCCGCCGCATCGGCGAGGGTCGCCTCGAGTTCCGCGGCCCGCCTGCCGTCGTCTCTCATCACCGCGACGAGCGTCTCGGCGATCAGGGTGGCCACTCCGAACGGGGTGTGGAGCAGCACCGGGGCGACCTCGGCCGACCGGGCGAGTCTCGACAATTCCGCAGACCGGGCCAGGTCGCCGTCGAGGTACGCCAGCAGCGCGAGGCCGGAGACGCATTCGAATCGTTCGGTCTCATTGAGCGCGCGATCGGCCAGACCCCAGGCGAGATGCAGCATCTCTCCTGCCTCGGCCCGGCGCCCGAGATGCACCAGCACGAGCCCGAGCTGCAGCGCCGCGAACGCCTGACCTCGCACCCGGCGGGATGCCGCAGGCGAGGTGTCGCCGTCGAGCAACTCCCAGGCCCGCCGCCCGAGATCGAGCGCGAGATCCAGTCGTCCGAGCGATCGCAGGGCGGCGGCGTGATGCAGCAGCACCATCGCGTGTACGGATGCCGCGGCATCCGTCTTCTCGGCGATCGCCAACGCCGTGCGGAACCACGGCAGCGCCGCAGACCTGCTTCGACGATCGAGGCTGCGGTAGCTCGCGCCCATGGCGGTCAGGAGCCGGGGGTCTGAAGACCAGGCGTGCTCGGGGAGGGCGTCGAGGGCGCGGCGGATCGCGGCTCCGTCGGTGGCGACCACGGATTCCCACTGTTCAGCGACGTGCTCGACGGCGGCGGCGACATCGTCGGCGCGCGCCAGGGAGAGGATCGTACGCTCGAAGGGCGTCGTCTCAGCGGAGGGGTACACGGGTTCACGCTTGCGATCTCGGGGGCCGCGACAGTGGCGTCACGGAGGGTGGCGCGGATCGGGCCTGAACGCTCGGGTGAAGCGATCGATCCGCGCCCCGAGACTATTGCGTGCGTCTGTGGATGTCCACAATAATGAGGACTCCCCCCACCTTGCTGAGCGCCGCCGTGTGACCTTCGTCCCCCGATCTGTACCCCGGCGCGTTCGCACTGCACAGGTCTCGACAGCCTTACCCTCTGGCGAGCCCGTGGGTGTCGCATCACGGATCTGGATGCTCGACGGGTGGGCGCTCACATGGTGATGCGCCCACCGCCGGGATTTCCGGCGGTCAGCCCCGCTCGTCGATGAACGGAGCGGTCGTGCTTCCGCGGACCACCATCTCGAGAGGCCACTCCACAGCCTCGGGGTCGAGCTCGTCGTCGATCAACCGGTCGAGCACGAGCTTCACGGCGAGGGTGCCGAGGGCCGAAGGAATCTGCCGGATGGTGGTCAGTTGGAACATCTCGGCGAGAGGATGCCCGTCTATTCCGACGACCGAGAGGCGCGCGGGCACCGGGATGCCGAGCTGACGGGCCGCGATCAGCACCCCGATCGCGATCTCGTCGCACCCCGCGACGATCGCGGTGGGCCGCGTCACAGCGTCGGCGAGCACCGCCAGCCCGGCGGCGTGGCCGCCCTGGATGCTGTAGGGCACAGGTCGGAAGTCGTCAGGATGTCCGAGCCCCGCCCCATCGAGGGATTCCCGCACTCCGCGCAACCGCTTCTCGTGCACGTGGAAGTCCATCTGGTGCTCGAGGTCTCCACCGAGGTGCAGGATGCGTCGGTGCCCGAGTCCGATGAGGTGGTCGGTGGCTCGGCGCGCGGCCGCGACGTCGTCGATGCTGACCGTGGAGATGCCGGGCACGTCGCCGCCGATCCCGACGAGCGGCTTGCGCAGCGATCTGAGCAGGGCGATCTCCTCCTGCGAGATCGCGATGCCGACCGCGATGACGGCGTCGACGCCCTTGCGCATCAAGAAGTAGTCGAACACCCTCCGTCGCTCGACATCGTCGTTCGACAGCCTGTAGAGGGTGAGGTCGTACCCCGCCTCCCGGAGCGCTGACTCGACCCCCTCGAGCACCTCGGAGAAGTACCAGCGACTGAGCACGGGGATCAGCACCCCCACGTTGTGCGACTGCCCGGTGACGAGACTCGCCGCCGTGGCGGACGCGACGAAGCCGATCGCGGCCGCGGCATCCTTGACCTTCGCCTGGGTGGCCGGGGACACGTACCCGCGCCCGCTGAGCGCACGGGAGGCCGTGGCCTTCGAGACGCCGGCGAGCGCAGCGACATCGGCGAGACCCGCCATGGCGGTGACACCTCCGTTGTGTCTGGCATCCGTGTCCGGAACCGATTGTCGACGAGCGTAGCCGTCGGAGCGCGATTTGTGGAACCGATTCCAGTAATCCACGTCCGCGTGGGGATCAGGATGCTCGTCCATTCGGGCATCTCGAAGGGACCGTGACTAAAACGTTAGCAATAGCCCCGGACCCGATCCTTGCCCTTTTCGACCGGGGTGGCTTTACTGACATGGAACCGGTTCCCGATTCTGTGCGACCCCACGCCGACGTAGAGTCATCCGGAGACAATCACACAGCTCATCCCCGCCGCTGAGCGACGGGCTTATCCCTCAACGAGGAGGATTACATGCGATCTTCTCTACAACGATCCAGCTTCCATCACCGTCTCGCAGCTCCCATCGCGATCGCGGCCATGACGACACTCGCCCTCGCGGGCTGTGTCGCCGACACGGGCGGTGGCGGCGGTGGTTCAGCCGGCGGGCCCGGCGACTACGGTGACGCCGACGGCGTGGTGACGATCTACGGCACCATCGCCGACACCGAGGCGGAACTGCTCGAGGAGTCGTGGGCCGACTGGGAGGCCGAGAACGACATCGACATCGAGTACGAGTCGAGCAAGGAGTTCGAGGCGCAGATCAGTATTCGTGCGCAGGGCGGCAACGCCCCCGACCTCGCAATCTTCCCGCAGCCGGGACTCCTCGCGGATCTCGCAAGCCGCGGATTCATCCAGGAGGCCCCTGACGTGGTCGCGACCAACGTCGAGGACAACTGGTCTGAGGACTGGGCCGGCTACGCAACCGTCGACGACACCCTGTACGGCGCGCCGCTCATGGCGAGCATCAAGGGCTTCGTGTGGTACTCCCCGTCGCAGTTCGCCGAGAACGGCTGGGAGGTTCCGACGACCCTCGACGGCCTCCTCGAGCTGACCGCGCAGATCCAGGGCGACACCGGCACGGCGCCGTGGTGCGTGGGCTTCGGCTCGGACGCCGCGTCGGGATGGCCGGGAACGGACTGGGTCGAAGACATGGTGCTCCGCCAGGCCGGACCGGATGTCTACGACCAGTGGGTCAGCCATGACGTGACCTTCACCGACCCGGAGATCAAGACCGCGCTCGACACCGTCGGCGAGATCCTGCTCAACCCGGAGTACGTGAACGCCGGATTCGGTGACGTCAAGTCGATCAACTCGACGCCGTTCGGCGACCCGGCTCGTGCGCTGGGAGACGGCAGCTGTGCGCTGCACCACCAGGCGTCGTTCTACGACGGCTTCATCCAGGACCCCGAGAACGGCAACGCCACGGTCGGACCGGATGCAGACATCTGGGCCTTCATCACCCCTCCGGTCACCGAGGGTGAGACCGCGGTCACCGGTGGTGGCGAGGTCGTCGCCGCGTTCGCCAACGATGAGGACACCATCAAGGTGCAGCAGTACCTCTCGAGCCCCGAGTGGGCGAACAGCCGGGTCAGCCTCGGCGGAGTGATCAGCGCGAACACGGGTCTCGACCCGGAGAGCGCGTCGAGCCCGATCCTGCAGCAAGCGATCGAGATCCTCCAGAACCCGGACACCACGTTCCGCTTCGACGCCTCCGACCTGATGCCGGGTGCGGTCGGTTCGGCGGCGTTCTTCACTGGGATGGTCGACTGGATCAACGGTGCGTCGAGCGACGAGGTGCTCGAGCAGATCGACGGCGCCTGGCCGTCTGAATAGCACCTAACTCGAGGGCCGGTGGAGTGCGTACTCCACCGGCCCTCGACTCATCGTCGCGAGGCATGTCAGAATCACATCGGGCACCCCGCCTCGCAGAGTCCATCGACGTACTCGAAGGGTCACCATGTCAGCGTTCTTGAGTTTCATCTCCACGCTCCCGCCTCTGCTCCAGATCGTCGCGGTCGTCGCGGCCTTCGCGGTCATCGTCGTGGCCCTGGTGTTCTTCCTCGAGGTAGCCCCGCGGGGAGGGCGCCTCTACACCGGCATCCGACTCGCGGTCTGCGTGCTCGCACCACTCGCCGTCATGGTCGCCTTCGGGTCGATCTGGTGGGCCGCCATCGTCGCCGCCATCCTCGGCGGGGTGTTCTTCCTCGTGGACATGCGCTCACGCAAGGGCGCCGGCTACCTCTTCCAGCTCGTGGGCTTCCTCGCCCCCGCCATGATCCTGCTCGCCATCGGGCTCGTGTACCCGGTGGTGCGTACGACGATCGACTCCCTGTACAGCAGCCGCGGCAACTTCGTGGGGCTCACCAATTTCGCGTGGATCTTCACCCAGCCGTCCGGCATCCGCACGGTCATCAACACCATCATCTGGGTGCTCATCACCCCCGCGGTGTCCACCGCGATCGGCCTCGCCTACGCCGTCTTCATCGACAAGTCACGCGGGGAGAAGTACTTCAAGATCCTGGTGTTCATGCCGATGGCGATCTCCTTCGTCGGGGCGAGCATCATCTGGAAGTTCGTCTATACCGCGAGGCCGGCCGAGCAGAACCAGATCGGACTGCTGAACCAGATCGTCGTCCTCTTCGGCGGGCAGCCGATCGACTTCATCGCGGCCGCTCCGTGGAACACGCTGTTCCTCATCGTGGTGCTCATCTGGGTGCAGACCGGATTCGCGATGGTCGTGCTCTCGGCCGCGATCAAGGGCGTCCCGATCGAGCAGCTCGAAGCGGCCGAACTCGACGGCACGAACGCCTGGGAGCGTTTCATCAACGTGACGGTGCCCGGCATCCGCAGTTCGCTCGTCGTGGTGTTGACCACCATCTCGATCGCGTCGCTCAAGGTCTTCGACATCGTGCGCACGATGACCGCCGGGGCGAACGACACGAGCGTCATCGCGAACGAGATGTACACCCAGTTCCGCACGTTCGAGTTCGGCAGGGCCTCCGCGCTCGCGGTGGTGCTCTTCCTGCTGGTGCTCCCGATCGTGGTCTACAACGCCAGACAGCTCAGCAAGCAGAGGGAGATCCGATGAGCGCCGTCACTCCGATCGACGTTCCGGTCGACTCCCGCACCGCCGGCCAGCTGCGCACGGGCGAGAAGGCGCAGGAGCGCACCGCCTCCGGCAGGGCGAAGCGCAGGCTCACCAGCCGAGGGGCGACGATCGGCGCGCTGCTGATCGCGATCCTCTGGACCATCCCGACCTTCGGGCTGTTCATCTCGTCGTTGCGCCCCGCGGGCCTGATCAATACCACCGGCTGGTGGACGATCTTCGCCAACCCCGGCTTCACCCTCGACAACTACTCGGATGTGATCGGCGCCGGAAACAGCTCGCTCACCTTCGGGAGCGCGTTCATCAACTCGCTCACGATCACCATCCCGGCGACGGTGTTCCCACTGGTGTTCGCGAGCCTCGCGGCCTACGCCTTCGCCTGGATCGATTTCAAAGGGCGCAACTGGCTGTTCATCGCGGTCTTCGCGCTGCAGATCGTGCCGCTGCAGATGGCCCTCATCCCGCTGCTGAGCCTGTTCTCGCGCGGGTTCAGCATCGGCAACATCCAGCTCTTCGAAGGCCTCGGGGCCAGTGGGGGCTATAGCCAGGTCTGGATCGCGCACTCGATCTTCGCTCTGCCGTTGGCCATCTTCCTGCTGCACAACTTCATCTCGGAGATTCCGAGCGAGGTCATCGAGGCGGCGCGGGTCGACGGAGCCGGTCACGGGCAGATCTTCTTCAGGATCGTGCTGCCGCTCACGGTTCCGGCGATCGCCTCCTTCGCGATCTTCCAATTCCTGTGGGTGTGGAACGACCTGCTGGTGGCGCTCGTGTTCGCCGACGGCTCGGTCGCCCCGATGACCAAGCTGCTCGCCGAGATCACGGGAAGCCGCGGTCAGGACTGGCAGCTCCTCACCTCCGGGGCGTTCCTCTCGATCCTCGTGCCGCTCATCGTGTTCTTCTCGCTGCAGAGGTTCTTCGTGCGCGGTCTGCTCGCCGGGTCGTCGAAGGGCTGATCGCCGCACGACCGCCGCCGAAACCCGAGCAGTGGCCTGTCTCCACCATCTTCTGAGGGCCGGTTCTCGAGTTTCGCGCGTCCTCGGCCATCCTGTGCGGTCGGCCGGGGCGTATCCGGGCAGACGTAGGGTGAGAAGGTGAGTGCACACGGGTCGCAGGTCGGGCAGTACGGCAAGCCGCGGACCCGCATCAGCCGCGGCGACAGCGCGGCCCAGCGCGAGGAGAACGCCGACGCCCCGCGCATCCCGCATCTGCTGAGGCGCATCGGCGGACTGTTCGTCGACCACCGCGGCCGGCTCATCCTGACCGGCAGTCTCGTGATCATCGGGGCTGCGCTCTCGGTGCTGCCGCCGCTGCTCACCCAGCGCGCTTTCGACGACGGACTGTTTCCGGCGTCCGGACCGGATGTGCCGGTTCTGCTTGAGATCGTCGGCGTGATGGTGGCCATCTACCTCGTCAGCGCCGGCCTCGGCGTATGGCAGACCTACCTCACCGCGACCGTCGGCAACACCGTGATGGGCGACCTCAGAGTGCGTCTGTTCACCCACCTTCAGAAGATGGAACTCGCGTTCTTCACCACGACGAAGACCGGTGTCATCCAGTCCAGGCTGCAGAACGACGTCGGCGGCGTGGCCGGCGTGCTCACCAACACCGTGTCGAGCGTGCTCGGCAACACGGTGACCGTCGCGGCGGCGTTCGTGTCGATGCTGGTGCTCTCCTGGCAGCTCACGCTCGTCGCCGTCATCCTGATGCCGGTGCTCGTGATCGCCCAGCGCAGGGTCGGGCAGGTGCGGGCGCGCATCGCGACCAAGACGCAGGAGTCGCTGAGCGACATGACTGCGATCACCCAGGAGACCCTCTCGGTCTCGGGGATCCTGCTCGCGAAGAGCTTCACCCGGCAGCGCACCGAGATCGGCCGCTACTCCGACGAGAACGCGAACCAGATCGATCTGCAGGTGAAGCAGCAGATGAGCGGGCAGTGGTTCTTCGCCACGGTGCAGATCTTCCTCTCGATCATCCCCGCGGTGGTCTACGTCGTGTCAGCGTGGTTGATCCTGGGTGACGTGCCGATCACCGCGGGCACCATCGTCGCCTTCACGACCGTGCAGGCCAGGCTGATGTGGCCACTGCTGGGGCTCATGCGCGTGGCACTCGACCTGCAGACCTCCTCGGCGCTCTTCGCGAGGATCTTCGAGTATCTCGACCTGCGTCCGGCCATCGAAGACAGGGCGGATGCCGCGGACGTGCCGCAGGATCGGCTCGGTGAGGTGGTCTTCCGCGACGTCGTCTTCTCCTACCCCGACGCGGGCCACGACAGTGAACCCACCCTGCGCGGCCTCTCGTTCGAGATCGACCCCGGCCAGTACGTCGCCTTCGTCGGACCATCCGGCGCAGGCAAGACGACGGTCTCGTACCTCATCCCCCGATTCCACACGGCGTCGAGCGGCAGCGTCTCCTTCGCCGGCGTCGACGTGAACGCGCTCCGCGAGGAGTCCCTCGTGTCGAACATCGGCATCGTGAGCCAGGAGACCTACCTGTTCCACGCGACCATCGGTGAGAACCTGCGCTACGCGAAGCCCGACGCCACGTCGGACGAGATCGAGGCGGCGGCCCGGGCCGCGAACATCCACGACACCATCGTGTCGTTCCCGGACGGATACGACACCGTCGTCGGCGAGCGCGGCTACCGGCTGTCGGGCGGCGAGAAGCAGCGGGTCGCGATCGCGAGGGTGCTGCTCAAGGATCCTGCCGTGCTCATCCTCGACGAGGCCACCAGCGCACTCGACTCCATCTCGGAGCGCGTCGTGCAGCTGGCCCTCGACAACGCTGCCCGCGGGCGCACGACCATCGCGATCGCCCACCGGCTGTCGACGATCGTGAACGCCGACGTGATCTTCGTGGTGGCGGACGGCAGGATCGTGGAGCGCGGCACCCACGACGAACTCATCGCTCGCTCGGGGGTCTACGCGGATCTCTACTCGCGGCAGGTCGCCGTCGGCGGGTAGCGCGCCCGACCGTTCCACCGCGAGTTGGCCGATGCATCGCTCTGGGGGTTGATCGGCCAACTGGCGATGGATCGGCCGGGCGGGCCGGGCGAG
>JBEANR010000040.1:0-15004 GCA_041165365.1 Actinomycetota bacterium | reverse complement strand
CCGGTGGTGGAGCAGCTGAAGATCGGGACCACGGCGACCGCGTATGTGGAGAACGATCCCGTTACCGGGCAACCGTTGATGTTGCGGGCATCCACCGGGACGGTGTCGTTGTATGTGTATTCGGGTTCGGGGAACCCGGTGGGTCTGCTCACCGATTTCCAGACCAGTGCGGCTGAGTACGAGTTCGATCCGTATGGTGTGCCGGTGGTGACGGGGAACATCACCGGGTCGGCGGTGCAGCAGAATCCGTTCTTGTTCCAGGGTGGTATTCAGGACCGGGCGACCGGGTGGGTGAAGTACGGGCTCCGCTGGTACAACCCCGTCGTCGGCAGGTGGACCCAACAAGACACCCTCGACGCACCCCTGGACCCTGCCAACGCGAACCGGTACGCGTTCGCCGGCAACGACCCCATCAACAACACCGACCCCACCGGACGAGCGTCGGGCGGCTACTTTTGCTCGAAAACCTATCTTGGGATTGTCGATGGTGCGACCGTGGTGGGGGGAGCCGCAACTGTGTCGGGGGGAGTCGTATCGCTTACGGGTGTTGGTGCCGTCGTCGGAGCTCCGATTGCGATCGCTGGCGGCGCCTTGACTGTGGGAGCCAACATTCAACGCGGAATTCGGAATCAGGTCTGTTAGGCATGGACGTCCTTCTTTGGATCGCGACAGGCGTGCTTCTCTTCTCCACAGTTCTCCTGATCTACCGACGGACGCAGTCGGTAGAGCGAAATGCGGTCACTTCGGGGACACTCATTGTGATGATGGCTGTCTCGGGCGCGGTCGTGGTTTTCGTTGGCTTAGCTGGTCTAATTCGGACGATCGAGTGATGTTCATACTCCTACCGGTCGGGCTCCTCACCGACTTCACAGCGACCGCGTTAAGCTGCGAGCTCGACCGATACGGTCTGTCCGGTGGTGATTGAGAAAAGCAGCGGGAGCGGGCTTCCACAACATCCGTTCCTGTTCCAGGGTGGCATGCAAGACCGGGCGACCGGGTGGGTGAAGTACGGGCTCCGCTGGTACAACCCCGTCGTGGGCAGGTGGGCCCAACAAGACACCCTCGACGCACCCCTGGACCCTGCCAACGCGAACCGGTACGCGTTCGCCGGCAACGACCCCATCAACAACACCGACCCCACCGGACTCGTAACTTGTGAGCAGTTCACCAACTTCAGTGGAACGGTTGGTGGGGTGCTCGGCGGCATCGCCCTCGGCGCGGCTGCTTTTGGTGGCCCCGTAGGTGTCGCAGTCGCTGGAATAACGGGAGCGGCGGGATTCGCAATTGGCGCGCCCGCTCTTCTCATTGGAGGTCTGGAACTCGTCGGCTTAGCGGAGTGCAATTGAGCTCGGCAATCGACGCCCTCTTCTTCGCGGCGCTTGCTGTCGTTCTGACGGCCATTATCGCCGTGCTAGTTCTTAAGTCCCGAGCACCGGATCGACAAGTCGGCAAAGTACTTCTCGTAGTCGGAATCGCAGCGTCAGTACTCGTGGCGGGTCTCGGTCTCGTACGTCTATTCGGAGCCACGTGACGGCGGACGCACCCGACTTCGGTTCGGTTCACGCGGCGTGGAGGGCCTCCACCCGCGCGGCCTCTGCTCGCAATTCCTCGACCACCTTCCGCACCGATGGGCGCTCGATGCGATCGGGCCTGAGGAGAGCGGAGAGCTGCCGAGTCGCGCGGATGCCGCTGAGCGGCCTCGTGATCAGCCCGTTCTCGTGGTCGCGGGTGGTGAACCTCGGCAGGATGGCGATTCCGTGACCCCCGGCCACCACAGCTTCGACGATGCCGTTGTCGCGGAATCTCTGACCGATGAGCGCCGGAGATCCATTGGCCACCTCGATCTCGCGCAGCACCCTGTCGTAGGGTCCATCGGGCACACCCACCCATAACTCGTCGACGAGGTCGGCCGGCGTGAGTCGGGATTTCGAGGCCAGGCGATGACCGATCGGCAACGCGACATCCAGAGGCTCCTGCAGCAGTGGCACCACGGCGAGCCCGCGTTCCCTCCATGAGGGCAGCGTGCCCGTCGACTCAGCGACGACGATGTCGAAATCGGAGGCGAGATCGGCGAAGTCCGGCAGGCGAGGATCCTGGTCGCTGCACAGAAGGATGAGGCCTGGGAGCGGGTCGACGGCGCTCAGCAGACCGGGGAGCAGCATCTGCCCGGCGGTCGGGAACATCGTGAGCGTCACTTCACCCTGCGGAGCCTGCCGGAAGTCCTCCCAGAGCGCCTCGGCCCTCTGCAAGGCGATCGCCACCTCCGTGGCCGTGCGCGCGAGTTCCCGACCGGCACCGGTGAGGATGACGCCTCGCCCGACGCGCTCGGTGAGTGGGATGCCCGCCTCGCGCTCGAGCACCTTCAGCTGCTGGGAGACCGCGGAGGGCGTGCGATTCGTCGCCGCCGCGACGGCTGTCACCGAACCTCGTTCCGACAGCTCTCGCAAGAGCTCGAGCCTCCGCACATCCATGTAGTCAGACTACTAGATCATTGCAGAAACGTTCGATTGATCTACAGCGAGGAACGCGGTGGAATAGAGCTACAGCAGCACTCCCGAACGCATCGTCACTGAACCTCAGTCACCGGCACGGAGTCACGAAAGGTAGTCATCATGGTCATCCTCTTCACCGTCCTCGCAGCAGGCAGCATCGCCGCCATGGTCGGCACCGTCGTCGTCACCTCGCGTGACGGGTACCGCCGCGTTCCCACCGTCAAGGCGTAGTCAGCACCTACCGCGATCGGTGCCAATCGCGGTCATCGAACGCTGAATCCGAGCCTCCGGCCGGCGAGATCCCGTCCTTGCGACGCGATCTCGTCGGCCATTCTCGCGATGGATACGGATGCGGCATCCGCCGGGTCGGCGATCACGACGGGCGTACCGCGGTCTCCGCCCTCGCGGAGGCCCATGCTGAGTGGCACCGACGCGAGCACCCGCACAGGGGTGTCCTGGCCTTCGGAGAGCCGCCGAGCGAGGTCGGCGCCGCCGCCGCTTCCGAACAGGTCGAGCAGGGAGCCGTCGGCCTGCGCGAAGCCGGCCATGTTCTCGACGACGCCGATCACACGCTGTCCTGTCTGCCTCGCCACGATCCCCGAACGTTCTGCGACCTCTGCGGCAGCGGGTTGGGGGGTCGTCACCACGACGACCTCGGCCTGCGGCAGCAACTGCCCGAGCGAGATCGCGACATCCCCGGTGCCGGGCGGCAGGTCGACGAGCAACATGTCGAGGTCACCGAAGTAGACGTCGGTGATGAACTGCTGGATGGTGCGATGCAGCATCGGCCCCCGCCACGAGACCGCCGTGTTCGCACCGCCCTCCTCGCGCGGGGGCAGGAACATCCCGATCGAGATGACCTTGACGCCGTGTGCTACCGGCGGCAGGATCATCCCGTCGATCCTCGTGGGGGTCACACCCTCGATGCCGAGGAGTCCCGGGATCGAGAAGCCGAAGACGTCGGCGTCCATCAGGCCGACGGCGAGACCTCGCGCGGCGAGCGAGACGGCGAGGTTGGCGGTGATCGTGGACTTGCCGACTCCGCCCTTGCCGCTCGAGATCGCGATGATGCGGGTGAGGGAACCCGGACCGAACTGGTCGGAACGCCCCCGCCCCGCCCTGAGCTTCTCGGTGAGCGCCGCGCGCTGGTCACCGGTCATCACGGTGAGAGTCACCTGGGTGCCGGTGACTCCCGGTACCGAGGCGATCGCCGCGGTCACATCGCTCTCGATGGTCGCTGCGGCCGGGCATCCGACGATGGTCAATCGGATGACGGCGGCGACGCCCCCGCGCTCGTAGGCCGTGATCTCGCCCACCATGTCGAGCTCGGTGATCGGGCGGCGGATCTCGGGATCGATGACCCGCGCGAGCGCGGAACGCACCCGGGCGACGAGCGCATCAGCCTCCGCGGACACCGCTGCCGTCCGAATCCGCGAGGCCGCGCTGGTCGTCGAGTTCTGACAGCAGTTCGCGCAGCTCCGCGCGGATGAAGTCCTTGGTCGCCATGTCTTTGATCGCGAGCCTGAGAGACACGACTTCGCGCGCGAGGTACTCGGTGTCGTTGAGGTTGCGCTCGGCGCGTTGACGGTCCTGCTCGATCTGCACCCGGTCGCGATCGTCTTGCCGGTTCTGCGCGAGCAGGATGAGCGGGGCGGCGTAGGAGGCCTGCAGCGACAGGATGAGCGTGAGAGCCGTGAAACCGATGGCGACGTCGTCGAAGCGCCATTCGTTCGGTGCGGTGGTGTTGTAGACCATCCAGACGATCACGAAGATCGTGAGCCCGAAGAGGAACCACGGCGTGCCCATCCCGCGGGCGATCGCCTCGGTGAACCGGCCGAACCTGTCGCGGCTCTGACGCGGGCCGAAGCGCACACCGAGCCGTGAGCGCTGACCTCTCGGCGAGTCGAGTCGCGATTCCTGGCGGGTGGGCCTGTCGGATCGGCTAAGTCTGGCCATGAGACGACCTCCTCGGAATCAGCGCCTGCAGCGGGGTGGTGTCGGTCGATACCGGCTTGCGCGCGCGGGCACGCGGGGGGAGCGGGGGTTCGTCTCCGTCGGAGCTGCGCCAGTCGTCCGGCAGCAGGTAGTCGAGGACGTCGTCGATGGTCACCACCCCGACGAGCCGATGGTTGTCGTCGACGACCGGAACCGATACGAGGTTGTAGCTGGCCAGGATGCGTGACACCTCGGCTGCCGAGGCCGAGGCCTTCACCGGCTCGAGCTTCTGATCGAGGAGCGTGCCCAGTCGCTCATTGGGCGGGTAGCGCAGCATCCGCTGGAAGTGCACCATGCCGAGAAAGCGCCCCGTCGGTGGTTCGTACGGCGGCAAGGTGACACACACGGCGGCGCCCAGCGCCGGGGCCAGTTCGTGGCGGCGGATCAGGGCGAGCCCCTCGGCCACGGTCGCGTCGGCGCTGACGATGATCGGGTCGGTCGTCATCAGTCCGCCGGCCGTGTCGGGCGCGTAGGCGAGCAGCATGCGCACGTCGTCCGCCTCCTCGGGCTGCATGAGATCGAGGAGTACCTCGCCGCGTTCGTCGCTGAGCTGCGCGATGAGGTCGGCCGCATCATCCGGCTGCATCTGATCGAGCACGTCGGCGGCCCTGTCGTCTTCGAGCTGATTCAGGATGCCGACCTGGTCGCTCTCGGGCATCTCCTCGAGCACGTCGGCGAGACGTTCGTCACTCAACTCCTCGGCGACCTCGAGCATGCGCTGCTCCGGCAGGTCGAGGAGGGCGTTGGCGAGGTCGGCAGGAAGCAGGTCCTCGTAGGTGGCGAGCAGTTGGGTCGCGGACTGGGCCTCGCCGGCGACGCTGGTGTCGCGCACATCCGTCCACTTGGCGAAGGTCGTCTGGCCCTTCGAGAACGGGGAGGCGTTCGGCTTGGGGCGGCGCAGGAAGAGCTCACTGACCTGCCACTCGCCGGTGTCGACCTCCTCGATGGAGACGTCTTCGATGGTGGCCGAGCCGGTGCCGTCGACGAAGTTCATACGGCGACCGAGGATCTCGGCGAGCACGCGCACCTCGCCGCCGCGCTGCTCGAACCGGCGGAGGTTGATCAGGCCGGTGGTGATGATCTGACCGGAACCGATGCTGGTGACCCGACCGATCGAGAGGAACACCCGGCGTTTGCCCGGCACCTCGACGACGAGACCGACCACGCGGGGTGACTGTGTGCTGCGGTAGACGACGACGGCGTCGCGCACCCGACCCACTCTGTCGCCATTGGGGTCGAAGACGGAGCACCCGACGAGCCGGGCGACGAACACTCTCGCGGCACTCACTCGCCGATTCTACCCGCGGGGTGCCCGCGGCCCTGGGAGGGATCGCGCTGCCGGGCCACAGCGGTCGGATGGCACAATACCGGGGTGACGACACCCAGCCCCTTCTCCCGCCGCCAGCCCGCGTTCCCCTCCCTTCCGAAGGGCGACGTGCTCGGCTCGTACGAGACCTATCCTGAGGCCCAGGCCGTGGTCGACCGGTTGGCGAAGGCCGAGTTCCCCGTGAAAGAGGTGTCGATCGTCGGCAGCGACCTGAAGACCGTCGAGCGCGTGACGGGCAAGAACAGTTGGGCGAAGGCCGCGGGGGCCGGGGCGGCGAGCGGAGCGTGGCTCGGACTGTTCTTCGGTCTCATCCTGTTCCTCTTCGGGTCGGAGGTGCAGATCGCCTACGCGCTCGCGGCCATCCTGATCGGTGCGGGGTTCGGCATGGCCCTCATGATGGCGTCGTACGCGATCAACCGCCGCCGCCACGACTTCACCTCGGTGAACCAGGTGCTCGCGAGCCGTTACGAGGTGCTGGTCGAGGCATCGCTGCTTATTAGGGCGCAGGAGCTTCTCGCGAAACCGGTGCCGACCGACTGATACGAAGCCGGCCGCCGGGGATGCCTGCACGTCAGCGGGTCGCCGCCGCCCGAGCTCAGCCGCGCATCCACGCCTCGACCTCGTCCGCGGTGCGCGGGATGCCGGCCGACAGGTTCTCCGCCCCGCTTTCGGTCACGAGGATGTCGTCTTCGATCCGCACGCCGATGCCGCGGTACTCCCCGGGCACGGTGAGGTCGTCCGGCTGGAAGTACAGGCCGGGCTCGATGGTGAACACCATGCCGGCTTCGAGCACGCCATCGAGGTAGAGGTCGCGCCTCGCCTTCGCGCAATCGTGCACGTCGAGTCCGAGGTGGTGGCTGGTGCCGTGCACCATGTACCGGCGGTGGTACTGCTTGTCGGCCTCGAGCGACTCCTCGGCGCTCACCGGCAGAAAGCCCCATTCCGCCGTCTTGCGGGCGATGACCCCCATCGCCGTCTGGTGGAGCTCGCGGAACCTGATGCCGGGCCTCACGATCGCGAACGCGGCATCCGCAGCCTCCAGCACAGCCTCGTACACCCGCCGCTGCACCTCGCTGAAGGTGCCCTCGATCGGAAGGGTGCGCGTGATGTCGGCCGTGTACAGACTCTCGACCTCGATGCCGGCATCGATGAGGATGACCTCGCCGGCGTTCACCGGGCCGTCGTTACGGGTCCAATGCAGGATGCAGGCGTGGTCACCGGATGCCGCGATCGTGTCGTATCCCACGGTGTTGCCGTCTGAGCGCGCCCGCCGGTTGAAGGTGCCTTCGACGAGGCGTTCACCGCGGGCGTGGGCCACGATGTCGGCGCGGTCGGCGATCACGTCGGAGAAGCCCGCGGCGGTGGCCGCGACCGCGAGTCGCATCTGGCCGATCTCGTACGCGTCCTTGACGAGCCGCGCCTCGCTGAGTTCCCTGGCCAGGAGATCGGATGCGGTGGCGACGGTGTCCACCGCGCCATCGGTGGATCCCAGTCGGGAATCGAGGCGGGCGGTGATGATGTCGTCGCCGTCGCGCACGAGCAGGTCGTCGAGGGTGAGCGAGGCGAGCACTTCGTCGAAGTCCGCGAGCGGCGCGGTGGCCAGGCCGAGGTCGGCGGCGACGTGGGCGGCCGACGGCCGCGGCCCGGTCCAGAACTCGCCGATCTCCGAGTTCGCGTAGAACTCCTCGGATTCCCGTCCGGCGGTCTCTCTGAAGTACAGGGTCGCCTCGTGTCCGTGCGCGCCGTCGCGCGCGGCCAGCACGAGCACACTGCCGGGAACGGTGTCGCTGCCCCATCCGGTCAGCCAGGTGAACGCGGAGTGGGCCCGATAGGGGTAATCGCAGTCGTTCGAGCGGGTCTTCGGGGAGCCCGCTGGCACGACGAGCGTCTGCCCGGGGTGGGCCGCCGAGAGCGCCGCACGACGTGCGGCCGCGAACGGCGCCTGCTCGCGCTGTGCGGGGAGCGGGGAATCGGTCGCCGCCCACCCACCACCGATCCACTGCCGGAAGGTGTCGGAGACCGGGGTGGTCGAGCGGTTGGAGGGGGGCCCGTCGGGTGTGGTGGTGTCGGGGGAGTCGGCCATACCGCCATTCTCCCACCGCACTCCCGACGCCGGGTCAGCCCAGGGGTTCGAGGGTGGCGATCACCGGTCGGTGATCGCTGCCGGCGCTGTCGAGATCCTGCACGACCCTGAACGAGGTCGCCCGCCAGTTCGGCGTCGCCATCACGTGATCGATGGGCGCCCCGAGAACAGCGGGCAACCAGGTCGGCCACGTGCCGACGGCGGCGCTGCCCGACGCGAGCGCGGCATCCGCACAGCCGCCGAGCGTCGCGGCGGATCGAGACGGCGGCCCGTAGTGGTCGATCGTCGAATTGAGGTCGCCGGCCATCACCACGTCCGGATCGTCGCAGACGCCCGCGAGCCACTCCAGGTCGCGTCTCCACTCGTCGAGGTAGCCGGGGATCGGTGCCACAGGATGCGCGGCGACGAGCAGCGGGCCCGAGCCGTCGTCGGGGGTGGCGACCACCGAGGGCACCACGCTTGTGGTGCCGCGCCCCTCGTCGATCGAGTAGTCGCCCAGCGCGTCGCTCACCAGCAGCGAGGTGGATTTCGCGGTCGCGATGCGATTGAACGCCACGGTGAGCACAGACATCGGCAGCCCGGCATCCGTCATCGCGGCCGCGACCTCGCGCGCGGTCTCCTCGGAGGTCTCGGGGAGCGACAGCACATCGGCCCCCTCGTCGATCGCGAGTTCGGCGATGATGGCGGAACCGGGAGCGTCGCCGAGGGTGTTCCACGCGAGTACCGTCAGCGGCCCCGCCGCCTTGTCGCTATCGGGTTGCTCGCCGCGGGCTGGGCCGAAACCGCGGGTCGCGAGCACCGCGGCGCTTGCGCCGACAAAGACCAGCAGGAGCACGCAGAGCGCCGCTCCCAGCCTGCGGAACCTGCGGCTCGCGAGGGTGGGCACGGCGACGAGCAGGAGCAGGCCCGCCGCAGCGAGGGCGACGAGCCCCCGCAGCGAGACCACCTGCGCCACGACGATCGTGGTCTGCAGCCCGAGAAGTTGCGGCCAGACCGCGACGAGCAGTGCGGCGGCGACCGCCACGATGAGGGCGGCGGCGGCGAGTCGACGGAACATCGCACTCGAGACTATCGGCTGCCGGTGGCCCTCGACGGTGAGCATACGATGACAGGATGCCCGCGCCCATCGACCTCCACACCCACAGCAGCGTGTCGGACGGCACGGAGACGCCGGCCGAGCTGGTGGCGTCCGCCGTGCGAGCGGGGCTCGGAACGGTCGCGATCACCGACCACGATTCGACGGCGGGATGGGCCGAGGCGTTCGCCGCGGCATCCGGCACCGGTCTCACGGTCGTGCCGGGGATGGAACTGAGCACCAACTTCGGCCCGGCGAGCGTGCACGTGCTCGGGTACCTGTTCGACCCGACGGATGCGACGATCGTCACCGAGACCGCACGGATCCGCGAGGGGCGGGCGCACCGTGCCGAGAAGATCGTGGAACGGATCGCTGCGGACTACGCCATCACCTGGGCGGACGTGCTCGCCGAGTCGTCGGACGGCACCACGCTCGGACGGCCGCACATCGCCGACGCTCTCGTGCGCAAGGGGTATGTCGCCGACCGCAGCGCGGCGTTCCAGAGCATCCTGCATTGGCGCAGCGGGTACTACGAGAAGTACTACGCGCCGAGCCCGTCGGAGGGTGTGCGCGCGATCGTCGCCGCCGGCGGGGTGCCTGTGCTCGCCCATCCGGCCACCCACGGTCGATACAGGCCGATGGATGACGCGGTCATCGGCCGACTCGCCGACGAAGGCCTCTTCGGGCTCGAGATCGACCACCGAGACAACACCGAGGAGGGCAAGGCGCGGCTTCGGGTGCTCGCCGACCGCTTCGGCCTCGAGCTGACCGGGTCGAGCGATTACCACGGGGAGGGCAAGCCGAATCGGCTGGCCGAGAACTCGACGAGCCCCGAGGTGCTGGAGAGGCTCATCGCCCGAGGCACCGGCAGCGCGCCTTTCGCGGCGTGACGCCGCTAGCCCTGCGGCGGGGTTCCTCCACCTGACGACGGCCGCCGGGTGCGGGTGCGGCGGCGGCGAGGAGCGGAGCCGTCGTGCGTGCCGCCACCTTCGGCCGAATCGGATCGCACACCCTCACCGGAGTGCTGACGCGGGCGATCGGAGCCGGAGCCCCGACGATCGCTCGACGGGCCGGAGGAGCGTCGACCTCCGTCGCGGCCACCTTCTCGCCCGCCGTCTCGCGAGCCGCTGCGCCCACCGTCACGCCCGCCGCGGTCGCCTTCGGCACGCGGCTCCCGCGGACGCACGGGGCCCGCGCCCGGCAGGCGGCCCTTGGTGCCTGCGGGGATGTCGAGGTCGGTGAAGAGATGCGGCGACGAGGAGTAGGTCTCGACGGGCTCCGGCTGACCCATGTCGAGTGCCCGGTTGATGAGCGACCACTTGTGCATGTCGTCCCAGTCGACGAACGTCACGGCGATGCCGGTCTTCCCGGCACGTCCGGTGCGCCCGGCGCGGTGCAGGTAGGTGTCGTCGTCGTCGGGGATGGTGTGGTTGATCACGTGGGTCACGTCGTTCACGTCGATGCCGCGAGCCGCGACATCCGTGGCGATCAAGATGTCCTTCTTGCCCGCCTTGAACGCCGCCATCGCGCGCTCGCGTTGCTCTTGGTTGAGGTCGCCGTGCACCGCGGCGGCGTTGAAGCCGCGGTCGTTCAGCTCTTCGACGAGCTTCGCGGCGGCGCGCTTCGTGCGGGTGAAGACGACGGTCTTGCCGCGGCCCTCGGACTGCAGGATGCGGGCGATCACCTCGTCTTTGTCGAGGCTGTGCGCGCGGTAGATCACGTGCTTGATGTTGGCCTGGGTGCGCCCCTCATCCGGATCCGTCGCCCGGATGTGGATCGGACGGTTCATGAACCGGCGCGCGAGAGCGACGATCGGCCCCGGCATCGTCGCCGAGAACAACATGGTGTGGCGGGTGGGATTCGTCTGGGCGAAGAGCTTCTCGATGTCGGAGAGGAACCCGAGGTCGAGCATCTTGTCGGCCTCGTCGAGCACCATCACCTTCACCTCTTTGAGTGACAGCATGCGCTGGCTCGCGAGGTCGAGCAGGCGACCGGGGGTGCCCACGACGACCTGCGCGCCGTCCTTCAGCTGCTCGATCTGGCCCTCGTACGCCTTGCCGCCGTAGATGGCGGCGATCTTGGTACGCCGATTGGATGCCGCGAGCACGAGGTCTTCAGCCACCTGAACGCACAGCTCGCGCGTCGGCACGACGACGAGAGCTTTCACGCCGGGCTCCGGATCGATGCCGAGCGCCTGCAACAGCGGGAGTCCGAAGCCGAGGGTCTTGCCCGTTCCCGTCTTGGCCTGACCGATGATGTCCTGGCCGCCGAGGCCGAGCGGAATCGTCTGGGTCTGGATGGGGAACGGCTCGACGATGCCCTTGGTGGCGAGCGCGTCGACCATGTCCTGATCGATATTGAGTTCTGAGAAAGTCAAGTGGAATGCCCTGTCATGGATGCGAGGTACGCCCGCTTGTCCTTGGGGCGCAGATGCCCCGTCAGAGTAGGGGCTTACGCGGGAGTTTAGCCCGCGGCGCCGGAGTGGAGGCCGAGGCGCTCCACAGTAGGCTGAGCGCGTGGTCTCCTTCCCCCGTCGTCGCCGGAATCCCGTCGAGACTCCGCGGCTGAGATCACGGGCGGGCCGGGGCGCCGAGATCAGTGTCAACCGGGTGGCGCTCGCCGAATTGACCCCCGAGGTGACCACTTACCTGGGGCGGGCGGCCTGCCTGCAACTGTCGACGTTCGAGACTGCGTCGAGGGCGGTCATGACGGCCCCGGACGCCAGAGGCAAGAACGCGATGAGCCGCGTGGCCTACCTCTCTCTCGGCAAGTACGAGGGGCTCGTCGCCGAGCTCTTGCGCACGGGTCACGATCCCGTCGTCGCGATGGACCCGTTCTCCCGCGAGATCGACGGATTCCGCCGTCTGACCGAGGGAGCGGACTGGTACGAACTCCTCGTGACGGCCTACGTCACCGCGGGCCTGCTCGACGACTTCTTCGCCCGTCTCGCCGAGGGCCTGCCCGACGACCAGCATCGTCGTATCGCCGCCATCCTGACTCCGGAGCACGGCAACGACCTCGTGGTGGGCGTGCTACAGGATGCGATCGCGGCGAATCCCCGACTCGCGTCACGATTGGCGATGTGGGGCAGGCGGCTCGTCGGCGACACCCTGCTGGTCGCCCGGGCATCCCTCGCCGTTCCCGAGAACACGGCTCCGGATGAAGCGCGGCTCGAGCCTGTCTTCACCGAACTCATCGCCGCCCACACCCGCAGGATGGACGCACTGGGCCTCACCGCCTGACCTGCCGGCTTTCGCCACGACTTCCCGCCTCGTCCAGGTGGCACCGATCCGGGGATGTCAGGCTCGAGGCAATCCACTCGCCGATCCTCAGGAGTAGCCATGCCATCCGCCTCTCGTCGTGCAGCCGGACCACGGGGCACGACCCGCCTCCTCGCCATCGCCCTCGCCGCGGCCGGACTCACCGCCGCCGTGGCAACGCCTGCCGTCGCGGAGCCCGCCGACGGTCGTTCCGCGGGTGGGGGCAACGCGGGCTTCCCCGAGACGATCACCCTGCCCAACGACGCCGTCGCCGGAGACCTCGGCTTCCAGCCCGAGGGGATCGCGGTGCGCGGCGTGACCGCTTTCGCCGGGTCGCTCGTGGACGGCTCGGTCGTCACGGCCGACCTCCGCACCGGCGCGGTGTCGCCCCTCGTGGTGGCCGACGGCGACCCGGCGGTCGGCCTGGAGCTCGTGGGACGGTTGCTTCTGGTCGCGGGGGGTCCCTCGGGCGAGATCCGGGCATACGACAACCGCACCGGCGACGAGGTCGCCGTCTACGACGTGCCAGGCGCCGGGTTCATCAACGACATCACCGTCGCCGGGGGCACGGCCTACTTCACCGATTCGCAGCGCGCAGTCATCTACGCGGCCTCCGTCGACGGGAAGACTCTCGGCGAGCCGCGAGAGATCGCCCTCGCAGGCGACTTCGAGCTCGCGGCGCCCGGTTCGTTCAACGGCAACGGCATCGCCGCGCTCGACGCACGAACGGTGATCCTCGCGCAGTCGACAGATCCGGATGGCTCGGGCAGCGCCCTCTACACGGTGGACACGGCGACGGGCGTGGCCGCGCGCATCCCGATCGCCGGAGGCGACGTGACCGCGGCCGACGGACTGCTGCTGAAGGGTCGAACGCTGTACGTCGTTCAGAATCGGGAGAACAGCATCGCCGAGTTGACCCTGTCCCGCGACGGCGCGGCAGCCACTTTCGTGCGCACGATCACCGATCCGGACATCGCCGTGACGACGACGATCGACCTCGGGCCGCGGGGATCGCTCTACGGCGTGAACGCGAGGTTCGGCACCCCGCCGAGCGACGCCGTGCCCTATGAGATCGTGCGCATCGCGAGGTGACGGTGGACCGTTTCGCGCCGCGATGACCTCTATCAACACGTCAGTGCCTTGACCGGACGCTGACCCTCCAGCTACTCCAAGGCTCGCGAGGGTGCGGCGCTCCGATCCGCCGGGGCGGCTGCCTCGCCGTCGCCGTGCGGGATGACCCGCCACGCCACGATCGCCGCGAGGGTCAGCACGACCGCCATGGTGACCGTCGTGGTCTGCATGGCCTCGACGAACGCCGACCGGGCGGCGTCGAGTACGACGGCGGCCGCGGGATCCGGGAGGCCGGCGGCCGCCGCGGTGGCCCCGGCGAGGGACGAGCTCACGGCGTCCGCCGCGTCGCCCAGGTCGACCGCATCCAAGGAGGCCCGGTACAGCAGGGTGTGCAGCGATCCGAGTAGGGCGATACCGAGAGCGACGCCGAGTTCATAGGCGGTTTCCGAGACAGCGGATGCCGCGCCCGCGCGATCGGCGGGAACCGCGGACACCACGGCGTCGGTCGTGAGCGTGAGGGCGACTCCGATGCCCAGCCCCACGATGGTGAGCGCGACGGCCAACCAGACGTAGACAGGTGCGCCTTCGGCCAGTACGAGCACCCCGAGCCCAGCGGCGGCGAGCAGCATGGATCCGCCGATGAGCCTGCCGCGCCCGAGGCGGGCGGCGAGGAATCCGACGAATACGGCCGACGCCACAGACGCCAGGGTGATCGGCATCTGACGTAGTCCGGCCTCGAGCGGACCGTATCCGCGCACGAGCTGGAGGTACTGCGACAGGAAGAACAGCAACCCGCTCAGGGCGAAGATCGCGAGGAAGTTGGCGAGCACGGCCCCCGTGAATGCCGGCCTTCGGAACAGCGCCATATCGATCAGCGGATGCTCGAGCCGCCTCTGTCGACGCACGAACAGCCAGAGCGCGGTCGCGCCGACCGCCCCGGCCGCGGCGGCCCCGATGCCCGACTCGCCACTCGCCAGGGACTTCATCGCGTAGACGAGCGGCACGATGCCGGCGAGTGACAGAGCCGCGCTCGGCAGGTCGAACGGGCCGGGGCGCGGGTTCTTGGACTCGGGGATGAGTCGCGCGCCGAGCACGAGGAGCACGAGCATGACCGGCACGTTGATGAGGAACACCGAGCCCCACCAGAAGTGCTCGAGGAGGAGTCCGCCGATGAGCGGGCCGGCAGCCGCCCCGGCGGTCGCCATCGCGCCCCACACCGCGATCGCGGTCGTGCGCTGTTTCGCCCGGGCGAACATCGCCCGGATGATCGAGAGCGTCGACGGCATGAGGGTGGCGCCAGCCACCCCGAGGAGTGCGCGCGCCGCGATCAGGAGCTCGGCCGTCGGAGCGAACGCCGCGATCACCGATGCGACCCCGAAGCCCGCCGCGCCGATGAGCAGCAGTCGTTTGCGGCCGATGCGATCGCCGAGATTGCCCATCGTCACGAGCAGGCCAGCGAGCGCGAACGAGTAGATGTCGCCGATCCACAACAGCTGGGTCGACGTGGGTTCGAGGGCGGCGCTCAGCGCCGGCACCGCGAGCGAGAGCACGGTGCCGTCGACGGCGAGAAGGAAGACGGCGAGGGAGAGCACGGCGAGCGCGATCCACTCCCGACGCCCGGCGGCTGGTGGTTGATTCATGGTCATCTCCTGAGGTCAGGTTCAACATACCGTCCAGACGGTTGACAGGCAACCGTCTGGA
>JBEANR010000039.1:0-6146 GCA_041165365.1 Actinomycetota bacterium | reverse complement strand
CGAGCCCGAGGCGCTCGATCAGACGGGTGGCGCTCGCCGTGGCATCCGCGGGGCTCATGCCGTGCAGTCGGCCGAAGTACACGATCTGCTCGAGCACGCGCATCTTCGGGTAGAGGCCGCGTTCCTCGGGCATGTAGCCGAAGCGGCGGCGCGAGGTGGGGGTGAGGGGCGCGCCGTCGAGGGTGACGGTGCCGGAGTCGGAGGCCAGCACTCCGAGGATGATGCGCATCGCCGTAGTCTTGCCCGCGCCGTTCGCCCCGACGAACCCCGTGAGCCGACCGGAGCCGACGTCGAAGCTCACGTCGTCGAGGGCGTGCATGTCGCCGTAGCGTTTCGAGATGTTCTGGATGCTCAGCATGCTGGTCTCCTCGCGAGGGGTGAGTGCCGGTGTCGGATGATGCGTGCCGACCTCGAATCTACGTCGTCGCGCCCTCGGACCCGCGGCCGGCACTGGTGGGCGAGGCAGCCTCGGAGAGAGTGAGGCCGGGCACCGCCCGCTTCGTCGACTGGCCGGTGACGACGAGCACGACGATGAGGGCCGCCATCAGGATCCACCCCGGCCAGCCGAGGAGTGTTCCGAAGACCACTGACCCGTCGGCGCCCGCCGCGACGAACACGAACAGCGCACCGGTCGAGCCGTTGACCGCACCGTGGGCGATCACGGCGGGCCACACCGAGGCCGAACGCAGTCTCAGCCAGCCGATCAGGATTCCGAGCATCACGCACCACCCCGTCATCAGCAGCACGCCGAGCAGATCGGTCCTGCCGTAGTTGTAGCCGAGCAGGATGATCGGCGCATGCCACACCCCCCACGCGAGGCCCGTGACGATGAGCGCGGGCCACGTGCCGAGGGGCAGCAGGTTGGGGAGCAGCCAGCCGCGCCATCCGAGTTCCTCGCCGAACGCGGCGATCGACGAGCCGACGATGTTGAGCGGGATGATGAGGAGTTGCGCCACCGCGATGCCGACGAGCATCTCGCGCGACACGTCGACCTGGCCCTGCGCCGCCAAGAACTCGGCGAGCCCGGAGAGGCCGACGAGGTCGAGACGCACGAGCCCCATCGCGTGGCCGAGCAGCATCGAGGCGATGGCGAGCACGGGGAAGGCGACCGCCGCGAGGGCGACGAGCCCGAGCGTGCGTGTCATCGGCCGCAGCGGTGCGAGACCGAGCAGTCTCGGGATGCTGCGGGGCCGGTGCACGACGAGAACGACGACGATCGCGGCGAGCGCCGGGGTGAACATCATGCCCAGGGTCAGGGGAAAGAACAAGGGATGCGCGAGGCCGTCGCCGGAGATCCAGAGCGGTGACTGGATGGCCCACGCCGCCCCGAGGGCGATCGCGAGGAAGGTGATCACGGCCGGCCACGGAACCCGGTCGGGGATGATCGGAGCGAGGGCGGCATTGCGTTCGCGCTGCCGCTCGGCGGCGAGGGCGCGGCGGTGCTGCCTGTCCGCGACCGGGGCGACCTCCCGAACGGGCGCTGTCGCGTCGGCGGGCGCCGCTGTCGTGGTGGAGCTGTCGTCGGGGGTCATGGGTCCTCCTCGCGATGGGCCGTGCGGTCATCCCACGCTACGGAGCACCCGGCGTGCGGCCATCCCTCCGGCGACGTTTTCCCTCTCCGTCGCGCGGCGGAGGCGGGGGTGTCGCCGGCTCAGGTGCCCGGGACCGTGATGCCGTGTTCGTAGGCGAAGACGACCGCTTCGATGCGGTCTCGCACCCCGAGCTTCTGCAGCACCTTCGAGACGTGGGTCTTCACCGTCGCCTCACCGAGGAACAGGGTCGACGCCACCTCGGCATTGCTCATCCCGCGGGCCACGAGTTCGAGCACCTCGCGTTCGCGGGCGGTGAGCTCGTCGACCGAGGGATTCCGCTTCGGCACACCTCGGGTCGCGAACCTCTCGATGACCCGGCGCGTGACATCCGGCGACAGCAGGGCGTCGCCGCGCGCGAGGGATTGGACGGCCTCGATCAGCTTCTCGGGGCTCGAGTTCTTGAGCACGAATCCGCTCGCCCCGGCGCGCAACGCGTCGAAGAGGTACTCGTCGCGATCGAAGGTCGTGAGGATGAGCACCGCGCTCGTCAGGCCGTCGGCGACGATGCGGCGCGTCGCCTCGAGCCCGTCGACCCCGGGCATCTGCACGTCCATGCAGACGACGTCGGGGGAGAGCCGCATCGCCGCGCGGTGTCCCGAGGCGCCGTCCTGCGCCTCTCCGACGATCGAGATGCCCGGCTCGCTCTCGAGGATCACCCGCAGACCCGCCCTCACGAGCTGTTGGTCGTCGACGAGCAACACGCGGATCGTCGGGATGTCGCTCACGACCTCACCGGAGCCGATGCCGCATCGACGCCCGAGTCGGGTGCCGTCGCGCGGGCCGCGTTCGCCGCGGGGAGGTTCGCTCTGACCAGGAATCCGCCGCGGGAGCGGGGACCCGATTCGAGGCGGCCGCCGACGGCGCTGACGCGCTCACCCATCCCGACGAGACCGAGGCCGCCCGACCCGGAGGGCCTCGCGCCCCTGCCGCGCCCGTCGTCGGTCACCTCGATCTCGATCTCGTCGTCGAGGTAGCGCAGGCGCATGTCGACCACGGCGCCTGCGCCGGTGTGCTTGAGGGTGTTGGTGAGCGCCTCCTGCACGACCCTGTAGACCGTGGCGTCGACCGTCGCGGGCACTGCGCGCGCCGACCCGATGATCGTGAAGCGGGCGGTGACGCCCGCGCTCTCCGTGTCTCGGAGGAGCGCCGGCAGATGTTCGATGCCGGTGACGCTCGGCGGGTCATCCGTGTGCGGGTCCGAGCCGTCGTCGCGCAGGGTGACGAGGAGTCTGTGCAGTTCGTCGACCGCGCTCCGTGCGCTGTCTTCGATGGCGCCCAGTGCAGATGCCGCCCGCCCGGGGTCGACGGCGAGCACGCGCCGTGCGGCTCCCGCCTGCAGCCCCATCACCGACACGTGGTGGGCGACCACATCGTGCAGCTCCCGGGCGATGCGCACGCGCTCGAGGGAGATCGCCTGCTGCGACGTGATCTCCCGCTCACGGGCGAGTTCGGTCGTGCGGGCGGCGAGCACGGCGCGCTCCCTCGCGGCGGCCCACGCCCGGTCGCCGAAGTACCAGGCCCCTCCGAAATAGAGTGCGTTCGTGATGACCTGGATGGCTCCGAGCGCGACGAACGAGGTCGTGGCGCCACCGGGGAGGCTTCCGAGCGCCGAGGTGTCCGAGGCGCGGATCGTGAAGGCGATCGCGATCCAGGCGAACATGCCGACGACGATCAGGGCGCGTACGACGTTCGCGCGGCGGCGGCTCGCGCTCCATGCTCCCAGGGAATAGAGGGCGATGAAGAGGGCGATGTTGCAGATCAACAACTCGGGTACGGAGAGCAGTTGCGAGACGACGAAGGTGACGGCGACGACGAGGGCGACGGTCGCCGGATAGCGTCGTCGCGCGATCAGCGGGAGCGTGATCGCCGCGACGCAGAGAGCGGAGACCCAGAGAGGCGCCGGTTGCGAAGGGAAGCCCCCGATCGCGTGGAGCAGTGCCGACACCGTCATTCCGGCGGCGACCACCACCGCGAGCGTCGCGTCATGACGGTAGCCGCTGCGGTCCGGCGGCGGACGTACCCACGGCGCGTCGGTCATGACTCCACGCTAGCGAGAGGGTCGGCGCCGTGCATCCGTCCTGTGGGGGAGTGAGCGCCGGCTACTCCGGTCGGACGGGGAGGGTGAGGCGCCAGCTCGTACCCGCTCCCGGCGCCGTGCGCAGCACCAGTTCCGCGCCGGCGTCTCGGGCGAGATCGGCGACCACGCGCGTGCCGAGGTGGCCGGATGCCGGGTCGTCGAGCAGGCCGGGATCGAATCCCGCGCCGTCGTCGGCGATCTCGAGAGCCACCTGATGATTCTCGATGCCGACGGTCACCCGTGCGGTCGTCGCGGAGGAATGCCGCGCGGCATTGCGCATCACCTCTTCGAGGAGACGGCGAACGACCTCCTGCTCCCCGGACGCGATCGCCTCCGCCGCACGCTCGGCCACCGTGACCTCGACGGAGACCCCCGCCGCGCGAGCGGGTTCGGCGGCGTCGTCGATCATGCGCAGCAGCGCCGACTCGGTCAGTTCTGGGGGGTAGAGATCCTCGAGCAGCCCGCGCTGCTCCTTGGCCGCTTGCCGCACGCGCTCGGCCACCGCGCGCAGCCGCATCCCGAGGCCCGGGTCGCCCGCCTGCCGCGCCCGCTCGACCAGGCCGTCCATCTCCAGCGTGGCTGCGGCGATGTCCTGCACCGCGCCATCGTGCAGTCGCCCAGCGACCCGTTCCCGCTCGAGGCGGGCCGACTCCACTCCCCGACGCAGCAGGCCCTCCCTGCGTCGGTGGGAGCGATGGAGGAGTGCCCAGGTCGCCGGTACGAGGAGCAGGACGAGGATGACCATCGCCGCAAGCAGGGGGGCGGAGAGTCCGGCCCAGAGGGTGGAGGTGCGAGCCTGCACGACGCTCTCGCTCACCTGCACCTCGAGCAGCAGCGCGGTGCCGGCGGGGGATTCCATCGAACGGTAGACCTCGAGAACCCCCGCGCCTGCGTCGAGCGAGGCATTCTCTGGGCGTGCGACATCGGTGACCGCGACGCGATCCGCCGCCTCGGAGAGGTCGCGGCCCCGCAGGGAGGGAAAGTCGAACGTTCGACCGATGAGAGAGCTGTCATCGGCCCACAGGATGCTGCCGTCGTCTTTCCAGAGCTTCACCGCGAGAATCCAGCCGCCGTCGAGCACCTCGGCGACGCCGTCGCGCAACTCTCCCTCCGCGGGTCGGGTCAGCTCGGGCTCCGTCGAGTCCAGCCCGGACCGGAGTGCCCGCGCCACGATGGTGTCCGCGAGGAGGTCGGTTCTGACGATCGCCTCGTCAAGCGCCGCGCTCCGGGCGTCAGCCCGAGTCATCCATGCACCGAGGAGGCCCACGAGCGCTGTCGCGACGACGGCCATCACCATCAGCCCGACGAGCAGCGTGCGTGCGGACGGCGCCCGGGTCGTGCCGATGCCCCGCGACAGCACGACGGTGCGGGGTTGTCTCGGCGCCGCGGGGCTGGCCGAGATCGCAGACTCGGGATCAGAAGCTCGCTCGACCGTCACGCCCACCTCCACGCTGCGGGCCCGGGAACCCCGCGGAACCCCACAGCGTAGAGCATCCGGGGTGCCGGCGCCCAGACCTTCGCCCGCGCTAGGCGGTAGCCGCGGTGATCCCCCGCGTCGACGCGATCACGTCGGTCATCTTCTTCGACAGGGCCTCGTAGAACATCGACAGCGGGAATTCGTCGTCGAGCACGGCATCCGTGAATCCCTTCGGGGGCCCGTCGAGAGGAAGGTCGCGTACGGCCCACTTCGACGCCGGATGCGGCGTGAGGGTCGCGCTCACGAGATCGTAGGCGGCGAGCCAGTGCGCGGTCTTCGGGCGGTCGATGGAGCGCCAGTACAAGTCTTCGATCTGCTGGCCGAGCGCGATCACCACGTCGGGCACCTCCGCCCAGTCGATGGTGAGCTTGGTGTCGGTCCAGTGCAGCACGCGGTGCTGATGCAGCCAGGCGAACAGCAGTTGGCCGCCGAGGCCGTCGTAGTTGCGCACGCGGGTGCCGGTGAGGGCGAATCTGAAGATGCGGTCGAAGATCACCGCGTACTGCACGAGCTGCGCGCGCTGGCGTGTGACGTCGTCGGTGTCCTCGCCGCGGCTGAGTTTCACGGCCTCGCGGTAGGCGGTGAGGTCACAGCGCAGTTCCTCGAGCGAGTAGAGAAAGAACGGCATCCGCTGCTTGATCATGAACGGGTCGAACGGCAGGTCGCCCCGCATGTGGGTGCGGTCGTGGATGAGGTCCCACATGACGAAGGTCTGCTCGGCGAGGGTCTGGTCGTCGAGCAGGGCCGCCGCGTCATCCGGCAGGTCCAGACGGGTGACGGATGCCGCCTCCCGCACCACACGACGGAAGCGCGCGGCCTCGCGGTCGGCGAAGATCGCCCCCCAGGTAAAGGTGGGGATGCTGCGCATCGCGACGGTCTCGGGGAAGAGCACCGCGGAGTCGGTGTCGTACCCGGGCGTGAAGTCGAGGAACCGGATCGGCACGAAGAGGGCGTTCGAGTACGCGCCGGCCTCGAGGTCGGCCACGAAATCGGGCCAGAT
>JBEANR010000038.1:0-11121 GCA_041165365.1 Actinomycetota bacterium | reverse complement strand
CTCGACCATCATGTCGACGCAACGGAAGAAGTCCGCTCCGGTGCGGTCGAGCTTGTTGACGAAGCACATGCGGGGCACCGAGTACTTGTTGGCCTGGCGCCACACCGTCATGGTCTGGGGCTCGACACCGGCGACACCGTCGAAGACGGCGACGGCGCCATCGAGGACGCGGAGGCTGCGCTCCACCTCGACGGTGAAGTCGACGTGACCGGGGGTGTCGATGATGTTGATCTGGTTGCCGTCCCAGAAGCACGTGGTGGCAGCCGAGGTGATGGTGATACCCCGCTCCTGCTCCTGCTCCATCCAGTCCATCGTGGCGGCGCCGTCGTGCACCTCACCGATCTTGTAGTTGATACCGGTGTAGTAGAGGATGCGCTCGGTCGTGGTGGTCTTGCCAGCATCGATGTGAGCCATGATGCCGATGTTGCGGACCTTGTTCAGGTCGGTGAGCACGTCTTGTGCCACGGAGTTCCTCCGAAAGGTGTTGAAGTGAGGGCGCTGGTCGGGCCCGGTGATTGCTCACCGGGCCCCCAAAGCAGGTTCTACCAGCGGTAGTGCGCGAAAGCCTTATTGGCGTCGGCCATCTTGTGGGTGTCCTCGCGACGCTTGACAGCGGCACCGAGTCCGTTCGACGCGTCGAGGATCTCGTTGGTGAGTCGCTCGGTCATCGTCTTCTCGCGGCGACCCTTGGCGTAGGTGGTGAGCCAGCGGAGAGCGAGGGTGTTGGCGCGGTGCGGCTTGACCTCGACCGGCACCTGGTAGGTCGATCCGCCGACACGACGCGACTTGACCTCGATGGTGGGGCGCACGTTGTCGAGCGCCTTCTTCAAGGTGACGACGGCATCCGCACCGTTCTTCGACGACACTCCGGCGAGGGCGTCGTAGACGATCTTCTCGGCGAGCCCTTTCTTGCCGTCGAGCAGGATCTTGTTCACGAGCTGGCTGACTATGGGTGCGCCGTAGACCGGGTCTGCGACGACGGGGCGCTTGGGTGCTGGTCCTTTACGAGGCATTACTTCTTGTCCATCTTCGCTCCGTAGCGGCTGCGAGCCTGCTTGCGATTCTTCACGGCCTGGGTGTCGAGCGCGCCGCGCACGATCTTGTAGCGCACACCGGGGAGGTCCTTCACACGTCCGCCGCGCACGAGCACCATCGAGTGCTCCTGGAGGTTGTGGCCCTCGCCGGGGATGTAGGCGGTGACCTCGGTGCCGTTCGAGAGCTTGACGCGAGCGACCTTGCGGAGGGCCGAGTTCGGCTTCTTCGGGGTCGTCGTGTAGACGCGGGTGCACACACCGCGCTGCTGGGGATTGGCCTTGAGGGCGGGCGCCTTGGTCTTGACGACCTTGGGGCTGCGGCCCTTCCGGACCAACTGCTGGATGGTTGGCACTCGATACTCCTTGACAAATGACTGCACGGTGACAGGTGGAACTTCGACGCATTCGACCCGCGCCTCTCAGCGGGGATCGAGTTCCGATGGACCCGCCGTCGTCGCAGAGGATCTGCGGAGTCTGGTGGGTATGCCGTGGGGGCTGGATGTGGCCCAACATGGTTCTAGTGGCTCCGAGCGCGAGGAGGTGGACTCCGTCGGCGCGCGTGAGCGCACACCCCTCGAGAGTAGCCGCGACATCCATTCCGGTCAAATGACGGAGAGGCTCAACGACCGCCCGCCTGAGCCCGTTCGGCGAGTGCTGCTGCCGCGACCACAACCGCGGCGATGAGGCTGGCCGCGAGGGTGAACGGACTGAGGATGCTGCTGCCGAGGAACACCCAGACGGATGCGGGCTCTGTGCGCACCGCCCCGTAGATCAGCGCCCCGACGAGGGGGCCGAGCACGGCGGACGACAGCCCCGCTGAGATCGCGCGCGCCGCCAGTCCGAGCGGTCGCCGCCGGAGCACGAACAAGAGAACGAGCAGACACACGACGAGGGCCATCGCGGGGCCGGCGAGGGGCCCGGCATCCGGCAGTTCGACGATGTCGCGGGCCAGAATGAGGCTCAGGAAACCGTCGACGAACACGATGAGCGCGGCCGTCGCCACCACCGCCATGACGGCGATCGTGCCCCGACCGAGTCGCTCAGGCTGCGGGGGCGAAACCGCGTTCATACTCCGCGCGATGCTCGGCGGCGAGGCGTTCGTACTCCTCGCGCGCGCTGAGGTTCTTCGCCTTGACCCGGCGACCGCGTGAGGCGACGGCGGCTCCGGTCCAGAGCGACACCTCGCGCGCGACGAGCGCGGCCGTCACGATGAACGGATCGACCGCGTAGTCGGCGAGCCGCTCGAGTGCCTGCTGGGGGGTCGCCTCGACGAGATTGCTGGTCAGCAGGGCCACGCCGATCGTGCCGAAGTAGACGAGAGCGCCGACGAGCAGGCTGCCCAACACGTACGCCCACCATCCGGCGCGATTTGCGAGCAGCACAACGAGCACGAAGGCGATCACGAAGATGATGGTCGGCACGTAGAAGACCGGATTGCCCGCGAACTGCACGAAGGTCTCGCCGAGGCCCTCGGGATTCCGGGTTCCGATGATGAGCGCGGCGAGCACCGCGTAGATCACGGCGAAGACGACGACCGACAGCACGGCGATCAACGCTCCGACTCCGCGGTTGCCCTTCTTCTTCGGTTCGACCGGCGGCGGCGTGAACGCACGGGGTTGCGCCGGCGCCGGCGGGAAGGCCTGACCCGCGGTGTAGCCGGGGGCGGGCTGGGTGGCGCCCGTCAGAGTGTTTCCCGCACCGGCGCTTCCCGTCACGGCGCTTCCGGCAACGGCGCTTCCGGCCACGACCGGTAAAGGGTCGTAGGCGCGGGTTTCGGCGACCGACTCCTGACGGGCGTCGTCGTGCGCGGGGTACCTGTCCGGATCGGCGTCGGGTTCGAGATCGCCGGAGTCACGGATGACCGTGTGATCCTCGACCGCGTCGGGAGCGGGGTCCGCGACCGCGGCGTACTCGCTCGGCTCGACGTCGCCGTCGGTGCGGCCGGGGGCATCCTCTTCCGACGCGGTGGGGGTCGACGTCATCCCGAGATCGCGCGCGTCCGCAGCCGAACGGTCGACGGCCGGCTCCTCCGCCGCAGACGGTTCGGATGGGGTGCTCGGCCCCGCCGTGGTGTCGTCGGCTCGCGACGAGAACACGGGCGGCGGCACGAGAGGAGGTGGGCCGTCGTCGCCGAGCCCGCTGCCGGACGAGGTGGGTTCTGCGACGGCATCCCCGATCACCGAGTCGTCGGTCTGGTCGTGCTGGGCGTCGGCCGGCTGGGTGCCGGCGTTTACGGCTTCGTTCTGCTCGGTCTCAGCGGGCTGATGGGTCTCCGCGGGCTGATGGGTCTCCGCGGGCGCGGCGTAAGCGTGCCCGGCGTCAGCGTGCCCGGTCTCGGTCTGCTCGGGGATGGTGTCCTCAGACGTGGGGCGGTCGTTGCGCTCATCGCTCACGGGATGACACTCCTCAGGTGACTTCGCAGGCCTCACGGCCTGAACGTCGTCAGCCTAGCAAGCGGGCGTCATCCCGGAGCGGCGGCGCGGCGGCGTCAGTTTGTGTCCGCACCCGCAGTGTCGACGGATGCCGTGGCGCCGGGATCGGCTACGGCCGCCACCGACTCGGTGTCGAGGCTGTAGACGAAGCCATCCATGTTCGCGGTGAAGCCTCCTTCAGTCTCGTCGAACGTGATGTCCAGCTTCGTGACCAGGTAGAGCCTCGGTCCGTTCTGCACGGCGGTGATGAATGCGAGCACCTGGTCGAGGGTCCCCTTCGACTCCATGCTCACGGGGATCACCGCGAAGTTGCTTCCAGTCACAAACTGCGCATTGAGAACGGATGCCGCTGCGGACGACGCCGGCACGATCTCCGCCGCCGCCGGCTGAACGGCACTCTCCCCCGCGGCGGCGTCCGTCGCGGTCTCGTCGGCGGCAGGTTCGACCGGAGCCGCTGAAGGGTCGACCGCCGCCGCCACCGGGATGTACGGCTGAGCGTCAGACTGAGCGAAATTGGTCAACTTCGATCCGCTCGCCACCTGCGCGGCTTCGACTTGGGCGAGGAAGTCCGGCATATTCGCCGTCGCCGGCACCGATGAGGTCGTCGCGGCGAGCTTCGCCGCGAGGTCGGGGAGCTGAGCGAATTCAACCTCCAGTTGCGCCAGTGTCGATTCATTCGCCGTGTTCTGCGCCTGCGCATCACGGGTGGCCGCGTCGGAGAGCGACGCCTGCGCGAGCAGAGGGCTCACTCCGACGAAGTACCCGGCGAGCAAAATGAGCCCTGCTATCGCGAGCGATCCGATCATCCAGATCTTCGTCTTGGTCATTGTCCGTCCTCCGTCGAATCGGTTTCGGTCTGCCCGAACCTGTGCGAGTACGCATCGCCGTTCACATGCATCGTGATGGTCACCTTGTAGCCGAGTTGTTCGTCCCACTCGATCGAGCTCGCGCTCGCGTCGGCGAAGCCGGCAACGCCTTCGAGAGCACGGAGCCACTTCTCGGTATTCGGGACAGTAGGTGTGGTTGCCGCGAGAATGAGCGTGCCCGCTCGTGCCTTCTGCAACGGGGCGGTCGGGGCGGCGTAACCCTGCAAGGGCGTGGAGCCCTCGAATGCGACCCCGCTGAGCGCCACATCTGGACCCATGGCCGTGCGGATATCACCCAGGTAGCCCTCCCAACCGATCTCGGTGGATGCACCGATCTCGAGTGCGGCGCTCGCCGTGTCCAGCTTCTGCTGGGTGAGGCGGACTTCGATGAACTCACTTTGTTTGGCGACGAGCTCCGAGGATCTCTGCTGTTCGGCAGCCAATCGCTGGGCGCTCGTTCCGGCCACGATCGACGCGAAGCCGAACCCACCGGCGCTGATGAGGGCGGCGACGACGACGACACCGACGAGTGCACGCTGGGTGCCCCGGGCGGCCGCTCGCGCGCTGACCTCGGGTGGCAGGAGTTCGGCGCGAGATTCGCCGCCGACGGTGAGGACGACGGTCCTCTTCTGTGCGGCACTCATGCGACACTCCCCAGTGCCAGCCCCAGGGCGACGGTCATGCCCGAGGTAGGCGCGGGCCTCGTCGATTTTTGGGCGTTCTTGGAAACGGTGACCGTGCCGAACGGATCCTCCATGATGACGGGGATGCGCGTGAGCTCGCTCAGCGCATTCGCGAAGCTGGTCATCGACGCACCCCCTCCGCTGAGGACGACGCGCTCGATGTGTTGCCCTTGACGAGAGTTCATGTAGAAGCTCAGCGTGTTGCGGAGGCTATTGAGCAACTCGCTCGTCAGCTCGTAGACGATGCCAGCGGCCTCGACATGTTCTGGCGCCACGGTCTTCGGCGCGAGGCCGAGGGAGCGTTTGCCGATTTCAGCCTGATCCGTCGAGATTCCGAGACGCCCGGCCAGAGCCCGCGTCACATCGGAGCCGCCCGCTGGGATGATGCGCACGAACTGCGGCACGCCATCGCGCGTGATTGCGACATTGGTGGTGTTCGCGCCCACATCGACGAGTGCGACCGTGCCTGAGGCGCCGCCTCCTCGCACCGAAACGCGGTTCAAGGCGAAGGGGATCAGATCGACCTCGACAGGGTTGAGTCCGGCGAGTTGCACTGCGGTCACGTTGGCCATGACCGCGTCCTTGACTGCTGCGATCAGCAGACCGGTGACCTCGGTGCCGTTCTCCGCCGCCTTCTCCGCGTACGGGTAGAAATCGAGAAGCGCATCAGCCACGGGTACCGGCAGCATGTCCTGCACCTGGAACGGCAGAGCGGCTTTGATCTCGCGACGACTCACCTTGGGCACGGTCAGATCTCGAACGAGCACCTTGGCGTTACCCACCCCGAGCACGACATTCCTGGTCGTGAACCCGGCGACGGACCACAGTTGTTTCAGGATAGTCGCAACCGTGTTGATCTCGACGACTTCGCCGTTCTTCACGGCGCCCTCCGGCAACGCGATCTCATGAAAGCGTGTGACGATCGGCCGCGGCCTCCGTCCTCCTTCGACTTCGACGGCGCGGACGGACGCGCTGCCGATGTCGACCCCGACAATCGACTTTCCCATTTCTCCCCCTTGTATGTGTTCTGTGTGATGCGCCCGGTCGAGCTAGTTGAGCCCGACCAGGGCGAGGTATCCGGCGGCGAGCTCTTCGCCGAAGAAGATGCCTGTGGCGGCTCCGAGGATCATCCACGGTCCGAACGGGATCCCCGATCGGCGCCCCGCTCGGCGTGAAATCAGAAGGATGATCGAGAAGACTCCTCCCAAAGCGAAGGCGGCGAAGGCGCCCACGGCGAGCGAACCCCACCCGACCCAGCCGAGATAGAGCCCGAGAACCCCAGCGAGCTTGACGTCGCCGAACCCCATGCCCCTCGGCACGACGATGGCCAGTACGAGGTAGAAGAGGAACAGGATCCCGGATCCGGCCGCGGCGCGAGCGAGCGAGATCCAATCGGCGGTTCCGGCGCTCGCCAGCGTCAAGAGGGCGATCGCGATAGGGTACGCCGGCAACACGATGCGGTTGGGAAGCCGGTGCAGGTCGATGTCGATCGCCGTGAGTGCTACCGCGATAGACGCGAGGTAGAGGAATGCGGGAAGCGCCCACGCTCGACTCGTCGTGATATCCAGTTCGAGAGCGACCAGGACGAAGAGCATGGCAGTCGCGACTTCGATAAGGGGATAGCGAGGAGAGATGGACTCGCCGCAATCGCGGCAGCGGCCTCTGAGAATCAGCCACGACAGAACCGGCACGTTATCGCGGCGACGGATGGGATGACCGCATTTCGGGCAGGCACTCGAAGGACGCATGAGCGACTCCCCCCGCGGCGTGCGCCAGATGACGACGTTGAGGAACGATCCCACGGCGAGCCCGAGCAGACCGATGAAGGACACGACGGTGATCACCGCCGCGAGGTCGAGAGTGGTCATCAGAATGGCACCCCGGTGGCCTTGAACACGGGGCTGACCTCGACCCAGATGTTCACGCCGTACGTCGTCGTGACGGGCGAGAGGAACTTCGGCGGCGCGAGGTATTTCAGACGCGGATCGTAGTTGTACGCCTTGAGGTACCCGTTCACCTGTCCTGTGCCGAGCGTCACCCGCACGATCCCTCTGAACTTCTGGGCGATAGCGCCGTTGACCGTGAGCGTCCCCTGGTCTCCACCCTTGTCGTTGTTCTGCACCTGGAAGGTGTGCGCCACCGAGAGGATCGCTCCGTTGATCTCTCGATTGTTTCCGAGCAGTGCCCCACTGCTCGTGGCGTCCTTCACAGGGTTCCAGACGAAGACGGCGTTCTGCCCGATGATTCCGAGCATGTCCTTCTCCTTGTCGGAGTAGAGCACGTCGCCGACGATGTAGAAGTAGTTCTCCGAATTGATGGTGAGGTTACCCTTCAGGGTGCCTGACAGGAACACGTCGCCGTTGCGGCACCCGTATGGGGTTCCCAGCGGAGCCAGTTCCTGCGTCCGTGGGTAGCCGATTCCGTTCCCGACCCCGCCGTCCACTCCCTTACAGGACCCGCTGTTGGGCTGGTCGGTCGCGGCCCAGTAGTTCGGGTCGGAGGGCGACGCCGGCACGTTCTGCACGAAGACGACGTTGTCCTTCGGAACGGTGATGGTAGCTCCAGCGGTGCTCTTCAGGTCCGCGGACGAGCCACAGGCCGCATTGTTGTCCGACCCACTGGTCACCGGGTCCCCGGCGACGCGGGTCTTTTTCGTCCACGGTGACCTCACGGTCATCGTGCCGTTGGAGTTGAGCTTGATCGAGGTCGGACCCGTGTAGAGGCATCCGGGGAAAGGCACATCCGCCGCGGCGAGGTCCGATCGGACCTCCTTGCGGATCTGCGAGTTGGTCGACGGCATCCCCACGACGGGAGAGAACTTCGGCGGATACTGCGGGGATGTCGTCGCCGCCGTGCATGAGCTGCCCCCGGAGTTCTTGTTGAGGATGAATGACCCTGACGTGGGCTGATACGCGGTGGTGACCTGCTTCTTGAAGACGCTCTGGCACGCACGGATGGCATCATTGGAATGCACTGGCCCGTCGATCGAATCGGCCGCGCCGAAAGCGATGTCGCTGCAGAGCGGCTTCCCGTTGACGATCGACGTCGAACGGCCGGCCCAGGCGTAGGTCACGCAACTGAGTGGTGATCCGCTCTGGTCTGGATCCTGGATTTCATAGTCGGTGAAATACAGGAAGTCGATGAAACCCTGCTGCTTGAGGTCGGCCACAATGCTGCGTGTCTCGTTGCCGACTCGGCCGGTCGAGCGCAGGCGGATCTTGCCGTCGGTCGAGTAGCTCGAGTTATCGACCTCGTACCTGAAGGTGGCCTCCCCGCTGCTTCCGTCGACCGTGGCCCAGGTGCCCGTGGCGCCGAGCCCGAATGCGGGATTGACCTCGGTTCCGATCGGGAGCTTGACCTTCGTCGGGGTCGCGTTGAATGTCGAGGCCGGGTTCCCGTACCGGAAGTAGGCGGGGTCGTCGGCGAGCCGACTCTGATACTCCTCCACCCCCGCATAGCTGGCGGCGAGGGCCGCATTCCAGTCAGAACTGGCACGCGACACTTTGAGCCCGTTGACGCTGAAGGCGACCGCCGTCACGATGAGGATCGCGAGGACGGAGCCCACCCCGATGACAAGCACCATGGCGATGCCGGTGTCATCCCTTGCGAGCGAACGGCCCAGACGGAGGGTGCGGAGTTTGCGCATGATCACAGTCCTACTCGAGCGATTCCGAGGTTGGGGAGCCCTACTCGGTTGACGATGGTCACGGGATTCGCCCGTTTGGTGTCGTCGGCCTGAACCTTCATCGCGACCTCGATGGCGACCACGGTCTGGATCTCAGCCAGGCTAAGGGCGTTTCCGCTGGCCGGTACGATCGGGCAGGTCGGAGTCGCGGTGGGGCATCCAGCGGTCTTCAGATAGGTGAACAGTGGACTCTCCGCTCCGTTCGGCACCACGATCTTGCTCGCGATGATGCGCGAGGTGGCCGGTACCGGCGTCGTCAACGTGACGAAGTTCGGCGTGGGGAAGGTCCAATAGGAGCCAGCCCGAGTGGCGAGCCACCGCGACTCCACGAGATCTCTACTGGTCGCATTGACCTTGAGGTGAACGAGGATCGGCCCTCGCTCGGGGTCGAGCGTGGATGTGCTGTCGGAGTCGGTGTCGAGGTAGGAGAAGAGCACCATCTCCTCCTTGCTCGCCGTGACGAGAACCGGGCGGTTCGACTGTGGGACTCCTGCGACGGGGCCGACCGGAATCTCTGTTCCCGAGCGGATGACTCGGGAGAGCTCGTTCATGCCCACCGTCGCCACCATCGTGCTGTCGGTGGCGGCGCGGTCTTCTGTGAAGCTCCGGCTGAAGGAGCTGAAAGCGCCGACAACCACGGTCATCAGGATGCCGAGAACGAACATCGCGACGATCATCTCGGTGAGCCCGAGGCCGGAATCGGAGCGAGCCCTACGGAGAAGGGTGCGGAGGAAGTTCATGATCACTCCTCGATCGTGCGGGGGTCGAGGTTGAGCACGACGCCAAGAGACACACTGCCCTTGGTGACGAGAGACATGGAGCCGGCGCCCACTGACGCATTTTGCGACGCGGCGGTCGAGCCCGTATAGATCATCCACGAGCCGTACGGCAGTGCGATGGTCGTCGTCGGAGAGGTGAGCTGGCCGAAGTAGTAGTCCATCGTGATCTCACATCCAGGGCCGTCGTCGGGGGTCAACGGGTCTGTTGAGACCGCCCGCAGATACGGATTACCAGACAGATTGAGCGTCACGATGCCCATCGGAACGATGGAGTTCGCCGCAGTACCGCCAGGAACAGCGGCATTCGCGTCCGGCCGCTCGCCGTAGAACCAGTCTCCGCGGTCCCTGATCCGTGTCCACTGACTTGGATCTGGTGAAAGGCAGCCGTCTGACGTCGTGGTCTTCGGCACATACTTGCCCGCGATCACTTGGTACCCCGCAGCGAAGGGATGGAGAGACACCTGACGTGACAGCGCGGAATTGTTCGTCACCGAACTCACGTACGTGCCGTAAGTACTGAGGAAGCTGGCATCGAGGTTGAGGGGGATCCTCACCGGCGTGGCGCTGTAGTCCCCCGCGAACTTCGCGGTGAACTTCGCTGGGATGTCGTACTGGAAGCCGACCGAGGCTGCTGCGCCGGCACTCACCCCGACGACACGCGATCCGGTCGTCTCCTGGTTCGCATCGATGTACCCGGACTTCGAGACACTGACCTTGTAGTTGCCCGGTTTGACTTTCAGAATGTACGTGCAACCTTGAGCATCCGTTGGTTTAGGCGCCGTCGCGAGGTTGGCCGCTCCATTCGGTTCTGCGGTGTACGGGACCGCGCTGACCGCGATGCCGGACGAACCCGTGCCTCCAGCGTTCAACACGGAGACGAGGATGGTGCCGAGGCTCGGGTCGTTGATGCGGTTCTTCGGGTCGATGATCGTGTCGGAGTGCACGGGTTCGGCTGACGAGCGCATGTTGGCCCAGGTCACGCTGACATTGACCCGCTTGTAGCGGAGCGGGATGCCACCGGTGCCTGTGCCGCACTCGAGATCGAGGCCAGGCTCGGATACCCACTCCGAGGAGCGGACCACAGTGAAGGTATCGCCGTTGAGTTGCACGCTCCGTGTCTCGTCGGTGAGAGCGAAGATGTCGGCGACGTCTCGGGAGAAGTCGATCTCCTGAGCGGCGAGGTTGGCCGCGACCTGCGCGGACCGCGTGTCGCGGGTGACGGCGAGCACGGAGATCATCGAGTAGATGGCCCCGGTGGAGATAAGGGCGAAGATCATCATGGCGACGACGACTTCGACGAGGGTGAGTCCGCTCTCGTCGCTCGACAATGAGCGGAAGCGGGTGCGGAGCGCGATCACGGTGTGTCCCCCAGGGATGGATGCGGTGGTGGTGCAGGCCGTCGATCTCGGGTGCCGACGGGTTTTCGCTGATGTGCGATCGATCCTGCGGGCCGCCGCAGAGGCGGCGACCCACAGGTCGGTATGGGTTCTAGAACCCGGTCTTGACGATCTTGCCGGTGTCGCTGCTGTAGGTCAGCGTCTTCGAGCCGAGCTGGGCGTGGGTGCCGGCGAGGGTGAAGGTCTTGCCGTCGGTGGACGGGGTCGGCGCGATGGTGACGCCGTCGCTGATCTTGTAGCCGTTC
>JBEANR010000037.1:0-7522 GCA_041165365.1 Actinomycetota bacterium | reverse complement strand
CTGGTGGGTCCGCCGGTGATCGGATTCCTCGGCGAGCAGTTCGGCATCCTCAACGGACTCATCCTCGTGCTCGTGCTCGTCGGCGTCGCCGGGCTCGTGACGCCGGCAGCACGCGAACCCGCCGCGGCTGCGCCCAGGGGGTAGGGCGTGCGACTCGTCATAGCCCGCTGCTCCGTCGACTACGCGGGGCGACTCAGCGCCCATCTGCCTCTCGCCACCAGGCTGCTGCTGCTCAAGGCCGACGGCAGCGTGCTCGTGCACAGCGACTCCCTCTCGTACAAACCGCTGAACTGGATGAGTCCGCCCTGCGTGATGAGCGTGCTCGAGCCCGACGAGGCGCAGACCGCCGTCGGCGTCGTCGAGACCTGGAAGGTCGCGCAGGCGAAGACCGCCGACCTGCTGGTGATCTCGATCCACGAGATCCTGCACGACTCCGCGCATGAGCTCGGCATCGACCCGGGCTTGCAGAAGGACGGCGTCGAGGCCCACCTGCAGAAGCTCCTCGCCGAGCACATCGACCTGCTGGGCGAGGGGCATCGCCTCGTGCGGCGGGAGTACATGACGGCGATCGGCCCCGTGGACATCCTGGCGACGAATGTCGCGGGCCGCAGCATCGCCGTCGAGATCAAGCGCCGCGGCGACATCGACGGGGTCGAACAGCTGACCAGGTATCTCGAGCTCATGAACCGCGATCCTCTGCTCGCACCGGTGACGGGGGTATTCGCGGCTCAGGAGATCAAACCCCAGGCGCGCGTGCTGGCTCAGGATCGCGGCATCCGGTGTCTGATCCTCGACTACGACGCCATGCGTGGGCTCGACGACAGCCACTCGCGGCTGTTCTGACCCGGGCGTCCTATGCTGACCCCGATGACCGAGTACACGTGCGTCTTGTTCGACCTCGACGGCACGATCACCGATTCCGCGCCGGGCATCACCGCGAGCCTCGCCTGGATGTTCGAGCACCTCGACCTGCCCGTGCCCTCACCCGCCGCGCTGCTCGAGTACGTCGGGCCGCCGATCCTCGACTCCTTCCGCGACCTGGCTGGCTTCAGCGAATCGGAGGCCGTGCGCGCCCTCGACACCTACCGGCAGCACTACACCGTGACCGGACTCTTCGACAGCACCGTGTACAACGGAGTACCCGAGGTCCTCGCCGCCATTCACGCGAGTCCCCTTCCGATGTCGCTCGCCACGAGCAAGCCCGAGTCGCTCGCGACAAGCATCCTCGACCACTTCGATCTCGCGAAGTACTTCGAGTTTCTGACAGGCGCGTCGGAAGACGAGATCCGCAGCTCGAAGGCCGACGTCGTCGAGGAGGCCCTGCGTCGGTTGGCGGAGGCCGGAGCGGATGTCGCGCGGCCCGTGCTCGTCGGCGACCGAGAGCACGACGTGCACGGCGCCGCCGCCCACGGGGTCCCCACCATCTTCGTCGAGTGGGGCTACGGCTCCCCCGCCGAGCAGGCAGGCGCCATCGCCGTGGCGGCGACCCCCGCCGATTTGCGCCACCTCCTGCTCGGCTGACCTATCGGTGGCTGACGGCGCGCGTGACCGTATCGGTGGCTGACGGCGCGGGTCCATTCCATCTCCAGTTGGCCGAATGACCTCCCTCGCGATGGAACGGCCAACTCGAGATGGAACGGTCGGATGCTCAGCGAGCCAAGCGCTCCACCACCGCACCGAACACCCGCGGCAGGGCGACGGCGGTCGGCACGATCGCCGCACGCGCCGTTGAGGTCGCGGCCAGCACCAACCCCGAGGTGAGCACACGGAAGTCCCGGGTGACCCGCCTCCACTCCGGTTCGTAGGAAGCGGCATCCGCCCGCCTGATCGCCGCGACGGCCGCCGTCGCCTGCCCGAACCCGAGCCGCAGCCCCTCTCCGGTGATGGCGTCGACATAGCCGGACGCGTCTCCCACGAGCAGCACCCGCCCGGCCACTCTCGCGCTCGAACGCTGGTCGAAGGGCCCGGCCCCGCGAAGGGAGCTGGCTTCATCGTGTCCCGCGAGACGCTCGGCCAGCTCGGGCACCCGCGCAATCTCGGCATCGAAGTCGGCGCCGCGAGGCCCCAGCAGTGCGACGCCGACGGTGTCCGACGAGACCGGGGTGATGTAGATCTCGGAGTGCCTCGACCAGTGCACCTCGATGAGGCTCGACCACGGCTCGACCCTCACGTGCCGCCGGAGCCCGTACCGGCGCTGCGATCGTCTGCGACCGTCGACGACGTCGAGCCCGACGAGTCTCCGCATGGTCGAGTGCAGCCCATCGCAGGCGAGCACCCACTCGGCGCGGTGGGTCGAGCGGATGCCGCCGGTCAGCGTGAGGGTCACGCCCGCGTCATCCTGTTCCACACCGTGCACCCGTGCCGTGACGATGTCGACGCCGAGCCCGATCGCCCGATCGCGCAACGCCGCACTCAAGACGGTGCGCCGCACGCCGAGCCCCGTCCCCGTGGAGAACACGTGGTCGACCGACCTGCTCCCCGCCCGGTAGCTCACCCCGGTGAGCGGATGCCCCTCCGGCCGCACCCCGAGCCTGTCGAGCAGCGGCACGGCACCCGGCATGAGCCCCTCTCCGCACGCCTTGTCGACGACCCCCGATCTCGGCTCGACCACGGTGACCTCGAACCCCGCGAGCCTCGCCTCGATGGCGGCCGCGAGCCCCACGGGTCCTCCGCCGACGACGGCGACCGTTCCCGCCGGCGGCGCGGCATCCGAGCGTTCCGACGGCGACATCTCAGCGTTCCAGCTCGGCGAGCGCGCGATCCTCGGTGGGGATCCTGAAGCGCAGCAACAGGATCGCGTTGAGCACGGTGAAGACCACGGCGGTGAGCCAGGCGGTGTGCACGAGCGGTAGGGCGATGCCCTCGACCACCACGATGATGTAGTTCGGATGCCGCAGCCACGCGTACGTGTACGGCCCGCGCCGCACCCGCCCGAGGCCGGGCACCACGATGACCCGGGTGTTCCACTGCCGCCCGAGCGACGTGATCACCCAGTAGCGACCGGCCTGGCAGAGCAACGCGAGCGCGAGCATCGGCCAGCCGAGCCACGGGATGAACGGCCGATCGAGCAGCCACACCTCGGCGATGCAGGCCACCAGTAGGCCGGTGTGCAGGGTGACCATCCACGGGAAGTGGCGTTGCCCGTGCTCCACTCCTCCCCTGGCCAGGGCCCAGCGCGCGTTTCGCACAGAGATGACCAGCTCGACCACGCGCTCGACGCCGGTCGCCAGAATGAGCAGCGTGTACGCGATCACGAAGGCCACTCCAGCAGAACGAGCTCCGCCGAGATGCCCGGTCCGAGAGCGAACAGGAGCGAGCGATCACACGCGGACTGCGGATGCTGCGCAAGCGAATCCTTCAGGATGTGCAGCACAGACACCGACGACAGATTGCCGACCCGGGCCAGCGACGCCCAACTGAGATCGAGCGCACCGCTCGGCAGGTCGAGGCTCGACGCGAACGATTCGAGCACCCTGGGTCCGCCCGGGTGCGCGATCCAGTGATCGATGTCGTCGATTCCGCAAGCGTTGGCGGCGAGGAATCGGCGCACGTCATCACCGAAGTACTGCTCCACCACCTCGCCGACCCGAGCAGTGAGCACGATCCGGAACCCGGTGCTGCTCGCCGTGAATCCGATCACCTCTTCGGTGTCGGGGTAGAGCCGACTTCGAGTGGCGACGATGTCGGGCCCGGTCACGGGCATGCCGCCCGCCCGCGTGGAGCCGACCATCACAACGGCCGCAGCACCATCGCCGAACAGACCTGACGCGACGATGTTCGCCATCGAGTCGTCGTCGCGCTGGAAGGTGAGCGAGCACAGCTCGACCGCCACGAGGAGGGCGACCCCGTCGGGGTGCCCGTCGAGGTAGTCGGCGACCCTGGCGATGCCCGCGGCTCCCGCCACGCAGCCGAGTCCGTACATGGGCACCCGCTTCACATCGTCGCGCAGACCGAGACGGGCGACGAGGAGAGCGTCGATGGAAGGTGCCGAGACTCCGGTGACCGAGGTGAACATGATGTAGTCGACGTCGGCCGCCAGCAGACCCGCAGCCTCGAGGGCGTCGGAGATGCACTGCTCGGCGAGATCCGTCGCGACGTCGACGAACAGGGCGTTCGACGCCGTGAAGGTCGTGGGGTCGGTGTACCGCTCGATCGGCATCACCAGGTGGCGGGTCTCGACGCGGCTGCTGCTGTGGATGCGGTCGACCACCATCCGCTTCGCAGGGTCTGCGGTGATCATCGGGCCGATGGCCGCCGTGATCTCGGACTGCGGGTAGACATTGACCGGCAGCGCGGACGACACGGCGGCGATTCGGGCCATTCGAGACGGTAACACGGTCGCCGGTGGTGAGCCCCGGCACGGGTCGACCCACTCTTGACGGGACGGCGAACGGTGAGGATCATCGGCGGTGCACTGCGCGACGAGCGGTCGCGCGACGACGACAGGAGTTGACGATGGCTGGATTCGATGACATCACCAAGAAGGCGACGGACTTTCTGAACAGCGACCAGGCGAAGGGCGCGCTGAAGAGCGAGAAGGCCGAGGACATCAGCGACAAGCTGCTCGGCGGCGTCGCCGACTTGGCCAACAAGGTGACGGGTGGCAAGCACGCCGACAAGATCGAGAGCGCAAGAGCGGCGGCCGATGAGAAAGTCGGCACCGACGGCGACGCCTCGAAGGCCTGATCACCCGATCGGGGTGTGGTGGGGTCGGCACTTGTGCCGACCCCACTGGCGTTTCGGGGTACGGGGGCGGCCCCAGTTCTGGGCTGAAACGCGCGGCGGGCCTGTCGCGGCAAGCGTCGCGCCTCTAGCGTCGAGGTCACCACGGCAGCGATCACCACCGTCGCACGCCTCCCACCTCGACGGATCGATCAGGATGACTACCGCAGACGACACCCTCTCCGCGCACCATCGCGGCACCCACGCCGATGCAGGCGCACGTAGCGCCGCCCAGTCCATCGCCGCGACCCTCCTCGCCGCCCTGCTGTCGCTCGTGATGCTCCTCCAATGGCTTCCGACGATGAGCGCGGGAGGGTCGGATGCCGCGGGCTCCGCGTCATCCGCTTCATCCACCCGACTCGAACCCCTGACCGCAGGGCTCCTGCCCCTCTTCATAGCAGCAGCCGTCGTCATCGTGGCCGCGGTCGCCGCGGTGCTCGTGCACCGCGCGCGGAGGCGGGCCGTCTGACGACCCCCGCGACGCCGGACGGGCCGATGGGCCGGGGGAATCCCCTCCCTCGCGGCGACCCCCTGACCGACACACGAGCTGTCAGCCACCACTGACGCGGGAGCCGGACCGCCCACCGCAGACTCGGCAGTGGCCGGCCCACCACCTACGCCGCAGCCTTCAGCCCAGGGGCCGCTCGGACCACGGGAGCGGACCGAACTCGACCTCCAGGTTGTCGAATGGGACGGTGGCGATCCGACCCTCCGACATCCAGGCGTCGAGTATGCCGATCCTGCCGAGGATGCTGTGCAGGCTGGTGAACAGGAGGCCGACCACCAGCACCGCGATCACCGCCTGCCCGCGAATGCGGCGTGCCTCGCCGTTCGTCGCCACCCTCGTCATGGCCACAGCGGCCGCGGCCACGAGACCCGCGATGAGCGCGACGACGTAGAGCCGCGGCTCGAAGCGGAACGTGGCGCAGAGCGGCTCGATCGTCGTCGGCCGCCCTTCGGCATCGATGTACCCGCCTGAGCTGTCGTACCCTCCCGTGCACCCGGCCGCCATCCCCGTGCACAGCACCACGTAGACCACGGCCGTCAGAGCGCCGAGGGTGACGAGTCCGCGGATGGAGGTGCGGTGGCTGTCACCCTCGCGACCGCCGGCGCGGGCGAGAGTGGTGACGTTGAGCCTGGACATCCCTGCTCCATCGACGGCGGCGGACCGGACATGAGGTCCTTCGCCGATGATGACACGGAGCGGCCCGACACGCCACCATCGGCACTGGGAGCGCGACGCCATCCGACCGCGGCACAGGCGAGGAGGACATGCGTCATCATCCGCACGGAATGGAGGAGGTTCTGCGCGCCGAACGGCCGGATCTCCTCCCTCGACCCGGACAACGGGAAGCAGGTCGGCCCCCTCTCCGCCCGGCGTGCTCAACCCCAGAGCCCTCGGCCCCTTCAGTCGTGGTGCACGTTCTCTCGTACCCGGTTGCTCTCGGGCTCGATCTGGAACGTGGAGTGCTCGATGCTCAGCTCGAAGTGCTCGGCGACACACGATTGCAGTTGAGCGAGCATCTGGGCGGTGTGGCCGTCGGTGAAGCATCCGTCTTCCACGACGACGTGTGCAGTGAGCACGGGCAGATCGGACGAGATGCGCGTCACGTGCAGGTCGTGCACGCCGACGACGTGAGGCACCTCGATGATGTGCGCGCGGATGTCGTCGAGGTCGACGCCTTTCGGGGTGTTCTCGAGCAGAATGCCGAAACTCTCCCGCAGCAGCGCGGCCGTCCTGGGGATGATCATCGCGGCGATCACGAGTGCCGCGACGGCGTCGGCGCGGTTCCATCCGAGGGTCTGCATCAGCACGGCGCTCACGATCACGGCGACCGATCCGAGCGCGTCGGCCAGCACCTCGATGAACGCTGCCTGCATGTTGAGATTCGCCCGACGGTGGGAGGCGAGCACCACCATCGCCGCGATGTTCGCGGCCAATCCGATGACCCCGAACACGAGCAGGCTCTCCGCGGCGACCGGCGGCGGCTCGACCAGTCTCCGGATGCCCTCGACGAGCGCGAACACCCCGACCCCGAGCAGCAGCCCGGCCTGAAGCATCGCGCTCAACACCTCGGTACGGCGCAGACCCCAGGTGTACCGGTCGGACACCGGTCGATGCATGACGGTCGCCGCGACCAGAGCGAGCAGGAGCCCGCCGGCATCGGTGATCATGTGCGCCGTGTCGACGAGCAGGGCGAGGCTGCCGGTGATGATCGTGCCGACAGCCTGGGTGACGACGAGCGCCGCGATGATGCCGAAGGCGACGGCGAGGCGCGGGCGGCCTGTGTCGCCGTGATGATGTCCGGTGCCCATCCCGCCCTCCGCTCGTCGGATTCCCGTACCGTCCATCAAACCAGGCCGGCGCTCGCCCTATCCGGGTCGACGAGCCGCCCACGCGGTGCGGGGGTTGCGGGCGACGAGGTCGTCGCGTCGCGCGACGGACTCCGGATGCCCCGGCTCGAGCAACCCGTCGAAAGCTGTCAGCTCGTCCGAGGGCCATGTCGCCGCGAGCGCCTCCCGGACGTCACCGAGGTGGCGCTCCGCGTAGCGTGCGACCTCCGCTGTCGCCGCGCGAGTATCTGGATTCAGCGCACGCCGCGCGATCACATCGAATCCGGCGAGATCGAGAGTTCGGCTCCAGTCCGGGTGCGAGTTCCAGCCCGCCGCGAGCAGCGTCTCGCAGGCATGGGCCTCGATGCGCGAACCCGGCGCTCCGTCGGGGAGAAAGGTGGGGAGCCCGTCCATCTCGATCACCATCAGGAGCCCCCCGGGCGCGAGCGACCGGCACACCCGGGCC
>JBEANR010000036.1:0-5442 GCA_041165365.1 Actinomycetota bacterium | reverse complement strand
CCCGGCACCCCCTCGAAGGTCACGGTCTCGTTCGATCTCGCGAGCCGAGAGGCGGTCGACGAGCTCGTGGAGCGAGCTGGTGCCGCCGGCGGGCGGATCGGTGACACCGACGACTACCCCTTCATGTACCAGCGCCAGTTCGATGACCCCGATGGTTACCACTACTCACCTTTCTGGATGAAGCCGGACGCCGATCCGACGGCGTGAGCGACATTGCCGCGGCCCTCGACATCGTCGGAGCGCGGTGGGCCCTGCTCATCGTGGAGCGATTGCTCGACGGGCCGCAGCGCTACGGCGATCTGCAGCGCGACCTCGGGGTGCCGACCAACATCCTCGCGACACGCCTGCGCGAACTGGAAGCGGCCGGGGTGCTGCGCCGACTGCCCCTCAAGCACAACACCCGGGCCTACGCGCTCACCGACCGCGGACGGGCGTTGCGCGTGGCGATCGACGCGCTCGCACGGTGGGGCGTCGAGGATGCTTGAGTATGGCGTCGTTCCGCCTCGCGATTCGCCTCCGTACATGAATGCAATTGGGCGGTTAAAAGCTCTGATATCTTAGGTTTTATGAAACCACGGGTGCCGCTATTGTCACCGATCCTCCGCTCCGACACGCAGGGCCGGATGCTTGCCGCGCTGTACCTACATCCCGATCGCGAGCGCACCCTCACCGAGTTGGCGGAGGTGGCAGGTGTGAGTGCACCGACGATCTCTCGCGACGTCGAGCGACTGACCACCGCGGGATTCCTGACTGCCCGGGTGTCTGGTCGCAACCGCTACGTACGCGTAGACCGACAGCATCCGCTCTTCTCGCCCATGGCGGATGTATTGCGCTACTCCTATGGGCCGCTCGCTCTGCTTCCGGGCGTCCTCGGGCCTCTGCGAGGTGTCGAACGGGCCTTCATCTACGGATCCTGGGCGATGCGGTACCAGGGTGAGCTCGGGAGTGACCCGAACGACATCGATGTGCTCATCGTCGGCGACCTCGAGCGCAGTGACGTGTATGACGCCGCCTCGGCCGCCACCGCGATGCTGGGCCGGGAGACCAACATCCGCAGCGTCACCCGTGACGCATGGGCCGAGTCGGATGATCTGTTTCTGCGTACCGTTCGAGAACGAGCGCTCGTAGAGATCCCGCTTGCGATGCCGTCATGACGTTCCGCTGGAGAGCGGGCAGAGCCGTCATCGATCGTCTCCTGAAGGAAGGGAGGCTCGAGCGGGTACCTCCGAACCGCGAGCTCGCCGAAGAGTACCTCAAGCAGTCGGTCGCTCACCTCGCCACCTCAAGGCTTGCGGCCGGCACTGATCCGGTCGGGGAATTTCAACTCGCTTACGACGCGGCGCGGAAGGCCCTTGCCGCCATCCTCGTCAACCAGGGATTGCGGCCGACCTCGAAGGGAGGGCATGTGGTCATCGAGCGGGCCGCCCTGGCTCAACTGGGCGAGTCGCTCCGCGACGTGGTGAAGCCGTTCAGCTGGATGCGGCCGCTGCGTAACGACAGCGAATATCCCTCCGTCGATCGCCCCGTGGCTGCCGCCGACGACGCGGTCGAAGGTCGGCGTGCGGCACAGGCGATCGTCGATGCGGCGGTCGGGCTGCTCGACGAGATGGGCCCATACGAATGAGGTGGGTTGGGCGGCGGCCACCGCGCCGTGTTCGGCTGGCCCGAAGATGAAGTACGCGGGGAGCAGGACGCCCGCCGGAGTGCGCACACGTCGTGAAAGGGCGACCCGCTTCGCTACCGTGGTTGGATGCCCGCTCGTCGTATTCGCCGCATCCTCCGCCTGCGTGTATCGATCGTCGACATCGAGCCGGAGATCTGGCGCACGATCGATGTCGACGACAGCCTGTCGCTCGCACAGCTGCACGTGGTGCTGCAGGCGGCGTTCAATTGGTCGGACTCTCATCTGCACAGCTTCACCGACGACGATCCGTGGGTGAGGAGCAACGGCATCCCGCGCATCGGGCGACAGCCTCGCACGTGGGTCGACGCCTGGTCGCTCACCGAGGTCGAGATCGACGGCGAGGAGGATGAAGCCGACACCACCATCGGTGAGGCCATGGAGCACGACGGACCCCTCTGGTACGTCTACGACATGGGCGACAACTGGCTGCACCGCATCGATCTCATCGACCGGGATGTCGCAAGAGCCGATGAGTCGGTCGCTCGGCTGGTCATCGGGGAGCGGCGCGCCCCTTTCGAGGACTCAGGTGGTCGACCCGGGTACGCGGAGACATCCGACATCCTCGCCGACCCGTCGCATCCTCAGTATGCATCGACGACGGCGTGGGTGGCCGGCGCGGTCGGGCCGTGGGGCAACGCCGACCTCGACGACGCCGACCTGGTCGGGGCGCAGGGGGAGCTCGACGCCCTCTTCGGCGAAGCTGCGGCCGAGATGTCAGGGCTTGTGGATGCCGCGACCGGCGTGACGGACGAGTCACCCATCGCGCAGTTCGCCTCGAACCTCCCGGTGCCTTTGAGGTCGAACCTACGGCGTCATCTGCGGCGCCACGGGCTGCTCGCGTCGTTTCGGCTCGACGGCGGTGTTGCTGACGACGTTGTTGCTGAGGCCATTGCTGCCGAGGCCGGCATCGCTGACGCCGTGAGGCCTTTCGCATGGCTGATCGACCGGATCGGGGTCGAGGGGCTGACGTTGACGAAGGCGGGGTGGATGCCTCCCGCGGTCGTTCTCGACGGCATGACGACCCTCGGGTGGCGCGACGACTGGATCGGCGAAGCGAACCGCGAAGACCTGACCATTCCGATGCAGGAGCTGCGAGCATCCGCGGAACGGTTGCGGCTGATCCGCAAGGTGAAGGGCCGTCTCGAGGTGCCCAGCCGCATGCGCCCGCTCATCGGCCAACCGGCTCTGCTTGCCGAGCAGGTCGCGCGGATGCTGCTGCGCCAGCGCATGACGGACGGTCAGGCTGTCGCCGGCACGACCCTCGTGATCGGCCTGGCCGACGGCACCATCACCACGCGACTCGACGCGGAACGGCAGGTCATCGACGTGCTCGACGACCTCGGTTACGTCGACTTTCAGGGCCGGGAACTCGACCGTCGCTCGTTCGGGCCGCTGACCGAGCCCGTGCTCGACGTGCTCGACGTGCTCGGGCTCTGGCGTGCAGGGCGACGCCGCCGCGACACTCCGCCCACCGACGCCGTTCGCGCCATCGCCCGCCTCGCGCTGAAGTAGCGGCCACCCGCATCAATTTCTGGAGTGTGGAGCCGGAGCCGATCGCTTCAGCGACAGCAGCCGTCGCTCACGTCACTGGCGATCCGTATTCATGCCCTTCTGCTTCATGCCCCTCTGCGCCGAGGTCGTTCGCCTGAAGTGGCCGAGGTCACAACCCCTCAAGGGGTTGTTGGACGGGGAGAGGCTCAACACGTGATTTCGCTGACCCCGAAGGCCTTGCCCTTTGTCTCGTGGGGAAGGCCGGGCCTCGCCCATAGGTGACACTCGGTCCGCGAGTCGCCTCCGAGGTCTTCACCAGAATTCCCCGATCCACCAGGTCCGCGAGCACACGCGACGCACTGACGGTGTCGAGATCGAGCAGCACCTTCACCATCCGGCCGTTGATCTGCTGTGTTTCGGTGATGAGGTCGATAATCTTGCGGTCCACCTGGTCTGTGGTGCGCCTGCGATAACTGACCGCCGCGCCGAGAGCCGACAGCGCTTCTTCCCTCAGGCGATATCTCGGTTGCGCCCGTCGCGCCGTCTCACGTGTCGGCTCGAGCAGCTCCATCCGACCCCCGCTCAGTCGGGCGAGGACGGATTGCGCCTCGGCGACCGATGCTTTCTGCAGCAGAGGGGTCAGCTCTGCGGCCGTCACTGTTTTGCTGGTGAGAAGCGTGAGTAAAATCACCATCGTGTCGGCGTCCGCAGCTTCGTCGGTCGGCAGCGTTGATACATAGCGGGCAAGGTTGGTGTTCGGGGCTCCGCCCATGAGTGTGACTTCGACCTGCGTCGGATCGGCTTGAAACCGCGGTGGCTGGTGACCCAGGCGAGCCATCTCGGCGTACATTCGATCGACCCCCGAGCCTGCAGTCTCCGCAAGACCGAGCATCCTGAGCGCACCCGCGAGGTTCGTGTTGCGAGTTCGGGACGACGTCGTGAGGAGATTTTCAACGTTGACTCCTGCGATGAATCCCCCCGGTGAAGTCACTCGCAGCTGAGTCAGCGTGTGATCGATCGAAATACGATCCGAACTGAAGTACTCGCGGTGCATAAGAGCGTTGACGACTGCTTCTCGTACGGCTGCTTCAGGAAGGTCCGCCACGTGCAGCTGCTGGCCCTTGCCAATCGATACCGGGGTGGTCTCCAGACGCGAACTGATGAGATCGAAGGCCTTTTGCACGGCAACGATGAGAGGCCCGGTGATCTGCTCGTTCGCGCTCAGTTGACCGGCTGGGGTTCGCCGATGCGCGTAGGAGATGAGGATCGAATCGTCGTACCGTCGACTGAAAAGTAAAGCTCCAGCGTTCGTCAATGTCTGGCCAGGAAGCACGACTCCGACCGCCCGAAGTACATCGACGTCATCCATTCCAGCAAGCCGACGGCGGCTCAGGTCGGCCGACCGACCGAGTAGTTCGCGGGCGACCTGGATCGCGACTGGATCAACGCGATCGACTCGAAGTCCGCTGTCTGCCGCGCTCCAATCTCGACCCGTTTTCTGAGCGATGACAGCACTGATCCGGTCGGTCGTCATCGGCATGCAGCTCGTCCCGATGCGCTCGGTCGGCCCCCTCCCGTTCGAGATGTGAACCTGCGTACTCTCGGCCACCCGAAGCACGAGAACACGTTTGCCCTCGGGTGTCAGATGTTCGTTGCTCTCGACGAGCAACGGAGGTTGGGTTATTTCGTAGATGCGTAAGCGAGTCCGTTCGCCCTCGAGCTTCGTTCCGATGAACGCGTCCGGCCCTGTCATCGCATCCGCCACACCGACCACCACCAGTCCACCACGCGCGTTCGCGAAACAGGATGCCGCATCGGCGAGGTTGACGAGATCATCGCCGACGGATCGGCCGTCGGTCTTGAACTCAATCTCCTGGGACTCGAGTTCTGACGCGGTCGCCGAGTGGTCGAGTATCCGAGCGAGAAGCTGATCCACATCATCGTGCATGGTTTATCCTTTGTTTTACTCTGACCTTCATAGTGAAGGGTAGTGCAAAACATCCGACAAACTCGAGGCCGATGCGGTGAAGCCCCGCTTACGCTGGCGAAGGGTCGTCACGACCCGAGACCGCAGAGCATGCGCCGCTCAGGTCTAGTCAGGCCAGAGCCCTGCCCGCTACCGACGCTTCTCACAGGCAACGCACGCGAGAACGATGCCCCAGGGGCTGATGCGGCCAGCGTAGGCGAGGGATGCCGACTTGTTCGCGACGCCCGGATGGCAGGCCAGCGAGTTCCGGTCCGAACTTCATGCGCGACTCTTCGACCGC
>JBEANR010000035.1:0-46338 GCA_041165365.1 Actinomycetota bacterium | reverse complement strand
CCTCGGACCAGGCGCAGGGCACGACGGCGGGCTCGTGGTGTTCGAGGGGACTCCCGCGGATCTCGTCGCGGCCCGTTCGACGCTCACCGGCGAGCATCTGGCGGCCTACGTGGGGGCGGCGGCGTCCTGAGCGCTGCCTGGCTCGTAGGCGGGGCACCCGGCCGGCCTGGCGTCGAGTTGCGGAAAACCGCCCTTCAACCGGTTGTTTGAGGCGCTTTTTCCGCATCTCGATGGGCGTTGCGGGTTAGTCGGGCGTTCATCCGCAACTCGGTGAGGGTGTGAATCGCGAGGGCGGGACCCGACTACCCAGCCGCTCCGCCCCAGAACTAGAAGGAGCGCCCCGGAAGGGCTGGGGCACTTTCGTTCGTAGCGAGGGCGGGACTCGAACCCGCGACACCACGATTATGAGCCGTGTGCTCTAACCACCTGAGCTACCCCGCCGGGACGCCAGCCGCGAAGGGAGGCGAGAGCCCCCTGTGGGAATCGGACCCACTACCTCTTCCTTACCAAGGAAGTGCTCTACCAATGAGCTAAGGGGGCGTATCCGACCGTGTGTCGCGCGCGACGCACCGATTCGGCACCGTACGAGACTAGCATCCGTCAACCCGTCGCCCATGCCCATGACGGGCCCGAGAATGGGGCACATGACCTCGATACAACGTGACCAGACGACAGCCGAGCATCGCGATGCCGACGGCCCCGACGCAGCCCACCGGCGCCCGGACGGCGTCGACGACGCGACGGTGACGGCGCTCGGCAAGCTGTCCGAGGCCCTCGAGGTCGTGGAGCAGGCGCGGGGCTTCCTCTACGGATTCCACCGTCTCACCGGCACGGCGGATCTCGCTCTCGGGGAGTCCGTGGATCTGTTGAGAGAGGCGGGTCATGACGACCTCGCAGATCGGATCGCCGTCGAACTCGTCGGTCGCAACGTCATCGCCGGCAGATGGACGTTCCAGATCGTCGAGGACTACGACGACGGCTACTACACCGCCTTCTCAGCGCTCGAGCGGGAGGCGAGGGACGCACTCGTCGCCGGTCGCCGTCATCTCTTCGAAGCGGAGATGAAGGAGGAGCGACGGACGCACGGTCGGCCCCACCACGAGGCGACACCGGAGAACACGGGCGTCTGACCGGCGAGGCGGGGTGACCTAGGGTTTTCGGGTGACCTCCGACCACACCTCCGACACCTCCTCCGACCACGCCGCCGAACACGCCGCCGACACCCGGCATCCCCGCGAGACGGTCGCGCCGACCTCCCCCCACCCCGGCGACGAATGGTGGCGCACCGCCGTCATCTACCAGATCTACCCCCGATCGTTCGCGGATGCCGATGGCGACGGCATCGGCGATCTGAAGGGCATCACGTCCCGGCTGCCCGCGCTCGTGCACCTCGGCGTCGACGCGATCTGGATCTCGCCCTTCTACACCTCACCCCAACGCGACGCCGGCTACGACGTGGCCGACTACTGCGGCGTCGATCCGCTCTTCGGCACCCTCGACGACTTCGTCGAACTGCAGCGCACCGCGAAAGAGCTCGGGTTGCGCGTGATGGTCGACCTCGTACCGAATCACTCGTCGAGCGATCATCCGTGGTTCCAGGAGGCCCTCGCCGCGGCACCGGGCAGCCCCGAGCGCGCGCGATACCTGTTCGTCGACGGGCTCGGCGAGCACGGCGAGCTCCCGCCCAACAACTGGCAGTCGGTGTTCGGCGGCTCGATGTGGGAGCGCACCCTCGACGCCGACGGCACTCCCGGCCAGTGGTACCTGCACATCTTCGACAAGACGCAGCCCGACTTCGACTGGAACAACCCGTGGGTGCGTGAGCAGTTCGTCGCGATCCTCAGGTTCTGGCTCGATCTCGGCGTCGACGGATTCCGCGTGGATGTCGCTCACGGCCTCATCAAGGCGCCAGGGCTCCCCGACTACACGCCGCCCGCTGACGCCGGAAGCATGGGCGGAGGGACAGCCACGCTCGAACCGGACATGAGCGATGCCGATCCCGAGCACGCGCCGTATTGGGGGCAGGACGGCGTTCACGAGATCTACCGGGAGTGGCGGGCCGTGCTCGACGGATACGACGGCGATCGCGCCCTCGTCGCCGAGGCCTGGGTCGACCTTCTCGACACTCTCGCGCACTGGGTGCGACCCGACGAGATGCACCAGGCGTTCAACTTCACCTATCTGGAGACGGCGTGGTCGGCACCCGAGCTGCGCCTCGTCATCGACGGGTCGCTCGACGCCTTCACCGCGGTCGGCGCGCCGAGCACCTGGGTGCTGTCGAACCACGACGTGATTCGGCACGCGAGCAGACTGGGGCTGCCGAGCGGCACGCCGCAGGGCCATGGCCTCGGACCGGGGTCTCCGGCGCGGCCGGACGAAGCAATCGGCCTCCGCCGCGCCCGTGCCGCCAGCGCGCTCATGCTCGCCCTTCCGGGGAGCGCCTATCTCTACCAGGGAGAAGAGCTCGGTCTGCCCGAGGTCATCGACCTGCCCGACGAGTCACGGCAGGACCCGACCTGGTTCCGCACCGACGGCGAGCGCTACGGACGAGACGGATGCCGCGTTCCGCTCCCCTGGGAGGCCGGAGCCCCGTCGTACGGCTTCGGGCCGACCGCCGCCACGTGGCTCCCCCAGCCGGATGACTGGCACACCGCGGCCCGCGACGCCCAGACCGGCGTCGCCGGCTCGACCCTCGAGCTGTACCGTCTCGCCATCGCACTCCGCGCGCACCACGCTCTCGGACACGGCGTGATCGAGTGGCTCGACGGCTTTCCGGATGCCGTGGTCGCCTTCCGCTCGCAGGGAGTCACCGTCGTCGCCAACACCGGTGACATCGCGGTGGAGCTGCCGCCAGGAGAGGTGTTGCTCGCCTCCGAGCACCTGCACGAGGCCGCTCTGGCGCCCGACACGACGGTCTGGGTGCTCGCGGATCCTCTGCACGGAGCCTGACTCGTCCACCCGCCGACGGTCGGAGCCTGGCCCGCTAGTTGGCGTTCGCCTGCAACCAGGCGAACGGATCGATCGGAGTGCCGTCGAGGTGGATCTCGAGGTGCAGGTGGGCTCCGGTGGACGCGCCCGTGCTGCCGACGTTGCCCAGAACCTGCCCGACGGTGACCGACTGGCCGACCGCCACCTTGATCGAGCCGTACTGCATGTGGCCGTAGACGCTCTGCACCTTCTGACCGTTCACGACGTGGTCGACCACGACCTGGTTGCCGAGGCCGCCCCCCGAGACCTCGACGAGGCTGACGACGCCATCGGCGATGGAGTTGATGGGGTAGCCGGAGCCGGGGGTGAAATCGAGTCCCTGGTGGTTGGTCGAGCAGAACCCGCACCCGGCCACGTGCCGCGGCCCGAATCCGCTGGTGATCGGCGCCCCGCTCGGGAACGGCCACTGGATCGTGCCGGCGGGGTTGTTGGAGTACGAGAAACTGCGGTTTCCCGAACGGGAGGCGAACTGCTGCTGCTGCGACACCGCGGTGTACGCATCGCGGGTCACGACGGGAGCCGCGGCATCCGCCACGGTCAGTTCCTGGGTGGTGCCCGAGTCGGCCCGCGCGCTGAGGCTGGCAGCGGCGTCATCGGTGAGCGGCGTGACGAACGCGTTCGCCGGCACCGTCGTGGCGACGAGGATGAGACCGACCCCTGCCATCGCGCCGACGGTGGCGAACTTGGCGGCGATGCGGCGCCGGACGCCGGCCACCCGTACGCGCACGGGTGCCGGCGTGGCGATGACGACGGCGCGCGGAGCGCGGGCGGGACGACGGGATGCCGCCGAGACACGAGGACGGCGACCGCGTGAAGACTTGGGCTTGTTGCTGACTGGACGCGCGGTGCGATCACCGGCACGGACGGTCTTGGCTCTCGGGCGCGAACGGGCCTCCTGCGCCTCACGGGCGCGCAACTCCCGGCGGGACGACGCTGCACCGACGATTCCCGTAGTCGGAGATACAAGGATTTCCGGGGCAGGCGCCGATGCGGTCATCGATGCGATGATGGCGTCGACGCCCTCGAGACCTTCGGCCTCGTCGAATCCCCGGAGATCTTCGGCCTCGGTGACCACATGTGGGTCGGCCATCGGGGTCGCTTCGTCGCGGAACGGAGTCGATGAATCGACTGCGGCACGGCGGGATCGCCGACTGGAATTCTGCACTGACTATCGAACCTCGAGTGTCGCGTGGGCGGTCTTCTGAAGCTCGGCGTCGCTGACATCGACCGAGACCGGCCCGCGGGCATGCCTCGTGATCGTCTGCAACGGGCTCCTCAAACAAACGGCCAGCGCAACCGGGTAAGTGGTTGGCTGGTCCGACTTCTTCACTGGTGGGCCGTCTGGAACCGTGATCCAGATGGTAACGAACAGGTAAAGGCTAACGTACCCCGCGCGCTTTCGACAATCCCCCCACTCAAGGGACGGCACTTAAGGGACCCCACTCCAGGGACGGCGCCCGAAGCGTCGGCGCAGGTGACAAGGGAAGCCGTGCGGTGCAGTGGTGGCAAGTGCAGGATTCGAACCTGCGAAGTCTAAGACGGCTGATTTACAGTCAGATCCCTTTGGCCACTTGGGTAACTTGCCGGGTGCGCGGCCGACCGAGGTGTTAGGCGCCGCTCAAGAATACAGGCCGGTGGCACGACTCCAAATCGCCGCTACGATCGGCAGAGCACGGGAGGGACTTCCATGGCAGGCATCGACGAGGTCGCAGCGCTCGCCGGGGTGTCCACGGCGACCGTGAGCCGGGCGTTGAGCGGGAAGAGCAAGGTGTCGGAGGCGACCCGGGACCGCGTCATCCGGGTGGCGGACAGCCTCGGCTACGTCGTCTCGGCGAGTGCGTCGAGCCTCGCGAGCGGTCGCACCCGCAACATCGGAGTGGTGATCCCGTATCTCGAGCGCTGGTACTTCACCACGGTGCTGGAGGGGGCGGCCTCAGCGCTGCTCGAGTCGGGGTACGACCTCACGCTCTACAACCTCAGTGGGGGTGACGACAAACGGCGCACGGTGTTCGAGCATTTCATCCTGCGCAAGCGGGTCGACGCCGTCATCGCGATCGCGCTCGAGCTCGGTCCGAGCGAGTTGGGCCGCCTGCTCGAGCTCAAGAAGCCTCTCGTCGGGGTCGGCGGACCGCTGCCGGGCGTGCGCACCCTGAGCATCGACGACGTCGCGGTCGGTCGACTCGCCACCGAGCATCTGATCTCCCTCGGACACCGGTCGATCGGCCTCGTCGGCAGTTCGCCCGAGAACGAGACCGACTTCCACGTGCCCACGAACCGGCGCGCCGGCTTCGAGGGTGCGCTGGAGGCCGTCGGGCTGCCGGTGGACCCCGAGCTGTACCAGTCGTCGGACTTCACGATCGAGGGTGGATACCGCGCGGCGAAGCAACTTCTCGGCAACCCTCGCAAGCGTCCGACCGCCATTGTCGCGGTGTCGGACGAGATGGCTTTCGGGGCGATGCTCGCGGCTCGCGACCTGGGCCTCCAGGTGCCCGACGACCTGTCGGTGGTCGGGATCGACGATCACCGCCTCTCCGACTTCTACGGTCTCACGACGGTCGCGCAGCATCCGTTCGACCAGGGAAGGCTCGCGGTGAAGATCCTCATGGATCAGCTGCACCCGTCGAGCGCCGTGCTCGGGTCGGAGAATATCGAGCTGCCGTTCGAGCTGCTGGTGCGCTCGAGCACCTCGCGGCCCCAGTACCTGCGCTGACCTACCGGCGGTCACGCTGGGCGCGGCTCGTCAGGCATCCGTGGAAGCTCCGGCGCCCGCTGCACGAAGACGGCGACGAGCGACGCGGAGATCACGACCATGCCCAGCCATTGGCCCGGTGAGAGCGCTTCGCCGAGGATCAGCCATCCCAGCAGCACGGCCACCACGGGGCTGAGCAGGCCGAGGAACGTCGTCGACCCGACGGGCAGCGCCCGGATGCCGCGAAACCAGAGCGCATAGGCCAGAGCGGTGCCGACCAGGCCGAGGTAGACGAAGCCCACGACGTTGGTGGCGGTCAGCGGTTCGGCGGGGACGCCCTCGACGATCAGGAGCACGGGGAGCAGCACGACCCCTCCCGCGATCAACTGCCACGCGGTGGTGACGAGGGGCGGATGCTCGCTGCGCCACCGTTTCGCGAGAACGACGCCGGCGGCCATCGAGACCGCTCCTCCGATCGCGGCGGCGACACCCACCGCATCCAGCCTCGCGTCGGCCTGCAGAACGAGCAGCGCCACCCCCGCGAGTCCGGCGATGCCCGCGATCAGCCGTGTGGCGGTGAATCGCTCACCCACCAGCCGGCTCGCGAGCAGGGCGACGAGCAGGGGCTGGATGGCTCCCACCGTCGCTGCGACGCCGCCGGGCAACAGGTATGCGGCGACGAAGAGGAGGGCGAAGAACGCGCCGATGTTGAGGGTTCCGAGAACGGCCGCCTTCCACCACCACGAGCCGGTCGGGAGCCTGCGGGTGATCGCGAGGAGGAGTAGACCCGCCGGCAGGGCGCGGAGCACACCGGCGAGCACCGGTGAGTCGTCGGGCAGCAGTTCGCTCGTGACGATGTACGTGGAGCCCCAGGCGATCGGCGCGAGTGCGGTGACGGCGACGATGGTGATCCGATTGCTAAGCACTGAGCAATAATAGCTCAGCGCTTAGCCATTTGCTACCCTGGTCCGGTGGACGACCAGCATGAGGCGGACGGCGTCGACCGCATCCTCGCCCAGTGGCAGCGCGAGCGCCCCGACCTCGACGTCTCTCCGATGGCCGTGATCGGTCGCCTGTCGCGCGCAGCGGCGGCCGTCGAGAACCGGCTCGCCGACACCTACGCGCAACTCGGCATCGACGCGAGCGCCTTCGACGTGCTCGCGACCCTCCTGCGCAACGGGCCCCCGCACGCACTCACGCCCGCCGCTCTCGCGGACTCGGCGATGCTGACCTCGAGCGCGATCGCCCAGCGTGTCAACAGGCTCGTCTCCCGCGGCCTCGTCGAGCGCGCACCGCATCCCACGGACGGCAGGCAGACCCTCGTGCACCTCACCCCGGCGGGGCGCGGCCTCGTCGAACGCGCGCTACCGCGGCACCTCGAGACCGAGTGGGCGATCCTCGCCGACCTCGACCGCGACGACCGGGCAGCACTGATCGACCTCCTCCAGCGGGTGTCGCGCAGCGCGTCGGACACCTGGCGCTCCGGCTCGGACCCGTCCGATCCCCACTGACCCGGCCGTGCGCGACGTGTCTCAGCCGGAGGCTGCCGCGGCGTACCCGACCGCCCGAGCCGCGACATCCTCGAGGTAGGTCTCCGAGCGGTTCCACGCGAGGATGCCCGCCCGCCAGCCTTCCTCGGTCGACAATTCGCCACCCGCCCTGCAGAGGTAGTGCACCGCGGCGAGCGATGCGTCGTCGAGGTCGTGGAGGTCTTCGACTCCGTCTCCGTCGGCGTCGACATGCCAGTTGCGCCAGGTATCCGGAATCAACTGCAGCGGCCCGACCGCGCGGTCGACCGACGAGTCTTCATCGATGGCGCCGTCGTCGGAGTCCGGGACGTTCGCGGTGTCGCCGCCATCGAGGGGCACACCGAAGATCTTCGGGCTGACCGTGCCCTCAGCGCCGATCGCCCCGTCGAAGATCGCACCGTGCTGGGACTCGACCCAGCCCATGCCGGCGAGCGTGTTCCAACTCGCGCCGCAGGACAGGTTCTCGGCGTTGGAGACGAGGGTGGCCGAGGCGTACGCGCGGAGGGCGCGCTCGGGAATGCCGGTGGCGGCCGCCGTGGAGGCCAGCCACGCGGCATCCGCCCGCTCCTCGAAGGGAAGCGGCCCGGGCGCGCTCGACGCCACGATCGGTGCTGCGGGCGCGAATCGGGCCGGCTCGGCCTCCGGAGCCGGCGGCGGCGTGCGCTCGGCCGCCGGAACACAGCCGACGAGCGCCAGGGATGCCGCGGCCAACGCCATCGCGGCAGCGCTCCGCGTCATCCGTCCCATCCCTCCATCTTCGCCGCCCGCTCCTGCGCCTCCGCCGCGAGCCGGTGCTGCGGATAAACTGCGCGCATGGCAGATTCCACATTCGACATCGTCAGCAAGGTCGACAAGATGGAGGCGGAGAACGCCGTCAACCAGGCGCAGAAGGAGATCGCGCAGCGCTACGACTTCAAGGGGGTCGGAGCGTCGGTCGAGTGGAGCGGCGAGAAGCTGCTGCTCAAGGCGAGCGCCGAGGAGCGCGTCAAGGCCGTCCTCGAAGTCCTCGAGGCGAAGTTCATCAAGCGCGGCATCACTCTCCGCAGTCTCGACACGGGCGAGCCGTACGCCTCCGGCAAGGAGTACCGCATCGAGGTGTCGCTCAAGAACGGGATCTCGTCTGAGGACGCGAAGAAGGTGTCGAAGATCATCCGCGACGAGGCGCCGAAGAGCGTGAAGAGCCAGATCCAGGGCGACGAGCTACGCGTCTCGTCGAAGAGTCGGGACGACCTGCAGTCGACGATGGCCCTTCTGAAGGGCAAGGATCTGGATGTCGCGCTGCAGTTCGTGAACTTCCGCTGACCTATCCTTCGCACGCCGGCCCGTTCGATCGAACCTACTGTCACAGATCGGCTTCCGGACCCGGCCAGACGCCTCGTTCGTGACAGTGGATCGGCTCGGGCTACACCCTCGAGATCGTGACCATCTCGTCGCGCGGCACGACCTTCACCCGGGTGCGACCCTGGGGCTCGCCGAGCCCGAGTTCGTGCTGGTCGAGTCGGTGCCAGCCGTCGAGGTCGGTGTACAGCACGCCGCGCTCGTCGAGCAGGTCGACGACCGACTGCTCGGACGGCGATGCGGGCATCCACCAGTTGGCCTGGTCGTTGATCACGTGCTTCACCGTCTCCATGGCATCGCTCTTGGTGTGGCCGATCAGCCCGACCGGGCCACGTTTGATCCACCCCGTCGCGTAGACACCGTGCACCTGCTGCCCGCGGTCGTCGATCACCTGACCCTCGCGGTTCGGGATGACGCCGCGATGGCCGTCGAACGGGATCTCGGTGAGCGGCGAGCCGAAGTATCCGACCGCACGGTAGACCGCCTGCACGGGGATCTCGCGGATCTCGCCGGTGCCGACCACCCCGCCCTGGCCGTCCGGCTTCGTGCGCTCGTACCTGAAGGCGCTCACCGCTCCGTTCTCACCGACGATCTCCAGCGGGTTGGCCCAGAAGTGCAGGTGCAGGCGGCGGGTCGCCCCGGTGCTCTCCCGGGTACGCCAGGAATTCAGCACCTTGTTGAGCACGAAGATCTGCTTGTTGGTCTCGATCGCCGCTCTGGACGCGTCATCCAGCTCGAAGTCCTCGTCGTGCACGATCATGTCGACGTCGCGCAGCTCGCCGAGCTCCCGCAGTTCGAGGGGCGTGAACTTCACCTGGGCCGGGCCGCGACGCCCGAACACATGCACGTCGGTCACCGGCGACTGGGCGAGACCGTCGTACACGTTCGCCGGGATCTCGGTGGGCAGCAGATCATCGGCGTGCTTCGCCAGCGTGCGGGCCACGTCGAGTGCGACGTTGCCGTTGCCGATCACGGCGACCTCACGATGCTGCAGCGGCCACTCCCGTGGGTAGTCGGGGTGACCGTCGTACCAGCTCACGAAGTCGGCGGCGCCGTAGCTGCCCTCGAGGTCGATCCCGGGGATGTCGAGGTCGGCGTCGCGCACGGCCCCGGTCGAGAAGATGACGGCGTTGTAGTGCTGCTTCAGATCGTCGAGGGTGATGTCCCGCCCGAACAGCACGTTGCCGAAGAGGCGGATGCGACCGGTGTCGAGAACCTCCCGAAGCGCGGTGACGATGCCCTTGATACGCGGATGATCGGGAGCCACCCCGTAGCGCACGAGACCGTAGGGAGCCGGCAGCTGCTCGAACAGGTCGATCGAGACGTCGAAGCGACGCTCGGACTTCAGCAGGATGTCTGCCGCGTAGATACCAGCGGGTCCGGCGCCGACGATCGCGAGCCTGAGGGTGGTCATAGGTGCCTTTCGAGGTGCTAGCTGCTGCGTTCGACGATCGACTCGGCGAACCGGGTCAGAGCCTTCTTCGCCGGTCCGCCGGGGAGTGGATCGATCGCCTCGACAGCTTCGCGCGCCCAACGGTGCGCCTCGGCGACCGTGCGGCGGGTGACCTGGTGCTGCCGCAACTCGGCGATGGCCGCCGTGAGCTCGTCGTCGTCGACCCCGCCGTGGGTGGCGTCGGTCATGTCGCGCTCGATACGGGCGAGGAGACTCGCGGCCGCGGCATCCGATCCGGCTTCACTCCTCAGATAGAGCAGAGGGAGGGTGGACACCCCGGAGCGCAGGTCGGTGCCCGGCACCTTGCCCGTCTCGCCGACCGGCGGTGCGAGGTCGATGACGTCGTCGACGAGTTGGAAGGCGACCCCGATCCGCTCGCCGAAGGCGGTGAGCGGTTCGCGGAACTCCGACGGCGCCCCCGACAGCACGATGCCGGACTGCGCCGCCGCGGCGATGAGCGATCCGGTCTTGTCGGCGAGTACCTGCAGGTAGTGCTCGATCGCGTCTTCGCCGTCGTCCGGCCCGAGGGTCTCGTGCAACTGGCCGAGACAGAGCCTCTCGAAGGTGCGCGCCTGCAGCTGGATGATCTCCTCGCCGAGGCCGGCCACCAGGCGGCTGGCGCGCGCGAACAGCAGATCGCCGGTGAGGATGGCGACCGAGTTGCCCCACACCGTCTGGGCACTCGGCACCCCCCGCCTCATGACGGCTTCGTCCATGACGTCGTCGTGGTAGAGCGAGGCGAGGTGGGTGATCTCGATGGCCTGCGCAGCCGCGATGACCGCCGGGCTGTTGCCCCCGCCGAGTTGCGCGGTGATGAGGGCGAGGGTGGGGCGCACCCGCTTGCCCCCCGCGTCGAGCAGGTACCGCGCCGTGGCGTCGGCGATCGGATCCGTGAACACGACCTCGTCTTTGAGGCCCGTCTCGACGAGTTCCAGGCCGTCCTCGACCGCGGCGACGAAACGCCGCTCCGCCGGGGTGGAGAAGAGTTTCTCGCCGGCACTCACGCCGAGGTTGGCGGCGAGGCTGGTGCGACGCGGGGCCACGGCCCCCGAGGTGTTCACTTCACGTGTCCCATCGGTGTCGTCGGCCTACGCGGTCTCGTCGGCCGGAGTCACGACCGCCGGCGCATCGCCCCGACGTGGCGGAGTCGTGGATGCCGTCACCGCAGCACCCCGGGACCGCCTCGCGACAGGCTTCCGCCCCCGGTGCAACGCCACCACTCCGGCAGTGAGGTTTCGATGTGCGACGCGGGTGAACCCGGCTCCGCGGATCCACCGGCTGAGGGTCTCCTGGTCGGGCCACTCCCGGATGGACTGGTCGAGGTATCCGTACGCCTCGCTGTCGGAGCTCGCGAGCCGCACGATCCCGGGCATCACGAATCTCATGTAGGCGGCGTATCCGGCGCGGAACACGGCCCTCGGTGGCCTGCTGAACTCGCAGACGACGAGCCTGCCGCCCGGCTTGAGCACGCGGAACATCTCGGCGAGCGCCGCCTTCGGGTCTTGAACGTTGCGCAGGCCGAACGAGACGGTGACCGCATCGAAGTGCCCCTCCGGGAACGGGAGGTCGGTGGCATCCGCGAGGGCGAAGTCGATCGAGGGGTGCCGGCGGCGCCCCACGTCGATCATCACGGGGGAGAAGTCGGCGGCGACGATGGTGGCACCGGTGCGAGCGAGCGCCACCGCGCTCGTGCCCGTGCCCGCCGCGAGGTCGAGGATCAGCTCGCCCTTCTTCGGGGCCACCGCCCTCACTGTGGCGAAGCGCCAGAGGCGATCGTTGCCGAGCGAGAGCAGAGCGTTCGTGCGGTCGTACCCGTGGGCGACGCGATCGAACATCGACGAGACCACGCCCGGGTGCTTGCTCATATCCGCCTTGGCCACCCGTCGAGTCTAGTTGGAGCCCGAAGGCCGGACAGCGTGGCCGGAGGCCGGAGGTAGGCTCGCTGAGTGACCACCCAGGAGCGCGAGATGCCCTCGCTGCTGGTCGAAACAACGGAGTGCGCAGACCTCGGTCCGCTCGTTCCGCTCCTCGACGAACACGACCCGCTGCTCTGGACCAGGAGGGGTTTCGGTCTCGCCGGACTCGGTACCGCACTCAGACTCGAGTTCTCGGGCGCGGATCGGATAGCGGATGCCGCCGCCGCCTGGCGCCGCGTCGTGGCGGCCGCGCAGGTGACCGATCCCGTCGGGCTACCCGGCACCGGCCTCATCGCACTGGGCACCTTCGCGTTCGCGGAGTCGTCGGGCATGTCGAGCGTGCTCGTCGTGCCCTCCGTGATCGTCGGACGCACCGGTGGGCGATGCTGGGTCACCCGGATCGGCACCGGGGTGCTCGGGCCGCTCCGGCATCCTGTCGCCCGCCCGTTCGGTGACGAGTACAGGCTCACCTTCCGGCCGGGCGCCCTCGGCCCGGAGGGCTATCGCGACGCGGTCGGGTCGGCCATCGGGCGCATCGGCCGGCGGGAGGTGAGCAAGGTGGTGCTCGCGCGGGATCTCACCGCGCGCCTGCCTGCGGGCGCCGACCTGCGAAGGGTCGTCGCGGACCTCGCTCTCGGCTATCCGGACTGCTGGACGTTCGCCATCGACGGCTTCGTCGGGTCGAGCCCCGAGACGCTCATCGGGGTGACCGGCGGCACGGTACGTGCGAGGGTGCTCGCCGGAAGCGCCGCGCGGGGTACGGATGCGGCGTCCGACCAGGATTCCGCGACGGCGCTGGCCACGTCGACCAAAGACCTCGACGAGCACGAGTTCGCGGTGCAGAGCGTCGTGCGGTCACTGCGCCCGCACAGCCCGAACGCCATGGCGAGCGAGCAGCCCTTCGCGCTCAAGCTCCCCAACCTCTGGCATCTCGCGAGCGACGTGGACGGCGACCTCGTCGACGGGTCGTCCGCGCTCGATCTCGTCGGCGCGCTGCATCCGACCGCGGCCGTCGCCGGAACGCCCACCGACGCCGCGCTGGCGGTGATCGCCGAGCTGGAGCCCTTCGACCGCGGGCGCTTCGCGGGCCCGGTCGGATGGGTCGGCGCCAACGGGGACGGCGAGTGGGCGGTGGCCGTGCGGTCGGCGCAGACCTCGCCCGACGGGGTGGTGACCGCGTATGCGGGCGCGGGGATCGTGGCGGAGTCGGTCGCGGAGCGAGAACTGGTCGAGACGCGCCTCAAGTTCAGGCCGATTGTGGAGGCTTTCGGGTAGGGGTGTGCTCTGGGCGACGGCCCTTCGACAGGCTCAGGGACCCGCAGGCGCTCAGGGCGACGGCCTGGGTCGCTGAGTGGCTTCGGGTCGCTGAGCTTGTCGAAGCGGCGGCCCCGGGCGACGGCCCTTCGACAAGCTCAGGGACCCGAATGCGCGCTCAGGGACCGGCAGGCGCGCGATCGAGGTCAACTCGCCGCGAGCCGTGCCCTCTCGGCGTCCACGTCGTAGCCCGGGGACGGCCAGCCGAGGTCGAACGACCGCAACGCATCGAGCACCAGCCGCTGAACGACGAGGCGCGCGTAGTACTTCTTGTCCGCCGGCACCACGTACCAGGGGGCGACGGCTGTCGACGTCTTCTCGATCGCCAGCTGGTAGGCGTCCTGGTAGGCCGGCCACAGCATCCGCTCGTCGACGTCTCCGGGGTTGTACTTCCACCGCTTGTCGACGCGGTCGAGGCGTTCGAGCAACCGGGCCTTCTGCTCGTCGGCGCTGATGTGCAGCATCACTTTGACGACGGTGGTGCCGGATGCCGCGACCTCACGTTCGAAGTCGGCGATGAGCCCGTAGCGCTCCTCGATGACTTCAGGGCTCGAGAACCCACGCACGCGATGGATCAGCACGTCTTCGTAGTGCGACCTGTCGAAGACGCCGATCACCCCGGGAGCGGGCAGGTGCGGCCTGATCCGCCAGAGGAAGTCGTGCGAGCGCTCCTCGTCGGTGGGAGCTTTGAAGGAGTGTGCGCGGACTCCCTGGGGGTCGATCCCGCCGAGAGCATGGCGCACGATGCCACCCTTGCCCGCGGTGTCCATCGCCTGCAGCACGAGGAGGATCGAGCGGTCTCCCCCACCCCTGCTGTCGGCGAACATCCGCTCCTGGAGGTCGCCGAGCTCGGCCGCCGACGCGGCGAGAAGGGCCTGCCCGGCCTTCTTGCCGCCGTCGAAGCCCGGAGTCGACCCCGGATCGATCCGGGCTAGGGAGAACCCCTCGCCCGCCCTGAGCAGTTCGGACGGGGACCAGGTCGTGTGCGCCATGCCGCGATCGTACGCGCGCGATCGTCCGGGCGGGATCAGACGACGCACCGGCGCAAGGGCTCACCGGCTCATCGGCGAGAAACGGCTGCTCGGAGTCGCGCGCAGCAGCATATTCTCACCGATGGGTTCTGATCGCCCGGGCGGATCCGCTGATGCACGCCGGCGCCCGGCAGGCCGCATCGGCGATTTCCGCCGCGGGGTGCTCACCGCGGCAGCGGCACCTCGACGATGGTCGGCTCCGAGGTGGCCGCGAGCGCGGCATCGAGCTCGCCCCGGTTGGATGCCCGGCGATACGTCCATCCGTAGGCCTCCGCCAGCGCACGGACCCCGACGGACTGCGGCGTGTACAGCACCCGATCCACCGCCTCAGTGCGGGCCGTCGCGGCGACCTCGAGGCCGTCGAAGATCGTTCCGCCCCCGTCGTTGCCGACGATCACCTGCAGGGCGGGGCGCGGCTCGCTCTCGCGCAGGAGCAGCGCACCCACGTCGTGCAGGAGGGTGAGGTCGCCGACCAGCACCCGCGTCACACCACCGGCGGCTCGGGCGGCGGCGAGCGCGATACCCGACGCCGTCGCGATCGTGCCGTCGATGCCTGCGAGACCCCGATTGGCATGCACCGTGATGCGGCGACCCCCCACCACGCGGTCCGCCTCGCGGATGAGTCTGGATGCTCCCAGCACGAGTCGATCGTGGGGCCAGGTGGCGAGCCAGACCGCGTCGACGAGCATCCGCCTGGTGACGGGCTGCCGGAATACGTCGAGCTGCTCGCGGGCGAGCGGAGGTGTGGCGGCGCGCGGGTCGGCCTCGACACCCGACGGGATTCGCGATCCTGACCCCGACGCCGACCCGGCATCCAGGATGCCGCGGCTCGCCTGCACCCACCGCCCGGCCCACGACCGCTCCGCCGCGACCCCGCCGTAGGAGACCGAACCCACGATCGCCGCCGCCCGCCGACCGGGGTTGTAGGCCTCGGAGCCCGGCGCGCGCACGATGACGACCTCGACGTCGGCACGCTGGAGGAGGGCGGGGATCTCGCGGCTCAGGGTGGGATGCCCCAAGACCACTGCGCGGCGCACGGCTCCGCCGAAGGCGGGATCGGCGAGAAGCTCCCGGTACGCGACCACGAGGTTCGGGCCGAAGCGTGCGCCGCTCGACACCTCGGCCAGCAACGGGGCGCCGAGGGCGCGGGCGAGCTCCTCGGCTCGGTCGCCGGCGGCGTGCCCCGCGACGACGACGGTGCCGTCGACCGGTGCGAGCTCGAGCGTTGCGCCGTCGTGGGGCGCGAGCCACGTGATGGCCGATCCATCAGGCGCAGCCTTTGCCGCCACATCGTTCGGCATCGCCCCAGGCGCCTCTGGGCGCCCGCGCCGACCGGCTGCGCCGAGCGTGGGCTCCGCGGCATCCGGAAACGGGGAGATCGCTCCGGAGAGCGGCTCGCGGAATGCCAGATTGACCTGCACCGGCCCGGCGGGCGACGAGTGTCCGGCTGCGGCGGCGAACATCTCTCCAGCGAGGTGGCGCGCGGAGTCGACCGCGGGCGATCCGGTCGGCGCCTCGACATCGCGCACGAAGCTCACAGCGCTGCCGAAGATGCCGGGCTGATCGGTCGTCTGATTCGACCCGATGCCGCGCAGCTCCGACGGCCGGTCGGCGGTCAGCAGGATGAGCGGCACGCCCGAGTGATGCGCTTCGAGCACGGCGGGATGCAGGTTCGCGACGGCGGTCCCCGATGTGGTGACGACGACCACGGGCATCCGCGATTCGACGGCGAGACCGAGCGCGAGGAAGCCCGCCACCCGCTCGTCGATGCGCACGTGGAGTCGCAGGATGCCCCGCCGCTCGAATTCGGCGGCGGCGAGGGCGAGGGCCTGCGAGCGGGAGCCCGGGCTCAGCACGACGTCGCGCACCCCGCGGGCGACGAGGGCTCCGAGCAGAGCCACCGAGAAGTCGGTGGCGGGGCTCCTATCTGGCATCAGTCCTTCGTGGTGGAGTCGTCGTCGAGGTCGGCGAGCTCCTGCTCGAGCCTCTTGATGCGCTCCTCCTGCTCCTTCTCGGAACCGAGCTTGCGCAGAAACTCGGGGTCGTCGTCGGGTGCCGTTTGCCTGGTGGTCTTGTCGCGCTTCTGCCGATCTTTGCCGATCGTGAACCACAGGATGGTGGCGACCACGGGCAGCAGCACGGCGACGACGATCCACAGCGCTTTCGGCAGACCGCGGACGCGGCGCGGGTTGGCGAGGATCACATCGATGATGGTGTACACCCAGACGGCCAGGATCACCAGGAACCCCACGATGTACAACCTCGGCATACACAGATTGTAAGCCCGCTGTCTGCGAGCATCCTCAGCCCGGGAAGGCCTGCTGCGCCGGGACTGCTCTCTACGGCGAGGCCGATCCGGCGCTCACCCCGGTTGCCTAGACTCGTCGGGTGACTCCGTCCCGCTCCTGGATACTGTTCAGCGCCCTGAGGATCGGGCTGTTCGCCGTGGTGCTGACGGTCCTGCTCCTTCTGCAGATCGAGCCGTGGATCGCCGCGCTTCTCGCGGCCGTCATCGGCTTGTGTGTGAGCTACATCTTCTTCAGACCCCAGCGGGAGGCCCTCGCGAAGAGCGTCAGCGAGTACCGCTCGACGGAACACCGCGATGAAGACGCCGACGCCGAGAGCGCGGCGGTCGACGGGTCAGTAGGCGACGGGTCAGAAGGCGATCGCCGCCGCGAGGCCGACGCCGAAGAGCAGGGCGCTGAAACTGGTCAGCTTCAGCGCGAGGATGAACTCGGCCGGGGTACGCCCGGTGAGCGTGATGACCACCGCGGGTAGCGCGGCGAGCAGGGCGAACAGCACGAAGTACGCCTTCGGGTAGAGCAGCGCGAAGAAGAAGACCGACCCGAAGGGCGCGAGCACCAGCAGCGCGAACGCTATCCGTGACGGCAGGTCTCCGATGACAACCGCGAGGGTGCGCTTGCCGGCCAGGCGGTCCTGTGCGGCATCCCGGATGTTGTTCACCATCAGCACCGCGCACGCCAGAAGACCGATCGCCGCGGCCGCGACCCACGCCTCAGTGCTCACCGTGCCGACCTGAACGAACATCGTGCCCGCGGTGGCGACCAGCCCGAAGAAGACGAAGACGAAGACCTCTCCGAGACCGTAGTAGCCGTACGGTCTCTTGCCGCCGGTGTAGAAGTAGGCGGCGGCCACGCAGACCACCCCGACCCCGATCAGCCACGGGAACCCGCTGCGGATGCTCACGATGACTCCCGCGATGCCCGCGAGCACGAAGAACACGATCGCGACGGTGAGAACGGCCTTCGGTGTCGCCGCGCCGGAGGCGGTCAGCCTCGCCGGGCCGACGCGGTGGGCGTCGGTGCCTCGGATGCCGTCGGAGTAGTCGTTGGCGAAGTTGACACCGATCTGCAGCCCGACGGCGACCGCGAGACACAGCAGGGCCCGCACCCAGTGCCAGCCCTCGTCGTTGTCGAAGGCGTAGGCGGCGCCGGTTCCGAGGGCGACCGGGGCGATCGCGAGAGGGAGGGTGCGCAGGCGGGCGCCGCCGATCCAGTCCCTCAGGGTCGCCGGGCGCACCACGACCTTGGCCGCGCGCCCTCCTGGACTACCGCCGGGACGACCGCCTGGTCGCCCACCCTTCGATCGGGCCGCGGCGGCGGTCTTCCTCGGGTCGACGCGACGTTGCGCTGGTCTGTTCTTGGTGGCCACCGCCCGATTCTAGGTGGGCGGGCGGTCGACGGGGCGCTGCACGCTACGAGCGGGCCAGCACCGCCGCCGCGACGAGATCCGGCTTGCCGTTCGGCAATAACGGCACGGGTGCGATCACGATCCGGGCGGGTCGGGCCTCGCGGCCGAGCGTTCCGCCGACGAGGTCACGGATCGCGTCGAGAGGTGCGCCCACCCGGGTGACCACGACCGGGACGTGGCCCCAGCGGTCATCCGGAATGGCGACGGCGACGGCATCCGCGAGCGCGGGGACAGTACGTACGACCCGCTCCACGGCCTCGAGCGACACCTTCACCCCACCCGAGATGATCACGCGGTCGAGGCGTCCGGTGACGGTGACCTGCACGCCGTCACCCGCGCGGTCGACGAAGCCTGCGTCGCCGGTGCGATACCAGCGCGCCCCGTCGGCGGTGTGGAACCTGTTCGCGGTGAGCACGGCGTCGAGGTAGCCCTCGGCGAGCATCGGGCCGCTGATCTCGAGCTCTCCATCGACCGCGCGCACGCGGGTCGTCGCGGAAGGCACGCCGTCGTAGACGCACCCTCCGGAGGTCTCGCTCGACCCGTAGGTGGTCGTCACGCGCACCCCGGCCTCGCGTGCTCGATCGCGCACGGCCTGTGGCAGCGACTGCCCGCCGACGAGCACCCGATCGAAGGTGCGTAGAGCGGATGTCGCGGCTGCGGAGTCCAGCAGGGCGCCGAGTTGTGCGGGCACGAGTGAGGTGAAGCGCAGGTCGCCGGTCATCGCGCCGACGGCCGCGGCGAACGCCTCCGCGTCGAAGCCGCCGACGCGCGTCACCACGGGATCGATGTCGGCGGTGATCGACCTCACGAGCACGTTGACGCCCGCGATGTAGTGGGCCGGGAGGGCGAGCAGCCACTGCCCGGAACCCCCGAGGGCCGAGGTGGATGCCGCGGCGCTCGCGAGCAGGGCGTCGGCACTGAGTGCGACGCGCTTCGGTTCTCCGCTCGAGCCGCTCGTCTGCACCACGACGGCGACCCGCTGGGAAACCGCCTCCGGCAGGCCTGGGATGTCGTCGGTACGGGCGGCGATGGCCTGGGCGGCATCGGTCTGAGCAGCGTGCGTCTGATCGGTAGGGGCCTGCGCAGTCCGCGTCTGCGCGGCATCCGCGTGGGGGAACACCGCGGGGCCGTCGGCGGTGAGGGCGGCGCGGAGCGCCCTGAGCATCGCGGCGGTGTCACGGGAGTCGACGGGGAGCAGGCGCCGCGTCATCCGCGACTCCGCTGCCCGAGCGCGCTCGAGGTGGTCAGTACTGCCACGGGTACGGCGACCAGTCGGGCTCGCGCTTCTCGAGGAACGAGTCGCGACCCTCGACGGCCTCATCCGTGCCGTAGGCGAGACGGGTCGCCTCCCCCGCGAAGACCTGCTGGCCGACGAGCCCGTCGTCGACGGCGTTGAAGGCGAACTTGAGCATGCGGATAGCGGTCGGCGACTTGGTGAGAATCTCGTTCGCCCACTCGTACGCGACCGTCTCGAGTTGGGCGTGCGGCGCGACGGCGTTGATCGCCCCGGTCTCCAGAGCGCGCTGCGCGTCGTATTCGCGGGCGAGGAAGAAGACCTCGCGCGCGAACTTCTGGCCGACCTGCCGGGCGAAGTAGGCGCTTCCGTAGCCGGCGTCGAAGGAGCCGACGTCGGCATCCGTCTGCTTGAAGCGCCCGTGTTCCGCGCTCGCGATCGAGAGGTCGCACACGACGTGCAGTGAGTGCCCGCCGCCCGCGGCCCAGCCGGGGATGACCGCGATCACGACCTTCGGCATGAACCGGATCAGGCGCTGCACCTCGAGGATGTGGAGGCGACCCGTCGTGGCCGGGGGCCCTTCGACAGGCTCAGGGACCCGGTCTGGCTCAGGGACCCGGGCTGGGGCAGGGGCCTGAGCAGTCGCGCCCGCGTACTGGTAGCCGTCGCGCCCCCGGATGCGCTGATCGCCCCCCGAGCAGAACGCCCAGCCGCCGTCCTTCGGGCTGGGGCCGTTGCCGGTGAGCAGCACGACCCCGATGCGAGGATTCTGCCGCGCGTGATCGAGCGCCCGGGCGAGTTCGTCGACGGTCTGCGGCCGGAAGGCGTTGCGCACCTCGGGCCTGTCGAACGCGACACGGGCGACGCGACCAGCGAGATCGTGATGGTAGGTGATGTCGCCGAGCGACTCGAAACCCTCGACCGGCTTCCAGACGCTCGCGTCGAAGAGTTCGGAGACAGGCAACCCGGTGGCGGGATGTTCGGAGGCGGGCATGTCGCCAGTTTAGGCAGCGAGACCGGGCGGGCACGGCAGACTGGGGGCATGCTGCCAACGTTGTCAGACCTCACCTCCACCGCGCGGGTCGTCGCGCTTCCACTCACCACGCCGTTCCGCGGCATCGAGGTGCGGGAAGCCCTTCTGATCGAGGGCCCCCACGGGTGGACCGAGTTCTCGCCCTTCGCCGAGTACGACGACACCGAGGCGTCGGCGTGGCTGGCGGCCGCGATCGACTTCGGGTGGGCCCCCGCACGCGGAATCTTCCGCTCGCGGGTGCGAGTGAACGCGACCCTCCCGGCCGTCGGTCCTGATCGGGTCCCTTCGGTGCTGGCGGCGTTTCCGGGATGTCGCACGGTCAAGGTCAAGGTGGCGGAGCGCGGGCAGGTGCTCGCCGACGACGTCGCCCGCGTGCGGGCAGTGCGGGAGCACCTCGGGCCCGAGGGCCGCATCCGAATCGACGCGAACGGCCAGTGGAACGTCGATGAGGCCGAGCACGCGATCCACTCCCTCGCCGAGTGGGACCTCGAGTACGTCGAACAGCCCTGCACCTCGGTGGACGAGCTCGCCGACATCCGTCGCCGCGTGAAGTACATGGGTATCCCGGTGGCGGCGGACGAGAGCGTGAGGAGGGCCGAGGATCCCGTGGCGGTCGCGCGGGCCGGGGCGGCGGACATCCTCGTGCTGAAGGCTCAGCCTCTCGGCGGGATCGGCCCGGCTCTGGAAGTCGCGGAGGCGGCCGGCCTGCCCGTGGTGGTCTCGAGTGCGCTCGACACCTCGATCGGGATCGCGATGGGCGCTCACCTGGCGGCCGCTCTCGCGACCCTCGAGTTCGACTGCGGGCTCGGCACCGCCGCGCTGCTCGCCGGCGACGTCACGACGACGCCGCTGAGGCCGGTCGACGGTTTCATCGACGTGAGCAGACCGGTGGCCGACCCCGGTCTGCTCGACGAGTACGCCGCCTCGCCGGAGCGGACGGGGTGGTGGATGTCGCGGCTCGAGCGGTGTTATCGGGTGCTGGAGGGCGGCAAGCACAACCCGGGTTCGTGAGCCTGCCGGAGGGGCGCTTCGACACGCTCAGCGACCCGGTGAGTCGGCCGCAACCCGGGACCCTGAGCCAGCCGGAGGGGCGCTTCGACACGCTCAGCGACCCGGTGAGTGTCGGCCATGACGAGGAACACGCTCAGCGACCCGGTTTCGCCCCTTTGTCCGGACCGCTCTACCAGACGAAGACCGGCGACCCACCCCTCGTGGCAGACGGCAGGATCAGCTCGGTGCCCGCGTAGCGCGCCGTGAGCCAGTGGAACCCCCGCCCGAGCTTCGGCAGGGTCACCGTCACCCGACCGTCGTCGCCGACCTCGAGCTCAGCGGTCGCGATCACCGTGCCGCGGTCGAGCACCTCGACGGTTCCGGTGGGCCGGGCGTCGCCGGCATCCACCACCGCGGTGTACTTCACGGTGGTGTCGGTGCGAGCGAAGACGCGATTGGCGGATCCGCGGATCGTGCTCACCACGGGCTCGGGCTGCTCGCGCTCGGTGAGTACCGCCACCGTGCGGGCCGGCACGGTCACCGTTCCTGTCGCGGCATCCCACGTCGTCTGCTTGACGACGGCGTCGGAACCGGCGGCCTGGATGTCGCTGAGCGCGAAGTCTCGACCGGCCAGCCCACCGACCACCTGCGTCGTCGGCTCGGGTGACGCGTTGAACACCACGACCAGCCCGTCGAGAGCCTCGTCGACGTCGGTGCCGAGGGTGTCGTCGACGGTCATCGTGATGACGCCGGGCGCGGCATCCGCACCGCTGCCCGGGAAGGCCAGTTTCTGACCGATCGTCGCCGCATCACCCAACCTGAACAGCTCGGTCGACTGCTTGAGTCTCAGCAGATCCTGCGCGGCGGCCGTGCCCGCGGCGATGTCGAAGGGTGTGGGAGCGAGAGCCGGATCCGACAGGAGCGGCGCCATGATCGGCCACTTGTCTTCGTTGTCGGCCGCCGTGGGCAGACCGACTCCGAAGTTGTTGGTCTGCCCGCTCCAGTCGATGCGGTTGAACCAGTCGCCCGAGTTGTAGCTGTTGCGGTCGAGCGACTTCGACCTGAGCAGATCGGTGCCCGCGTGCCACAGCGAAGGGGACTGCGACAGCGTGGCCGTCGCCAGCGAGAGGGTGTTCATGCGCACACGGTCCGCCATCGGGGTGTCCGCGGGCAGCTTGAGCGCGAGCAGATCGAACAGCGTCTCGTTGTCGTGCGCGTCGACGTAGTTGATCGTCTCGGCGGGCTGATCCGCGTAACCGGCCGGCTGGCCGTTGTAGACCAGTTCGTCGCCCCGCTTCGTGGATCCGTCGGATGCCGTGAAGCTAAAGTCACGGAGGTTGCCGGCGAGCCCGATGCGCACGAGGTCGGTCTGTTCGGCGAGACGGGCGAGCGCCTCATCCGTGGTCCCGTTGATCGGTGCGCCGTTCGGGTCGGTGCCGAGTCCGGTGCCGAAACCCTGCTGCTGGATGGTGCTGCTGTCTACGGGGCTTCCGCCGTGGACGCCGTCGCGCAGACGGTCGTTGAAGGTTCCGATGCCCGTACCGCCGAGCTGACCCTGGGTGGCCTGCTCGAAGAGCGCGTTGTCGGCCACCTCGCCGAAGTTCCATCCTTCGCCGTAGAGGTAGACGGCCTTGCCGTCCACGCCGTCCTTCTTCAGGGTGAGCGCGTCGAGCGCGGCGCGGACCGCGACCATATTGGCCTTCGAGTGGTGACCCATGAGGTCGAACCTGAAGCCGTCGACTTTGTACTGCTTCGCCCACAGCACCACCGAGTCGACCATGAGCTTCTCGGCGAGGGCGTGCTCGGTGGCCACGTTCTGGCAGCAGGTGGAGGTCTGCACCGCACCCGTCGCGGTCAGCCGGTGGTAGTAGCCGGGCACGACCTTGTCGAGCACCGACTTCTCGCCCTGGCCGCTCTGCGCGGTGTGGTTGAACACCTCGTCGAGCACCACCTGCAGCCCGGTCTCGTGCAGCGCACCGACCATGCCGCGGAACTCGGCCACACGCGCCCCGCCCTCGGGGTCGACGGCGTACGAGCCCTCCGGAACCGAAAAGTGGTAGGGGTCGTAGCCCCAGTTGAAGCCGTCGGTGTCGGCGACGGCCTGGATGCACGCCTGCTGCTCCGAGGACGCCGGGCCGAAGGAGGCGAGATCGCAGGCCGGTTGTGCCTGAGCCGCCCGATTCTCCTCGATCGTGGCGATGTCGAAGGTCGGCAGCAGGTGCACGGTGTTGAGACCGGCGTCGGCGAGCTCCGCGAGATGACGGGTCCCGTCGCTGTCGACCCCGAAGGCGCCGTAGGTGCCCCTCAGCTGCTCGGGCACGGTCTCGTCGGAGATCGAGAAGTCCCTCACGTGCAGTTCGTAGATCGCCCGGTCGACGGGGTTGTCGATCACCGGACTCTTCGCCCTCTCCCACCCCTTCGGTCGGTACTGCTTGTCGGCGAGGTCGACGAGCACCGAACGCTCCGAGTTGACCGTCATCGCGACCGAGTACGGATCGGTGACCCGGTTGGTCTCGATCGATCCCGTGGTCGGCGCGTAGACGGTGACCTCGAAGAGGTACGACGCACCCGCCCAGCGCTTGTCGCCGGTCGCCGTCCAGGAGCCGTCGGCCTGCCGATCGAGGGCGACCCTCGTCGGTTCGGCGGCGGCGTCGCCGGAGGCCCAGACCAGGGCGTCGACCTTCTGTGCCGTCGGCGCCCAGAGCGACATCGTCGGCTGCTTCTTCGACCAGGTGACTCCGAGGGCGCGAGAAGCGGCCGCCTCGGCGAACAGATCGTCGAGTACGCCGGGGAGCTGAACTCCGGTGAAGGCTGCGAGCGCGTCATCCGCTGAGAACTGCGCGACCTGCAGTTGCGTAGTCAGCAGCCGCTCCACCTCGGCGCGATCGAGCCCGACCGGGCGCAGCGCCACCGAGTCGGCGAGCGCCGGATACAGAGCCTTCTGGGCATCGGAGAGGCCTGCGGGGTTGAACTCGAGGTCGACCGCGTCGCCCCCGGACACCGCGCCGTCCGTGACGGCGAGTTCGGCCGAGGCGGAGGAATACAGGGCGAATCGCAGATCCGCGGGATCGGCGTTCGTCGGCAGCAGGTCACGCGGCCAGGCGAGGGTGTCGTCGGAGACCCAGTGCGCCCGCAGCTCACCGGTGCCTGCGAGAGGCGGATCGGCGGACTCGATCGTCATCACGTGCGTGGCGAGCGTGTAGCTGAACAGTGTCGGCTTGCCCTCGGTCGCGGTGAACGGGATGTTCGGGCCGTTCGGCACGCCGCCCGCGCCGTAGTTCTCGTCCCAACTCAGGTTGTGGGCGGCTTTGCCCTCGTAGGAGCCGGTCGGGAGGGTCGTGGTGGACGCCGTGAAGACGCCGTCGCCGTCGGGGTCCTGCAGCCAGGTCGCGAGGCAGTCGGGCTGCCAGTCGCCGGGGCATCCGGCTTCCGATTGGAACGACCCGGCCGCTGTGATGATGTCGCCCTGCGCCGTGTTCTGGAAGAACTTGGTGCGCGGGTCGAAGTAGAACGTCACCGGGCCGCCCGGGGCCGTGTAGGCGACGTTGGCGCCCTGCGCGACACCGCCGGCACCGTAGTTGATGTCCCACGTGCCGTTGATCGCGACCTTGAACTCGTAGTCGCCGGCCGGGATGTCGAAGGTGCCCGAGTAGATGCCGTCGGCGCGCTTCGTGAGCTGTGCGGCCTCGCAGCCGGGTTGCCAGTCGCCCGCGCATCCCATCTCCGAGTTGTGGCTGCCCGGCACGGTCACCAGATCGAAACTCGGCTCCGGGTCGACCGTCTCGGCGAGGTTCACCGTGTTGCCGACCGAGGCGAAGGTGGATGCCGCGGCACGCTGGCCGGCGGCGTCGGTCGAGATCGCGCGGTACTCGACGAGCGTGCCCTTCGCGAGCCCCGCGGTGTCATGGAACACCCGCGGTGTGGTGTCCTCGGCGGTGCCGAGCGCGGTCCACTCGGTGGACCCGACGACGCGCCAGGCGAAGCTCGTCTCCTGCCAGGTGGAGTCGGCGACATCCGCGTTCACCGGGGTGACCCCGGTGAGGCCGGCACCCGCGGCGGGCAGGTCGACCGTGATGGCGGATGCCGCGTCCGGAGCGGTCACCGGGCGGTCCGCGAGCAGCACTACGGTTCCGAGTGCCGGAACGGTGATCGTCACCTGCCCCTCGGCGTCCGCCGTCGTGGCGGCCGCGGCGGGCCCGTACAGCACCGAGTAGGCTGCGCCGGCCGTGAGCGACGACAGGGTCACGGTCTTGTCTGCACCCGAGTTGTTGAGGGCGACGAGGTGCTCGACCTTCTCGGTGCGGTCGACGCGGCTGAAGGCGTAGACGCCGGCTCCGGCATCCGCATAGCGCTCGATCTGTGCGCCCTGGGCGAGAGCGGGGTGGGTGCTGCGCAATTCGGAGAGGGTGCTGATGTGCCTGTAGAGCGGAGCATCCGTTCCGAACCGATCGACCGAGCCGGCGGTCTCACCGGTGATGAGCGGCTGGGTGGTGTACTCGTCGACCTGGCTCGCGAACATCGACTGGCGGGCGCTCTGGTCGTTGCCTTGGCCGGCCCCCGCGAAGCCCTGCTCGTCGCCGTAGTAGACCACCGGCTGGCCGCGGGTGAGGTACATCAGCTCGTGCGCGAGCTCGTCTCGGGCGACGGGTGCGTCGGTGTTCTTCATGAAGTAGCCGACGCGGCCCATGTCGTGATTGCCGAGGAAGGTCGGCAGCGCGTAGGCGTTGGAGTCGGGAGTCGTGTAGAGGTCGTCGCTCGCGAAGAGGGTGCCGAGTCCCTTGGCGCTGTTGCCGCCGGCGAAACTCGTCGCCTGCGACTGGAACGAGAAGTCGAGCACCGAGTTCATGTCGGTCTTGCGCACGTACGGCGATGTGTTCGCGGCGTTCGCGTCGTAGACCTCGCCGAACATGAAGAAGTCGGGGTTGCCCTGCGCCTTCGCGTAGTCGAGCACCTCGGCCGACCAGGTCTGCCAGAACTCGAGGTTCACGTGCTTGACCGTGTCGATGCGGAATCCGTCGATGCCGAAGTCGACCCAGTCCTTGTAGACGTCGACGAACCCGTCAACGACCTTCGGGTTCTCGGTCATCAAGTCGTCGAGGCCGGAGAAGTCGCCGTCGAGCACGCTCTCGCCCTCGAAGGTCGAGTCGCCGCGGTTGTGGTAAACCGTGGGGTCGTTGAGCCAGGCCGGCACCTTCCGCTCCGCGTTCTCCGGAGTGACGGTGGGCGTGTAGGGGAAGGATGTCGCGGCGTCGAGCACCGGGAAGTCGGGGCTGCCCGCGACATCCGCCGGGTCGAACGGCTCGCCCGCCGCGGTCTTGTACGGCTCAGTGGTCTTGTCGATGTAGCCGTACTGCTTCTCGGCGTAGTCGATCACGTCGGCGGTGTGATTGGTGATGATGTCGAAGTAGACCTTCATGCCGCGGGCGTGGGCGTCGTCGATGAGGGCCTTGAGCTCGGCGTTCGTGCCCAGGTGCGGGTCGATCTGGGTGAAATCGGTGATCCAGTAGCCGTGATAGCCCGCGGAGGCGTTCGCGCCGGCGCCCTGCACCGGGTTGTTGAGGAACGATGGGGTCAGCCAGATGGCGCTGGTGCCGAGGCCCTCGATGTAGTCGAGCTGCGAGCGGAGGCCGGCGAGGTCGCCGCCGTTGTAGAAGCCCTTCTTGGTCGGATCGAAGCCCGACACCGTCGGGTCGGCGCCGAGGCCGGCCGCGTTGTTGGTCGGGTCGCCGTCCTTGAACCTGTCGGTCATGACGAAGTAGAACTGCTCGTCGCTGCCTGCCTGACGGATCGGGTCGGCGACCAGGGCGGCATCCGCCTCGCTGTATCCGCTCGCGAGGGACAGCGCCTCGAGCCCGACGCGCTTCTTCGCGAGGTCGAACGTGAAGCGCAGCGTGCTGTCGCCGCCGATCGTGAGCGGGATGTTATCGGCTCCGCCATCGAGGCCGTACGCGGCATCCCAGCTGTCGTCGAGGGCCACCTTGTACTCGTAGGTGCCGGCGGGCACCGTGAACTCGGCGGACCAGACGCCAGGGGTGCCGGTGGGGGCGAGTTCGGATTCGGTGCACGAGGGATCCCAATCGGTCGCGCACCCGATCTCGGACTGCAGACTGCCGACCAGTGCGACCGTCGGGTCGGCGGCCGACGCGGTCGATACCGGTCCTAGCGTGAGCCCCGTGGCGGCGATCGCTATCGCGGCCAGGGTGGAGAGAGCGCTCGTGGCGCGGCCGTTCTGTGTCATCGTCGACTCCCGAATACGGTGATCTGCCCCGCGCAGACCCCGTCCTGACTGACCGTAACCGGTGATGGGCGGCTGTTGCAAGCGTTTGCAAGAACTCGGCTTCTACCCCCGGAGAGGGGGAGGTGTTTCGACGCTCGCGGCGACGCCTGGAGGGCTCATCAGTGCCGTTCTGCTGCGTCGTGACCTCGAGAAGAACAGATCGGCACCGATGAGACCGAGCGCGCACACGCCGAAGTGGGCCACGCCGACCGGCTGAACGCTACCGCTCGGGTGGGTGCGACCCGTCCGCGGCGGGTAGAACGTACTTGAATCCGACGTGGGATGCCGTGAAGCCGAGCCCCTCGTAGAACCTGTGTGCATCGTTCCGTTTCGCATCGGACGTCAATTGCACGAGACCCGCGCCGACCTCGGATGCGTATTCGAGCGCCCAGAGCATCATCGCGCGACCGATGCCACGTCCGCGGTGATCCGAGCCCACCCTGACGGCCTCGATCTGCAGCCGCGGAGATGCGCCTCTCCCGAGTCCGGGGATGATCGTGAGCTGCATCGTAGCGATCGGCTGACCTGCATTCGACACTCCGACGAGTAGGAGGTGGGCACGATCCGCGTCGATGGCTTGGAACGCCGCGTCGTACCGGCGCGGGTCGACGGCGCTGTCCGAGTCGCCCCGCGCGTTGCTGATCGGATCATCGGCGAGCAGGCCGACGATCGCCGGCGCGTCGGCGGCACGGGCGCGCCGCAGTCGGATCGTTCCCGACGGCAGGCGGAGCTCGATGTCATCCATACCTCGAGTATCGCTGCGGGCTTGGGCCACGGGATCTCGGCAACAAGGTCGGCGCACCGCGCACAACTCAGGCTGATCAGCGGGCGGTGACAATGCAACGCCGCCATTCCGGGAGCTCAGACACCTCGATCTCCGGCCAGCCTGAGTTGTGAACACCATCGGTCGCTGGATGCCGAGTGCGACCGCGAAAATGCGTCCTACAGTCCGCTGTAAGCGTGCAGCCCCTTGAAGAAGAGGTTCACCACGGTGAAGTTGAACATCACAGCGCCGAAGCCGATGATCGCGAGCCATGCCGAGCGCGAGCCGCGCCATCCACGGGTCGCCCGCGCATGGATGTAGCCGGCGAAGATCGTCCAGATGATGAAGGTCCAGACCTCTTTCGTGTCCCACCCCCAGTAGCGACCCCAGGCCCGCTCCGCCCACACCGCACCGGCGATGAGGGTGAAGGTCCAGAAGACGAACCCGACGACGATCACCCTGTAGGCCAGGGTCTCGAGCTTGTCCGCCGAGGGGATGGTCTGCAGGAACCGTAGCCCCACCGCCCGGCCCGCAGCGGCCCGCGACTGCAGCAACTGGGTGATGGAGAGCCCTGCGCCGAGAGCGAAGAAGGCTGTTCCGAGCACCGCGACGAAGACGTGGATGACGAGCCAGAACGACTGCAGCGGCACCGCGAGAGGCACGACGTCGACGTAGAAGTTGACGGTGCCGACGCCGAGCACGATGAGGGCGAACCCCGAGATGTACGCCCCGAGGAACCGCAGGTTCTGCCAGAACTGCATGAACAGGAACACGCCGACGATGATCGCCGAGGAGGTGAGCGAGAACTCGAACATGTTGGCCCACGGCACGTAGCCCTGGGCGAACCCGCGCAGCAGCACCGCCGCGACATGCACCAGCCAGGCGAGTCCGGTCAGAGCGAATGCCACGCGTTCGAGGCGGTACACCTTCGGCGCCGGCGAGTCCTCCACCGGCCTCACGAGAGTCGCTGTGATGCCGCCCGCGTTGCCGAGCTGGCCTCCGATCGAGCGCCCCGAGGAGGATTCGGATGCCGCGGCCCGCTCAAACGCCAACGACTCCGCGGTCGACGAGGAATCGGCAGTCGAGCCGGCCGATTCAGCGTCCCCCGCGGATCGCTTCGCCAGGTCGAGGGTGAACAGGATGAACGCGACGGTGTACACGCCCATCGCCGACCAGATGGCGACGAGGGAGGCTGAGACGAACTGTTCGGTCACTCGTTCACCCTAAGCCCGAGTCGCTGGGCGTGCCGCTGCTGGATGTCGCGCACCGCCCGCTCGAGTCCGGGATCCTCACCGCGCGCCAGACCGGCGTACTCGAGCCGGAGCCCACCATCGGAATCGATCGCCTTGACCCAGACCCGGCGCCGCGGGATGAACAACGACGTCAGCAGCCCAGCCAGCACCAGGATGGCGAACAGCAGCACCCACCCCTGGCTCGGATCGCGATGGATGTCGAGGCTCGCGAACCGCGGGACCGACTGCTCGAGGTCGCCGGCCGCCGACGCCGGCGCCGCGTTCTCGAAGGTGATGGACCCAGCACCACCCGGGAGGTCCGCCGTCTCGCCGGGCCTCAGCTCGATCGACGGGGTGGCGGCCGTGCGTCCGGCGATCTCGGTGAGCCCGTCGAGGTCGAGCGCGTAGACCCCGTCGTCGAGGCGCGGCTCGCCGGTGTAGACCTGCAGGCTCAGCACGGGGTTGACCAGGTCGGGGTAGTTCGAGGTGAAAGCCCCGGTGTCGAGCGGCACGGCGCTCGGATAGAAGAATCCGCGCATCGAGAGCTGCTCGGGCAGGGCATCCGGAACCTTCAGCACCCCGAGCGAGGTGAGATTCGCATCTTGCGGAAGGAATGGCACCGCCTGACTGAAGGCCACGTCGCCGTTTCCGTCGCGCACGGTGATGACCGGGGCGTACCCGTTGCCGAGGAGGTAGATCTCGTTGCCACCGATCGAGAGGGGCGCGTTCACCTTGATCTCCCGCTCCACGCCGGCCTCGGCGCCGCCCTGGAAGGTCGTCACCCCCGCGGTGAAGTCGATGGGCTGCCCGTACGCGTTGCGATTCTGCTGCTCGTACTCGACGTCGAAATCATCCAGGGTGAGCCTGTAGGGCTCGAGCACGCTGTCGTCGAAGAACCTGCCGGGCAGGAACGACTCGTACGAGAGCAGCACATTCGAGAAGGAATCGCCCTCGACGATCACCTTCTGCCCGCTGTAGCCGAAGCTGCCGCCGATGCCGACCGAGATGAGCACACCGATCAGCGCGGTGTGGAACACCAGGTTTCCGGTCTCGCGCAGATAGCCGCGCTCGGCGCTGACCGAGAAATCGCCGCCCTGACCCTCGAACAGTTGCACCCGATAGCCGGACCGCCTCAGGATGTCGCGGGCCGAATCGATCGCGGCCGCGGCATCCGACTCTCCGGCCCCGACCTCCACGCTCGCGTAGCCCTCGAGCCGGTCGAGTCTCGCCGGCGTCTTGGGAGGGGCCGCGCGCAGCGCCTTGAAGTGATGCGCGGTGCGGGGTATGACGCAGCCGATGAGTGAGACGAAGAGCAGGAGGTAGATCGCCGAGAACCACACCGAGGTGTAGACGTCGAAGCCCTGCACGGCGTCGACGATCGGCGCGAGCGTGGGGTTGTCGCGGGTGTACTGCACGACGCCGTTGGGGTCGGAGCTGCGCTGCGGAACGAGCGACCCGGGCACGGCGGCGATCGCGAGGAGCAGCAGCAGGAACAGCGCGGTGCGCATGCTCGTGAGCTGACGCCAGAAGAAGCGCGCGTAGCCGATCGGGCCGAGCGACGGCCCCGCGATCGCACCGTCGCGCTTCGCGGGCGCGGAGTCGTAGTGGTCAGAGGGCCGGCTCAAATCCGTTCACCACCGATCCGAAGTCAGACATGACGAGCTGCCAGACACCGCTGACCATCAGCAGTCCGACGACGATGAGCATCGCGCCTCCGGCGATGTTGATGGCCCTGATGTTGCGCTTCATCCAGGCGACGGAACCGGTGACCCATCCGAGGCCCAGGGCGACGAGCAGGAACGGGATGCCGAGGCCGAGACTGTAGGCAATGCCGAGGAGCACCCCGCGCGGCGCCCCTCCGTCGAGGCTCATCGCCAGAACCGTCGCCAGGGTCGGCCCCACGCACGGCGCCCAGGCGAGCCCGAAGACGATGCCGAGCAGCGGGGCACCGGCGAGGCCCGTAGCGACCGTCCATGACGGCTTGATCGTGCGCTGCAGCACGGTGAACTGCCCGATGAAGACGAGTCCCATGACGATCACGACGACTCCGAACACCCGGATGATGAGGTCGGTCCACGGCAGCAGGGCGAAGCCGATGAGCGACACCCCGAGCGTGAGCACGACGAACACCGCGGTGAAGCCCGACACGAAGAGGAGCACGCCGAGCAGCAGGCGCGACCGCGAACCGCGCTGGTCAGGGCCCGCGAACCCGCCGATGTAGCCGAGGTAGCCGGGCACGAGAGGAAGCACGCAGGGGGAGGCGAACGACACCAGCCCCGCGAGCAGCGCGATCGGCACGGCGATCAGCAGACTGCCGTTCGCGACCTGATTCTGGAGTTCGCCCACTACGACGATTCGGCTGCCGTGTCGCGGATGAGGGTGTCGAGGATCGACTTCTCCTGAAGCTGCCCGAGGATGCGCGCGGCGATCCGCCCCTCGGCATCGAGCACGAAGGTGGTGGGCACCGCCTTCGGCGAGATCTCTCCGGCGAAGGCCGTGCGCACTGCTCCCTCCGTCACGTCCAACAGCGAGGGGTAGCCGACGTCGAACTTCCTGGCGAATGCGAGAGAGGTGTCGGCGCTGTCGTAGATGTTGACCCCGACGAACGCCGCGCCTTCACCCTCGTACTCGCCCGCCAGCGCCTCGAGGTCGGGCGCCTCCTGCCGGCACGGCTCGCACGACGCGTACCAGAAGTTCACGACGAGCACCTCACCGAGGTAGTCCGCGCTCGACAGCGCCTCGCCGGCATCGGTGGTGCCCTCGAAGACGATGGGCTCGCCGCGATCCTCCGGCGACACCTCGGTGATGCCGCTGCCCGTGATGTAGTTGGAGTTGCCGCCGTCGAGGTAGTCCTCGGCGAGGGGGTCGCTCGAGCAGCCGGCGATCGCCACGAGGAGAGCGGATGCCGCGGCGATGCGCAGCACGGTCGGCCGAGCCTGCCCCACCGCTGATCGAGCCTGCCCCACCGCTGATCGAGCCTGCCCCACCGCCGATCGAGCCTGCCGAGATCCCCCCGGTCTCGACAAGCTCGACCCGCGGACGAGTCCGGACGGGCTCAACCGGCGGGCGGATCTCAGGAGCGCGTTCACACCGCCCCCTGGTCGACGGCATGCCTCAGCAGATCGGCCGCGGGCTCACGGTACGACACCTCGCGGTAGCGCGGCTCGCCTGATCGGGCGATGCACCGCTCCACGGTGGTAATGCTCGACAGCGAGCACCGACGATCCCGAGGGTCGTGCCACAGGTGCTTGCCGGCGACAGCCCTCTGCACCATCACGATCGGCAGCTGGTGACTGACGAGCACGACCTCTCCGCCGTCGGCCGTGTGCCAGGCCGAGTCGAGGGCCGCGATCATCCGCATCGCGACCTCGACGTAGGGCTCACCCCAACTCGGGCGGAACGGGTTGTACACGAGGGGCCACGTGCGCGGGTGCAGCAGCACCGCCGGTCCGAACTCGACGGTGCCCCCTTCGAAACGGTTCGTGGGCTCGACGATGCGGGGCTCGACGACGGGCAGGAGACCCGTGGCCTCGGCCCAGGGTGCGGCGGATTCCCTCGCCCGCTGGAGGGGCGAGGTGTAGAGCGCGGTGATGGGATGCTCCGACAGGCTGTCCGCCGCCACTGCCGCCATCCGGCGCCCCAGGTCGGAGAGCCCGAACCCCGGGATGCGCCCGTAGAGCACACCGTCGGGGTTGTGCACCTCGCCGTGCCGCACGAGGTGGAGAAGGGTCGCAGCCACCCGCCCATTCTACGTTCGGCACCCCTGCGCGAAGGCCGGGAGCGGGATGCCGCACACGCCGTCCGGCGGTTGACTCAGACCCGTGGCGGCCCGCCGTGATCATCGCGCACGGCGTCAGTGTCGTCGGTCTTGTCCCTGGCCACGTTCGCGCGCCAGACGGCGGCCACGATGGCGATGACGATCGCCGCCAGCACGGCGATGATGAGCGGGAGGAACGCGCCGATCGACGCACTGGTTTGTGCGGTGGGAGCAGTGGTCGGGGTGGGCTCGACAGTGTTAGTGGGCTGGTCGGTCGGGCTCGGATCGGGCTCGGCGCTCGAACCCGCAGCGGGGCTGGGACTCGCGGCGGGAGCACTCGGAGCAACAGGGCCCGCGTACGTGAAGCTGTACTCCCCCGAGATGGTGTGCGCATCGCTCGACACCACCTGCCAGGCCACGGTGTGGAGGCCCGGCTCGGTCGGGGTGACCTCGACCGAGACCGAGCGGTCGGAGGCGGTGACCTCGCCGTTCGTGATGGAGGCGCCGGCGGCATCCGTGACCTGGATAGCGGCGGGCGCCCCGGCGAGAGGCACATCGGAGAGGGTCAGGGTGACGGCGGCGAGCTCTACGGTGACGGTCTCGTCGGCCGCGGGGCTGGAGGCGACGAGACGGTCGTGAGCGGATGCCGCGGAGACCGGCATCACGGCGAGAACGGCCGCAGCGGCGACTGCGGCGAAGAGGCGGAGGGCGCGCATCATGCTCCTGAACGTGAGTGGGTAGTGGTCGACCACTCGATCCACCGTAACCCGGGCCGCCGATAGTCCCCCGGGTGCCGACGGGCGCCATCGGGTGCCCCGAGCCGGTCGGCGGCCGAGGGCTAGGGTGGGGGATCGTGACCGAACGCACCCTCATCGACCAGCTCGCAGCATCCGTCGACGGACCGGTCTCGGTCTCCGGGTGGGTCGAGACCGTGCGGGATCAGAAGAAGGTGCAGTTCGTCGTGCTGCGCGACGAGTCCGGTGCAGTGCAGCTGGTGAACCCGCGGAGCGACGCCCCTTCGACGGGCTCAGGGACCGCGACGGGCTCAGGGACCGTCCCGCTCGAGGACACAATCTCGGGGCTCAGCCAGGGCACGTTCCTCACCGCCACCGGTCAGTTGAAGCACGACGAGCGCGTCAAACTCGGCGGCGTCGAGATCAAGCTGGACGCCCTCGACATCGCCGCGGTGGCGATCGCCGAGACGCCGATCGCCGAGGACTCCGGTGTCGACAAGCGGATGGACTGGCGCTTCCTCGATCTGAGGGTGCCGCGCAACGCACTCATCTTCAAGGTGCAGACCACGTTCGAGCACGCCCTGCGCACCTGGTGGATCGACAACGACTTCATCGAGCTGCACACCCCCAAGTTCATGGCGAGTGCCAGCGAATCGAAGGCCGAGCTGTTCGAGGTGTCGTACTTCGAGACGAAGGCGTACCTCGCCCAGAGTCCGCAGTTCTTCAAACAGATGGCCCAGCCCGCCGGGTTCGGCAAGGTCTTCGAGATCGGGCCCGCCTTCCGCGCCGACCCGTCTTTCACGAGTCGCCACGCGACCGAGTTCACGAGCGTCGACGCCGAGATCAGTTGGATCTCCAGTGCGGACGACGTCATGGCCATGCACGAGGCTCTTCTGATCGCCGGGCTCAGCGCGGTGAAGGAGAAGCACGGCGAGGCGATCCGTGACCTCTTCGGCGTCGAGGTGACCGTGCCCTCGGCGCCGTTCCCCCGCATCCCGCTCGCCGAGGCGAAGAGGATCGTGGCGGAGCGCGGATACGAGGTGCCGCGTGCGGACGACGACATGGACCCCGAGGGCGAGCGCCGCATCTCGGCCTACGTCGCCGAGGAGCTCGGTCACGAGTTCGTGTTCCTGACCGACTACGCGTCGAGCATCCGGCCGTTCTATCACATGCGCCACGCGGATGACCCGGGCCTCACCCACAGCTACGACCTCATCTTCAACGGCGTCGAGATCTCTACCGGAGCCCAGCGCGAGCATCGCATCGAGGTGCTCACCGAGCAGGCGAAGCAGAAGGGTGTCGACCCCGAGGAGCTGGGGTTCTACCTCGACTTCTTCCGCTACGGCGTGCCCCCCCACGGCGGGTTCGGCATGGGGCTGAGCCGCGTGCTCATGCTGCTGCTGCACCTGCCGAACCTCCGTGAGGCCACCTACCTCTTCCGGGGGCCGACGAGGCTCCTGCCCTAGGCGCCATGGCTGAGCGTCGCCGCAGCAGTGCGCCCCGCCTCGCCTCGGACACAGCCCGGGGCTGGGTGGCGGTGGGTCTCGCGCTGGTCCCGGCATCGCCTGCCCAGTTCCTGCTCCTTCAGACAGACCGGGGCGGTGAGCCCTTCGACACGGTCTTGGTGAGTTACTTCCTGTACTGGTCGAGCATCGGCCTCTGCTACGCGTTGCTGCCATTCGTCGTCTTCTGGAGGGCGGACGGGGAGACCCTCGCCCGGTGGCTCAGAGCCACGGCGCCGCGCACCCGGTCGGCTCGGCTGTTGCAGATGCTCGGCGGGGGCGGGTCGGTCAGTTGGGCCGTGACCGGATCCGTGGTCTCGGTCGCCGCAGTGCTTCTTCTGTCGATCGTGCCGCGCTACCGGCAGGATCCCGTAGTCGTCGCCATGGGGATCGCCGTAGTCGTCTCTTCGATGGCGATGACGATCTCCGCCTACGCGGTCAGGTACGCCCGAATGAGCGCGACCGTCGGCGGCATCCGGTTCCCGGACGGCGCCACGGCGCGGTTCTCGGACTTCGTGTACCTCGCCGTGCAGGTCGCGACGACGTTCTCGTCATCGGACGTGTCGCTCGAGACCTCTGCCGCGCGCCGGGTGGTGACGACGAACAGCCTGATCTCGTTCGCCTTCAACACCGTCATCGTGGCCCTGTTGGTCTCGATCATCATCTCCGCGGGCGCCTGACCGATCCGCATCACGTCGCCCGCGGCGCATCCCCTCAGGTCACGCTGAGGTCTTCGACCTTCGCGCCGCCGGCACTCTTCATGACCGACTCGATGGCACTCTTCGCCGAAGCCTTCGCCACGTAGTTCTCACTCGTCGCCAGCGTCTGACCGTTGCTCGACACGATCCGCCAGTAATAGGGCTCCTTGGTGCTGGACCCTTTCACGATCTGAAACTTCATCGTTCCACTCTCTCGTTCTCGCCGGGACCGGCGCCCGGGCACGGCCAGCATAGGACCACCGGGCTGCACGTGACAGGGCTGTTACCGTGACCCCATGACCGACGCCGCCACACCGCCAGAATCCGTCTCCCCGCTCACCTCGACGGTGGAGGCCGGCGAGCACCTCATCGCCCTCCTCAGAGCGCACGTCGATGCGGTGTCGACCGCCGACGAGGGGCCGACGGATGACGCTGACTCCGAGTTGTGGACCGCGGTCGCGGCCTACGGCGACCAGCTCGACGTGCTCTACGGCGAGGTCGACGATGACGACGGTGCGGACCCCGACGAACCCGATGAGCTCGTCTTCACGGTACGCACCCGGTACGACTACACGGTGCTCGACGAGAAGGCGTTCCTCGCCGGCGGACGCGGGATCGCGGGTGCCGTCGAGAGCCTGTTGCAGCGGGCGGGAGGCAAGCCGGTCCCCGCGCTCGAGGTGGCCGCCCTCGAGACCGGCAGCGGCCTCGTGACCGTCCACCTCAACGACGAACCCCTCACGGCCGACGACTTCGCCGACGCGGAGGAGCCGACCGATCTGCTGCTGGTCGACCCTGACGAGTCGCTGCAGTTCGTGCTCGACGAGCCGGTCTACGCCTCGCGTCTCGACGCAGAGAACGCGGCGAGGCGTGCGCGGAACTGATGTCCCGCCGTCAGGCGGTCACACCAGCAGGTCGATCGCGGCCCTCTCGGTGACCAGCTCGCCGACGACGTCGGCGGCGCGGACGTGGTCGGGATGCCGCAGGTAGACGCCCAGGGCGGTCTCGTCGGCGAAGTCGCCGATGAGGCAGACATCCCAGTTGCGAGGGATGTCCGCGGCGTTGGTCGAGACGGTCAACGACACGATCTCGGGGATGACCGACACCAACGCCTCGAGTGCGGTGGCGATGGTCGATGAATCACGGGCCCTCTCGGCGACCCCTTCGGCGGCGAGCCTCCAGAGAACGATGTGTCTGAGCATGATGCCTTTCCGGTGCGGTCTTGCGTTCCACGGCGGCGCTCCGCAGATCAGCGCAGCGCTGCGCGAAGCCTGGCGGGGTCGACCCGCCAGACGGTGTGCACCCGGCCGTCGATGAGTACGACAGGCACCTCCTCGGCATACTCCTCGGCGAGCGCCGCATCGTCGAGGATGGAGAACTCCCGCACGTCGACAGAGGGTGCTGAGGCGCCATCCGCCAGTTCCGCGACGACCTGGGCTACGACGTCTCTCGCAGTGTCGCAGAGGTGACAGTCGGGCTTCGTCACGAGGGTGATGACTCGCGGGGGCACGAGGCAAGCCTACGGCGCCTCCACGCGAGAACGCCGGGTCAGCGACCCGGCGTTCCATGACTGCGGCGGTGCCGCCGCTACTTCTTGTTGCGCCGCTGGTGGCGCGTCTTGCGCAACAGCTTGCGATGCTTCTTCTTGGCCATACGCTTGCGGCGCTTCTTGATGACTGAACCCATGGATACCTCACTGGTCTGCGAACGCGCCGGGCGCGTCTTCGGGGGAGTGTGAACCGGGCCCTGTCAGAACCGCGGAAAATTGCCTCGGAGCAGTCTACTCCCCGGCGCGGAGGCACCGTGTCGAGAGCTCAGCCGACGTCGGCGATGGGGGTGTCGACGGCGGCGCGTACCGCCGACTCCGGCACCCGGAACGACCGCCCGAACCGGATGGCGGGCAGTTCTCCGGCATGCACGAGTCTGTACACCGTCATCTTCGACACGCGCATCATCTCGGCCACCTCGGCGACGGTCAGGAAACGCACCTCGGACAGGTCCCCTGCCATGCTCATCCGCCTCGATCGGAGCACTCGCCGGACAGGCCGACATCCTGTGTCGGATGTGACTGGAGTGCTGAATCGTAACGTTAGGGGCAGGAGTGACTGCGCCGCAAGGTGCGATTCACCGACCAAGCCGTTTCCTGACCGGCCCGATCACCCGCGCCCGCACTCCGGCCGAGGCGTCCTCGAGGGCGACCCGCGCCGAGTGCGAGAGGTCGGCCGCGGCGCGCCCCAGGCTGTGACCGGTCTCGCCGGAATGCTGCAGTGACTCCGCCGCCCGCCGCAGTGGCGCCGGCACGTTGGCACCCGACCAGGCGGAGAAGACGGCCGGGCCCGGATCCCCTTCCGCGTCGAAGTCCGAAGCGAGGAACGGGATGAGCCAGTCCTCGACCTTCTCGAGCGGCGCCGACTGGAGGCTGTAGTAGCGGTGCTGGCCCTCTTCCCTGACGGCCACGAGCTGGGAGTCCCGCAGCACTCGGAGGTGCTTCGACACCGTCGGCTGACTGAGCCCCAGCACGTCGACCAGCTCCCCCACGCTCAACTCACCCCGAGGAGAGTCCGCGTCGACGTGACGATCGAGGAGGGCCTGAAGCAGATCTCGCCTCGTGGCGTCGGCGATCACGTCGAAGATGTCGGCCATGGTGACAGGCTAGTGCGGAGATCGCGGCGAGTACCATGACAGATCCGACCACCGAGGCTCGAGGAGAACGATGCGGACACGCCCGGTGGTGCAGGTGTCGTCGCTGGGCCGGATCCGCGATCTCATCGACTCCGTGGCGAGGGCCACCCCCGCTCGATTCGCCATCCTCGTCTTCACCGCCCTGGTGATGGTGGTCACGCTCCTGCTCTCACTGCCCGTGTCGCGGACGGGGCCCGGGTTCGCCCCCTTGACCGATGCCCTCTTCACCGCGGTGTCGGTCATCTGCGTCACCGGCCTCTCGACGGTGGACATGGCCACATACTGGTCGCCGTTCGGGCACGCGGTGATCTTCGTGGGCGTGCAGGTCGGGGCCGTCGGAGTGCTCACGCTCGCCAGCATCCTGGGTCTCGTGATCTCGCGGCGCCTGGGGCTCCGTCAGAAGCTCATGGCGGCGAGTGACAGTAACCCGCTACGCATCCAGAAGGGTCCGGTCGCCGAGAGTCAGGGCGTCAAGCTCGGCGAGATCGGCGGACTGCTCGCGACGGTGGCGCTGAGCATGCTGATCATCGAGGTGGGGGTCGCCGCGCTGCTGTTCCCCAGAGTGCTCGCGCAGAGCGGCGACATCCTCGACGCACTGTGGGTCTCGGCCTACTTCTCGGTGATGTCGTTCACGAACACCGGGTTCGTGCTCTCCCCCGGCGGACTCGACCCCTTCGTCTCCGACCCGTGGTTTCTGAGCGTGCTCATGGTGTCGGTGTTCCTCGGCGCGACGGGGTTCCCGGTCATCTACGTGCTGGCCCGCAACCTGCGCAAGCCGCGGCGCTGGTCGTTGCACGTGAAGATCACGCTGCTGACCACCTCGATCCTGTTCGTGCTCGGAACCGGGGCCTTCCTGCTGCTGGAGTTGCAGAACGCGAAGACCTTCGGCGCGCTCGACCCGGGCCAGCGCATCCTGCAGTCGGCGTTCCTCTCGATGATGACGAGGTCGGGGGGATTCTCGACCATCGATATCGCCGACCTGAACGGCTCGAGCCTGCTCGTCGGCGACATGCTGATGTTCATCGGCGGGGGGTCGGCGTCGACCGCCGGGGGGATCAAGGTGACCACCCTGGCCGTGCTGTTCCTCGCCGCGTTCGCCGAGGCGCGCGGAAGCGAGTCGATGGAGGCCTTCGACCGACGGGTGCCGTCCGACGTGCTGAGGGTGTCGGTGAGCGTGGTGCTCTGGGGTTCCACGATCGTCGCCGCCGCGAGCATCGCCGTGTTGCAGATCACGGATGCGCCGCTCGACCTCGTGCTCTTCGATGTGATCTCGGCGTTCGCGACGTCCGGGCTGTCGACGGGGCTCACCGCGGCGGCGCCGGAGTCGGCGCAGCTGGTGTTGGCCCTCACGATGTTCCTCGGGCGCGTTGGTACAGTGACTCTCGCTGCGGCGCTCGCCGCGAGTACGAGGCGGCAGTTGTTCAGCAGGGCGGAAGAGAGGCCGATCGTTGGTTGACCGCATCCCGCACGACGCTCCGGTGCTGATCATCGGACTCGGCAGGTTCGGCGCCGCCACCGCCGGCCAGCTCGACAGGCTCGACCGCGAGGTGCTCGCTGTCGACGAGAGCGCATCCCTCGTGCAGAAGTGGTCGGAGCGGGTCACCCACGCCGTGCAGGCCGACGCTCGCAGCATCGACGCCCTGCGACAGATCGGCGCTCAGGACTTCGCCATCGCCGTCGTGGCCGTCGGATCGTCGATCGAGGCGAGCGTGCTCATCACCGCGAATCTGGTCGACCTCGGCGTGCCGCAGATCTGGGCGAAGGCGATCAGCCAGTCGCACGGCAAGATCCTCGCGCGCATCGGCGCCAACCACGTGATCTATCCCGAGGCGGAGGCGGGCGAGCGGGTGGCGCACCTCGTATCCGGGCGGATGCTGGACTTCATCGAGTTCGACGACGACTTCGCGATCGTGAAGATGTACCCGCCGAAACCGATCAGGGGCGTGACCCTCGCCGAGTCGAGCGTGAGGCGCAAGTACGGCATCACCGTGGTGGGGGTGAAAGCGCCGGGAAAAGACTTCACCTACGCGGCACCGGAGACGGTCATCTCCAACCACGACCTGATCATCGTGAGCGGCAACTCCGCGGACATCGAGAAATTCGCGAGCCTGCGGAGCTGACTCGCTCCACCGGCGTCGAGACCCGAGCAGTGGCCCGCTGGGGCGCTGTGAACGCGCCACTACTCAGGCTTCGGCGGCATGTGGCGCTCAGGCGCTCGGGGCGGGTGAACTCGGGGCGAGTGAGTTCAGGGGGTCGGGGTACCCGCAGTGAGTTCGCGCGTGCGCGCCAGGGCTGCGGATGTCGCGCGGTCGAACAGCTCGCTCAGGCGGGCCTCCTCGAGCACCGCGATCGCCCGCTCGGTGGTGCCGTTCGGGCTCGTGACACGGCGTCGCAGCTCGGCAGGCCCCACCTCCGCCCTCGCAAGGAGTTCGCTCGCCCCGCGGAACGTGCCCTGCACCATGACGTCGGCCTCGGCATCCGTGAACCCCATCGACACCGCTGTGCGCGTCAGCTGCTCGATCAGCAGGAACACGTAGGCGGGGCCGGATCCCGAGACCGTTCCGAGGGCGTCGATTTTGCTCTCGGGCAGCACGATCACGTCGCCGACGGTGCCGAACAGACGGCTCACGACGGTGAGGTCGTCGTCGGAGCAGCGCGACCCGGCGCTCAGGCCGGTCACGCCGAGCCCGACCGTTGCGGGGGTGTTCGGCATCGCGCGCATCACCGCGCACGTCACGAGGGCTTCCATCGCTGAGATCGGCACACCGGCGGCGACACTGACCACGATCGCGTCGGACTCGAGCGCCGGCGCGATCTCGCGGAGCAGGTCGAGCACCATGGCGGGCTTCACCCCGACCACGACGATCCGCGCCCCCTCGACGGCGGTGCGGTTGGCCGAGGGTTCCGTGTCGGTGGCCAGACTGACGACGGCATCGCTGCGCAAGGCCTCCGCTTTCGCCTCGGTGCGGTTGGTCACGCGGATGCCGCCTTCCACCGCCACGGTGGGTGCGAGCATGCCGCTCAGAATGGCGCCGCCCATGGATCCGGCCCCGAGGATGGCGGTCGCGGGGAGTGTCGTCATGAGTCCAATCCTGCCGCATGCCCCCGCCTAGGATGGGGCCCATGAGCGCATCCGGCGGCAACAGGGCGATCATCGCGGCGCTCCTCGCGAATCTCGGGATCGCCATCACCAAGTTCATCGCCTGGTTCTTCTCCGGCTCGAGTTCGATGCTCGCCGAGGGGGTCCACTCGCTCGCCGACACGGGCAACCAGGTGCTGCTTCTGCTCGGCGGACGCAAGGCGAGGCGGGTCGCGACCCCGGAGCATCCGTTCGGTTTCGGGCGTGAACGCTATGTCTACGCGTTCGTCGTGTCGATCATCCTGTTCAGCGTCGGCGGCGTCTTCTCGCTCTACGAGGGCGTGGAGAAACTGTCGGATCCGCATCCGCTCGACGTGCCGTGGCTGCCGGTGCTCGTGCTCTCGATCGCGATGGTGCTCGAGGGCTTCTCGCTGCGCACCGCGGTGCGCGAGTCGAACCGGGTGAGGGGCACGCAGAGCTGGGTCGAGTTCGTGCGTCGGGCGAAGGCGCCGGAACTGCCCGTCGTGCTGCTCGAAGATCTCGCGGCGCTCACCGGCCTCGCCCTCGCGATGGGCGGCGTGCTCATGACGATCGTCACCGGCGACAGCACCTGGGATGCCATCGGCACGCTCGGTATCGGCGTGCTGCTGATCCTGGTGGCGGTCATCCTCGGGGTCGAGACCAAGAGCCTGCTCGTCGGGGAGGGCGCCACCGCCGCCGACGCCGACCGCATCCGCGACGCGATCAACACCCATCACGAGGTCGAGGCCCTCATCCACATGAAGACCCTGTACCTCGGGCCGGATGAGCTGCTGGTCGCGGCGAAGATCGCATTCGCGGGCAAGTCGCGGCTGACGGATGTGGCGGCCGCCATCAACTCGGTCGAAGCCGACATCCGCACCGCCGTCCCCGTCGCGAGGGTGATCTACCTCGAGCCCGACGTCTACATCGCACCGGGCGAGGGCAACCCGCCGACCGACGCCTTCGTCATCAAGGCGGCGGACTGATCGTGGTGGGCGCATCGGGCACGCTCGCCCTCGTCATCCAGCACTCGCCCCTCGCGCACCTCGGCGGATTCGCGGCGGTGCTCGCCGACCGGGGGTGGCAGGTGCGGATCGTCGAGGCGCCCGGCCTCGCCGGATTGACGGATGACGCGGACCTCGTCATCGTGCTCGGGGGCGACGAGGCGGTCTACGAGCAGGACGCGCATCCGTATCTCGCGACCGAGGTGCAGTTTCTGCGACGTCGCCTCGAGGCGGAACGGCCGACGCTCGGAGTCTGCCTCGGGGCTCAGCTCATGGCCGAGGCGCTCGGCGGGCGGGTGAGCAGGGGCAAGTCCGACGTCATCGGGTTCCGCCGGGTCGACCTCACCGACGCGGGCAAGGATTCGCCGCTGCGGCACCTCGCCGGCGTGCCGCTCATGCAGTGGCACGGGGACAGCTTCCGGTTGCCGGCCGGCGCCACCCGGCTCGCGAGCTCGGCCGAGTACAGCAACGAGGCGTTCAGGATGGGCGATTACGCGCTCGCCGTGCAGTTCCATCCGGAGCTCATCGGTGCGATGTACGAGCAGTGGATCGCGGATGGCGCCGGCGAGCTCGCCGCACTCGCGATCGACCCAGACGATCTGCGCGCCCAGAGGGACGAGCACGCCGCTGCGATGGAGGTCGCCGCGGCGGCGATGCTCGGGGAGTGGCTCGACACTCTCAGGAGTTGACCGCGGGGTGCGCTTCGACAGGCTCAGCGACCCGGCCGTGCGGTTCGGCGACCCGCCCGTATGGCTCAGCGACCCGGCCGTGCGGCCCAGCGACCCGGGCGTACGGTTCAGCGAGCCGGCGCGGTCAACCCCGCCGCGCCTCGAAGAACTCGAGCAGGGGCGCCGAGCACGCGGCCTCCTCCACCCCGGCGATCACCTCGACCCGGTGCTGGAGGCGCCGGTCGCGGAGCACGTCGTACACACTTCCAGCGGCCCCCGCCTTGACATCCCACGCCCCGAAGACGACCCGCGGGATGCGTGCGGCGAGGATGGCCCCCGCGCACATGACGCAGGGCTCCAGGGTGACGAGGAGCGTGGCATCCGTGAGCCGCCAGGATCCGGATGCCGCGGCCGCCGCCCTGATCGCGACGATCTCGGCATGCGCGGTCGGATCGCCGCCCAACTCGCGTTCGTTGCGGCCCGAGGCGAGCACGGATCCGTCGCTGGCGAGCACGATCGCGGCGACCGGCACGTCACCCGTGGAGACGGCTCGGCGGGCGTCGGCGACGGCCTCGAGCATCCGGGACTCGTATCCAGTGAGCATGCACCCCTCCGATAGATTGACCCTATGCGAGTCCATGTTGCCGATCATCCGCTCATCACTCACAAGCTGACGGTGTTGCGCGACGAGACCACCCCCTCCCCGACCTTCCGAGCCCTCACCGAGGAACTCGTCACCCTGCTCGCCTACGAGGCGACCCGTGGCGTTCGCGTCGAGGAGGTCACCGTCGAGACCCCCGTCTCGACCGCCACCGGACTCGCCATCAGCGACCCGCGGCCCCTGGTCGTGCCCATCCTGCGGGCCGGGCTCGGGATGCTCGAGGGCATGGTCAAGCTCGTGCCGACCGCGGAGGTCGGGTTTCTCGGCATGGTGCGCAACGAGCAGACCCTCCAGCCCGACATCTACGCCGAGCGACTCCCCGACGACCTCTCGAACCGGCAGTGCTTCGTGCTCGACCCGATGCTCGCCACCGGCGGTTCGCTCATCGCCGCGATCGACTACCTCTTCGATCGTGGGGCTGTGGATGTCACGGCCATCTGCCTCATCGGATCGCCCGAGGGCCTCGCCGCGGTCGAGACGGCCACCGAGGGTCGGGAGGTCACCATTGTGCTCGGCGCGCTCGATCAGAAGCTCAACGAGGTGGGCTACATCGTGCCCGGCCTCGGCGATGCCGGCGACAGGCTGTACGGCACGGTCTGAGCGATTCGCCCGGCCGGGAGACCGCCCGCGTGACTTGACACATCACGCACACGTGCAAGACACTTGCGCTATGTCATCCCACACGCGTGCCTTCACCTCCTCGGGAGTTGCAGGAGCCATGGGCATGATGTGTTGTCGAATGTGCGGCTAACCGCCGAATCCTTGCCGAGTCCCCCGCCCAGCGGATGAGGACTCCCGGATCGTCTCCTTCATCACGGCGTCGATCCGCGCATCATCTGCATTGCCCCGAAGGATCACACCCTCATCATCAGAGGCCCTTCACCCCACCCAAGGACTCTTCAACCATGTCTCTCGCCACCCTCGACCACGCCCGCCACCTGCCGTCCCCCTCGCCGGTGCACGCCGTTCCGGATCTCACCCCCACCCCCTCGACCCGGCGCCTGCGTGCCGTGCCCGAGGGCACCGAGGCCCGCGGCTTCGTGCTCTACGTCGGGCTCGATGAAGCGAAAGCAGCCGCCGCCGGCACAGACCTCGGCGCTGTCGTACAGCAACTCCGTGCTCTCGCCGCGCAGCTGGTGCCCAGCTCGGACACCTACGCCGCCGTCGCCCTCGCACCCGCCGGAGTCGGCGGACGAGACGTGGATGTCGTCAGGCTCGCGCTTCAGGACCCCGCCGCCTTGGCGAAGCATCGACAGGACTCCGAGCCCGAGCCCGAGGCCCGGCGCGCAGGAGTGATCGTCGACCTGACGCGTAAGCGCCTGCTGCTCGACGAGGAGTCCGCGGCCCTCACTTACAAGGAGTTCGAACTGCTGCAGTACCTCGTGCTGCGCGAGGGTCGCACGATCGAGCGGGCCGAGCTGATCTCATCACTGTGGTCTGACGTCGACGACGAGGTGCCGAACGAACGCACCATCGACGTGCACGTGCGTCGACTCCGCTCGAAGCTCGGCGCCTACGAAGACATCGTGCGCACGGTGCGCGGTGTCGGGTACCGGTTCGATCGGCACGCCGACGTGTCGGTGAGATACGCCTCCACTCCGAGCCCCGACCTGTACTGATCCCGCGGCCCACGCCCGACCTCCGGCGATCGGTGCGGTCGTGCAGATGACCCGAGTCGAGGCGAGTCCGCTCCGATGTGATGGACTCGGGGCATGACCCACGCGTTCACGTCGTACGTCGCCATCGGGGACAGCTTCACCGAGGGGGTCGGCGACGAAGTCTCGGGAGGTCGCGTGCGCGGCTGGGCGGATCTCGTGGCCCAGGGGCTCGCGCTCGCGTCATCCGATCCGGTCACGTACGCGAATCTCGCCATCCGCGGGCGCCTCCTCGAACCGATCGTCGTCGAGCAGGCACCCGCCGCGATCGCGCTCCGTCCCGCACTCGTGAGCTTCAACGGTGGTGGCAACGACATGCTCCGCCCACGGGTCGACATCGCGAGGGTCGCCGACCGCCTCCTCGAGACGGCGCACCTCATCG
>JBEANR010000034.1:0-10304 GCA_041165365.1 Actinomycetota bacterium | reverse complement strand
CCGATCTGCTGCGCGATCTCGCCTTCGTGGTGATGGACGAGGTGCACTACCTCGCCGACAGGTTCCGCGGCGCGGTGTGGGAGGAGGTGATCATCCATCTCCCCGGGTCCGTGCGACTGGTCTCGCTCAGTGCCACGGTGTCGAACGCCGAGGAGTTCGGTGACTGGTTGCAGGCCGTGCGCGGTGAGACCGAGGTGATCGTCTCGGAGGAGCGCCCGGTTCCCCTCGACCAGCACATCCTGCTGCGCACCAAACTCGTCGACCTGTTCGCCTCGTCGGCGGTCGGCGACGGCGCGGCGATGGCGACCAGTCGGGTGAACCCCGAGTTGCTGCAACTGGCGCGCTACAGCGGCAGGACGGTGAACCCGCGCCAACGCGCCGATCCGGGTCGCGGGGGGCGTGGCCAGAGCGGGCGACGTGACTCGCACGGCGGGCGACCCGAGGATTCGAGGATGAGCCGGCACGCGGTCATCCAGCTGCTCGACGGTCAGAATCTGCTGCCAGCGATCTTCTTCGTCTTCTCGAGGGTCGGATGCGACCAGGCTGTCGCGCAGGTGCTGCGCGCCGGCGCCAGGCTCACGTCGCAGCAGGAACGAGACGAGATCCGGGGGTACGTCGACGACGCGTGTCGCACCCTGCTCGACGAGGATCTCGCCGTGCTCGGGTACTGGGAGTGGCTCGAGGGGCTCGAACGCGGTGTGGCCGCGCATCACGCCGGGATGCTGCCAGCGTTCAAGGAGGTCGTCGAGGAGCTCTATCGTCGCAAGCTGGTCAAGGTGGTCTTCGCCACCGAGACCCTCGCCCTCGGCATCAACATGCCGGCCCGCACCGTGGTGCTCGAGAAGCTCGAGAAGTTCAACGGCGAGGCGCGGGTGCCGATCACGCCGGGGGAGTACACCCAGCTGACCGGTCGCGCCGGTCGTCGCGGCATCGATGTGGAGGGGCACAGCGTCATCCAGTGGCACGACGGGCTCGACCCGCAGGCCGTCGCCTCCCTCGCCTCGAAGCGCACCTATCCGCTGAACTCGAGCTTCAGACCGACCTACAACATGGCGGTCAACCTCATCGACCAGTTCGGGCGCGAGCGCACCCGCGACATCCTCGAGTCGTCGTTCGCCCAGTTCCAGGCGGATCGCGCGGTGGTCGACCTCGCCCGCAAGGTGCGCAGCCTGCAGGAGTCGCTCGATGGATACGCGGCATCGATGCACTGTCATCTCGGCGACTTCGCCGAGTACTCCGGGCTCCGACGCGAACTCACCGACCTCGAGCGGAAGGGCGCGGCGAGAGCGGATGTCGACAGCCGCGGCGATCGAGAGAAGCGCCAGCATCAGCTCACCGCCCTCCGGCGACGCATGAAGCAGCACCCGTGCCACGGCTGCAAAGACCGTGAGGCGCACGCGCGATGGGCGGAGCGGTGGTGGCGCCTCAAGAGGCAGGCCGACGACCTGACCCGCCAGATCCGCACCCGCACCGGCGCTATCGCGAAAGTGTTCGACCGGGTCAGCGACGTACTCACGGAGCTCGACTACCTCCACGAGGCCGCGGACGGCACGGTCTCGCTGGCCCCGGCCGGGCGCACGCTCAGACGCATCTACGGTGAGCGCGATCTCCTCGTTGCGGAATGCCTGCGGCGGGCGACCTGGACCCACCTCGACCCGGCCGGCCTCGCCGCGATGGCCGCCGCGCTCGTCTACGAGCCGCGACGCGACGAGGGGCAGCTCGCGGAACGGTACCTGCCGAGGGGCGCTTTCCGGCCGGCGCTCGACAACACGACCGAGCTCTGGGCACAGCTCGACGACCTCGAGCGCAGCCACCGTCTGGCGGGGAGCGAACCCCTCGCGACCGGCATGTGTCTGGCCATGAACCGATGGGCCCAGGGGGCGAGTCTGCACTCCGTGCTGGAGGACGCCGACCTCGCCGCCGGTGATTTCGTCAGGCTCACCAAGCAGACCATCGACATGCTCGACCAGCTCTCGGTCGTCGCCGACGCCCCGGTGGGCGTGAACGCCAGAAAGGCCCTCGACGCCATCCGCCGGGGCATCGTGGCGTACAGCAGCGTGGGGTAGTGGCGCGCCGTGGTGCACACCGATCCCTGAGCCTGCGCACTGGTCCCTGAGCCTGTCGAAGGGCCCCGACCCGCACACCGGACCCTGAGCCTGTCGAAGGGCCCAGACCCGCACTTCGGGTCCCTGAGCCTGTCGAAGGGCCCCAGCCTGCACACCGGTCCCTGAGCCTTTCGAAGGGCCCCAGACCCTCCCGAGGCAACCGCGATTCGACAAGCTCAGCGACCCGCTACCACCGGCCCCCAGCCTGCACACCGGTCCCTGAGCCTGTCGAAGGGCCCCAGCCCTCCCCAAGCAACCGCGCTTCGACAAGCTCAGCGACCCGTCACCACCGGCCCCCAGCCTGCACACCGGTCCCTGAGCCTGTCGAAGGGCCCAGACCCGCACGCCGGTCCCCGAGCCCGTCGAAGGGCCCAGACCCGCACTTCGGGTCCCTGAGCCTGTCGAAGGGCTCAGACCCTCCCCGAGCAACCGCGCTTCGACGAGCTCAGCGACCCGCTACCACCCCAGACCGGCACGGCCGGCCGTCGGCGTACCTCGACTACCCGACGGGCCACCGCGCCGATCTAGGCTGTACGGAATGAGCACGCGCGCCGTTTCCGCCCCGCCGTCGCGCGAGACCCAGCCGACCCGTGCCTCGGGCGACGCCCTCCCGCCGGCCCCGCTGTGGATCGCCGTCTTCCTCGCCGTCGTCGGCGGAGTGACGCTCGCGGGGGCATTCCCACAACTCGGATGGTGGCCGCTGGTCTTCGTCGGCACACCCCTGGTGCTCTATTCGCTCGTCGGCCGCACGTTCTGGTCGTCGCTGCTGGTGGGTCTCCTCGCCGGGTTCGCCTTCTGGGGCACTCACATCTCCTGGCTCACGGTGTACCTCGGGGCGGTTCCGTGGCTCGCACTCGCCGGGCTGCAATCGGTGTTCTTCGCGATCGGCGCCGCGGTCATCGCGTTCGCGTGGCGTTTCGCCGACCGCGTGCAGGCGTCGTCGGGCCAAGTAAGGCGAGCGGGAGTGCTCCGCCTCGGCGTAGTGCCCCTCGTGGTCGCCGCGCTCTGGACCCTGCGCGAATTCGTGACGACGACCTGGCCCTACGGCGGGTTCTCCTGGGGCCGGCTGTCGTTCTCGCAGTCGGAGAGTCCGTTCGGCGACCTCGTAGCGTGGGTCGGGGTCTCGGGCCTCTCGTTCCTGCTCGCGTGGGTGTGCGCTCTGATCGTGCAGGTCGCGCGATCCGCACCGTGGCGGCGCCGCGGCATCCGGAGCATCGTCGGGGCAGTCCTGACCCCGGTGGTGCTGCTGCTCGCCCTGCTGACAGTGCCGGCATTCCCCATCGTCGTCGACGACACCGCCACGATCGGCGCCGTGCAGGGCGATTCGGATGCCGGGCTCTTCTCGTCGTACGAACGCGGCGAGATCCTGCGCGACCACCTCGCCGCCACCGAACCGCTGATCGGCGAGGACATCGACCTGCTCGTCTGGCCCGAGAACGCCTCAGACCTCGACCCACTCGAGTTCCGTCAGGCGCAGATCGCCCTCGACGACGTGACCGACGAGGTGGGGGCGCCTCTCGTGGTCGGTGCCGTGACCGCCGAGGGCGACGACATCTTCAACAGCGTGCTGCTCTGGAGATCGGGGGAGGGGTCGGTCGACCAGTACGACAAGATCCACCCCGTGCCGTTCGCCGAATACATCCCGGATCGGGACTTCTGGTATCCACTCGCTCCTGATCTGCTGTCGCTCATCCCTCGCGACTACACCGTCGGCACCCGCGACAACGTCTTCGACATCGAGGGGACCGACATCCGGGCCGGCATCGCCATCTGTTTCGATATCGTCGACGACTCGCTCATCCGGCGCATGGTGGCCGACGACGCGAACATCATCGTGGCGCCGACCAACAACGCCGACTTCGGACCGAGCGACGAGAGCGTGCAGCAACTCGCGATCGCTCGACTGCGCGCCATCGAGACCGGGCGCAGCGTCGTGAACGCCTCGACGGTGGGCACTTCGGCGATCATTGGGCCCGACGGCGGCACCCTCGAGCGGCTCCCCACCTTCGAACCGGGCACGATGCTTCAGAAGGTGCCACTCAGCACGACGACGACGGCGTCGACGGTGATCGGGCAGGGGCTCGAGATCACCCTGTCGCTGCTCGGACTCGTCGGGGTGGTGGCGTTGGGCGTGGCCGCCCTGCGCGGTCGGCAGGGCCCGGTCGACGAGTCGACCCGGCGGGCGCGGGATGATCGTGGCTGACACCCTCATCGTGCTCCCCACCTTCGACGAGCTCGACAACCTCGAGGGGATGCTGGGACGGCTCCGGCAGGCCGTGCCCGAGGCCGATGTGCTCATCGTCGACGACTCCAGTCCGGACGGCACGGGAGAACTGGCCGATCGACTCGCCCACGACGATGCCGGGGTCACCGTGCTGCACCGGCCGCGGAGGCAGGGGCTCGGACGCGCCTATCTCGAGGGCTTCGAGCTCGCCCGCGAGTCCGGATACGTGTTCGCCGTCGAGATCGATGCCGACGGCTCCCATGACCCGGCCGACCTCCCCGCGATGCTCGAGCTGGCGCGGCGCGGCGCCGACCTGGTGATCGGCTCCCGCTGGGTGCCGGGAGGCTCGGTGCGCAACTGGCCGTGGATCCGACTCGCGATCTCGAGGGTCGGCAACCTGTATTCGCGGTTGATGCTCGGTTCGGAGGTCTCCGATCTCACGTCGGGATTCCGAGTGTTGAATCTCGCGACGCTCGGCGAAATCGCCGCCACGCCCATCGCGTCGCAGGGGTACTGCTTCCAGGTCGAGCTCGCGTGGACGTTCGAGCGGCGCGGTGCGACGGTGGTCGAGCATCCGATCGTCTTCTCGGAACGGCGCCTCGGCCGCTCGAAGATGCACATCGGCATCGTCGTCGAGGCCCTGTGGCGGGTGACCGTCTGGGGGATCGGGCGGACGGTGCCTCGAGGGGATCGGGAATCCGGATCAGGCCGACGCGCACAGCGAAACCCCCGCCGATGACAGGGAACGTCGGCGGGGGTCTCGTGGTGGATCGATCGGCGACTTAGGCGTCGACCTTCTGGCCCTTGCGGGCACGCAGCACGCCGAGTCGCTCCGTGAGCAGCTCCTCGAGCTCGCCGGTCGTGCGCCGTTCGAGCAGCATGTCCCAGTGGCTCCTCGGCACCTTGGCCTCGGTGGCTTCGAGCACGACGGGCTTGCCGTTCGCGGCGACGAGGATGCCCTCCGCGCCGCTCTTCGGCGATTCCCAGGTCTGGGGGATCTCGGCGTCGGCCGCAAAGGTCATGTCGAACGTGCTGCCGTCCGGCAGCAGGTAGGTACTGGTGATGCGGGGGGAGAAGGTGACTCCTTCTTCGCTCTGCAGACTCTGTGATCCGAGTCGCATTCCACGCAGACTGCGATCTGCCATGATGTGGCTCCTTTTCTCGCTACGTGCTGGTGACAACACCGAACCTGTGACGATACTTTCCGCGGAGCGGCTTTCCCAGAGGCTTCCCAGGAGGGCGCTGGTGCGCTAGGGCGAGAGAGGCGCTCGCTCGGAGATCACGTCGAGCGCGAGATCTGTTCGATCGGTGACGATGCCGTCGATACCGAGGGCGAGGAGTCGTCGCATGTCGGCGCGCTCGTTCACGGTCCAGACATGCACCTCGACGCCGGCGCCGTGCACATGGCGGACGAATCGGGGGGAGACCACGCGAATGGCGTGGCTGCGCTCGGGCACCTGCACGGCGACGACGTCGCGGAGCAGCCGCGCGACCAGCGGCGTGAGGCGCAAGGCGGAGGCGAGCAGGGTGAGAGCGATGACCGGCGCCGACGCCGAGCTCGCGACACCGGGCAGCGTGCGGAGTGCGCTGCGGCGTCGACCTTCGCTGAACGACGTCACGAGCACCCGCTGCTCGGCACGAGCACGTCGGATCGCGGCGGCCGCGGGAGCCGCGGCATCCGCGGATTTGATGTCGAGGTTGAAGCGGGCGTCCGGAAAGCCGTCGAGAGCCTCGGCGAGGGTCGGCACCCGCTGGCCGTGGCCGAGGTCGATGCGGTGGAGGTCGGCGGCCAGGAGGGAGGCGATCGGTCTCCTCGCCCCCGACCCGAGGTCGATGTCGGCGTCGTGCGCGAGCACCGCGACGCCGTCCGAGGTCGCGCGCACATCGGTCTCGAGGTAGTCGGCCCCGAGCGCGAGAGCGCGAAGGAAAGCGAGGAGCGAGTTCTCCGGGGCGTTCTCGGCGAAGCCCCGGTGAGCGAGCACCCGCGGCGGGGGAGGGGAGAGGTAGCCGGGCCCGGTCGGCCTCGTCACGGCCCCTCGGTGGGCCGTGCGGCGCCGTGGTCTCCGCCGCCGGTGCCGAGGAATCCACGCCCGACGCCCTTCAGCGCTTCGGTGAGTTCGGAGGGGATGATCCAGAGCTTGTTGGCCTCACCCTCGGCGAGTTTCGGGAGGGTCTGCAGGTACTGGTAGGAGAGCAACGGGCCGTCGGGGTTGCCGTCGTGGATGGCCTGGAACACGGTGGTGATGGCCTCCGCCTCGCCTTTGGCCCGGAGTACCGCGGCCTGCGCCTGGCCCTCCGCCGACAGGATCGCCGCCTGCCGCGAGCCCTCGGCCTGCAGGATCGCGGCCTGCTTCGTGCCCTCGGCGGTGAGGATGGCGGCGCGCTTGTCACGCTCGGCGCGCATCTGCTTCTCCATCGAGTCCTGGATCGACAGCGGCGGATCGATGGCCTTCAGTTCGACGCGCCCGACACGGATACCCCATTTGCCGGTGGCCTCGTCGAGCACCACGCGCAGCTGCCCGTTGATGTTGTCGCGACTGGTGAGGGCCTCCTCGAGGTTCAGGCCCCCGACCACGTTCCTCAGTGTCGTGGTGGTGAGCTGCTCGACGGCCCCGAGATAGTTGTTGATCTCGTAGGTGGCGGCCCGGGCATCCGTCACCTGGAAGTAGACGACGGTGTCGATCGAGACGACGAGGTTGTCTTCGGTGATGACGGGCTGCGGGGGGAACGAGACGACCTGCTCCCGCATGTCGAGCAGCGGCCGCATCCTGTCGATGAAGGGCACCAGGATGTTGAGGCCGGGGGAGAGGGTCTTGTGGTAGCGACCCAGCCGTTCGACCACGCCGGCGGTCGCCTGCGGAACGATCCGGATGGCGCGCACGAGCACCACCACCACGAACACCCCGACGACGATGAGCAGGGCGACGACGAACAGCTGGCCGATGAAGGCGGCGGGGTCGATCATGGTGATGCCTCTCGTGGAGTCGATGCGGGCGGGGTCGATGCGGGCGGGGTCGATGCGGGAGGGGTGGATGACGCGGGCACGACCACGGCGGTCGACCCCTCGATCGAGACGACGGTGACGCGGGAGTCGGCGTCGACGACACCGTGGCGAGCGGACGCATCGAGCCGGGCCGTCCAGGTCTCGCCGTTCGCGAGGCGGACCAGTCCGCCGTCCTCTCCGATCGCCGTGATCACACGACCGCCGAGGCCCATCAGAGCGGCCACGTTGCTCGGAGTGGGGTCGGCGCCGCGCTGCATGACCTTGAGCAGCAGGGGTCGGATCAGCAGGATGAGCAAGACCGAGAGGATCGCTGCGATCAGGATCTGCTGCCACCAGGGCAGACCGATCAGGTTGGCACCGAGACCGCCGAGGCTGCCCGCCGCGATCATCAGGAAGGTGAACTCGAGCGTGAGCAGTTCGATGATCACGGCGACGAGGATGAACACGAGCCAGAGGATCCACAGATAGTCGGTCAGATCGGGCATCGCGGCACCTCTCGAGTCATCGCAGACCGAAACTACCACCCGCGCCTCCCTCGTCGAAGGAATCCCCGTGACGAGTGGACGGAGACGGATTGGTAGGGTCGATGCCCGTGAGCACAGCGACGACGAACCCCCTTCCCGAAGGATCCCTCGAGGGAAGGCGCGCCCTCGTGACCGGCTCCTCCCGCGGCATCGGTGCGGAGACCGCCCGGTATCTCGCCGCAGCGGGCGCCCGGGTCGTGATCAACTTCCGTAACAAAGAGGCGCGCGCCCTCAAACTCGTGGCCGCGATCGAGGAGACCGGTGGCACCGCGATCGCGATCGGCGCGGACCTCACCGACGCGACGTCGGTCTCGGCGCTGATGGCCGCAGTCGACGCCGAGTGGGGAGGCCTCGACATCCTGGTGATGAATGCCTCGGGAGGGATGGAGTCCGGGATGGCGGACGACTACGCGATGCGCCTCAATCGCGACGCGCAGGTCGAGGTGCTCACGGCGGCACTGCCGCTGCTGGCCCCGGGGGCTCGCGTCGTGTTCGTCACGAGCCATCAGGCGCACTTCATCGGCTCGACGCCGACCATGCCGGAGTACCTGCCGGTCGCTCTCAGCAAGAGGGCGGGGGAGGATGCCCTGCGCGCGATGATCCCGACGCTCGCCGACGCGGGGATCGACTTCGTCGTCGTCTCCGGCGACATGATCGAGGGGACGATCACCGCGACCCTGCTCGAACGGGCCAACCCCGGAGCCATCGACGCGCGCAAACGATCCGCGGGCCGTCTGTACGACGTGGGGGAGTTTGCGGCCGAAGTCGCCCTCGCTGTCGCGGACCCGGTGCCGGCCGGCAACACCCGGTATGTGGGCGACACCTCCGATTTCACAGGATGACGGCGGGCACCGGAGACGGACGATGACCGACCGACATCGCCGCACCTCGAGAATCCTCGTGCTCGACGACGACGACAGGGTGCTGCTCTTCCTCACCCGGGGATCCGTGGCGGCGCAACCCACCCGGTGGATCACACCCGGGGGCGGAGTCGACCCGGGGGAGAGCCACCATGCCGCCGCCTGTCGGGAGTTGTACGAGGAGACCGGGCATGTCGCCGACGACCTCGGTGATCCGGTGTCCGCCTACGATTTCGAGGTCGACTACGTCGGCGGAGACCACAACACCGGGCACGCCGAGTTCTACCTGCTGCGGACTCCGGCGTTCATCCCCTCGTCGGAGAACTGGACGCCCGACGAGCGGGTGGATGTACTCGCCCACCGGTGGTGGACGCTTGACGATCTGGCGACGACGACGGATGCCGTCGAGCCCGTGGATCTGGCGGCGTTGGTGGCCCGGATGACCGCGCCGGTCCCTGCGTCACGTGAAACGGGGACCAGCGCGCCCTCAGACCGGGAGGACCCCCACCATGGCGGATGAGACCATCGCCGCACTCATCCGGAGCGTCGAACAACAGGAACTCGAACTCGTCTTCGAGAGCTTCACCGCAGAGGATGCTTGGCGACTCGGGGGTATCCTCGTCGGCCTCGCTCGAGACCGGCAGTCGGCGGTCACCGTCGACATCCGTCGAGGAGAGCAGCAGGTGTTCCACGCGGCGATGCCGGGCACTTCCGCCCACAACGACGCGTGGATCGCACGGAAGAGCGCGACGGTGCGGGAGTTCGGCGTCAGTTCGTATCTCGCCGGGCTGCGCGCGCGGCTGGGAGGGCACGTCTTCGAAGACGCTCCGTGGATCGATGCGACGCGGCTCTCCGGGCATGGGGGAGCGTTTCCCATCACGGTCGAGGGCGTCGGGGTGGTGGGCACCGTCACCGTATCCGGGCTGCCGCAGGCCGACGACCACGCTCTGGCCGTCGAGGCGATTCGGGAGTTCCTGCATCGGCGACCTTGACGAATCGCGAGTTAGCGATATATCGTAAAAGGTCTCCGACAGTCGGAGACACTCTTACGAAGGATCCACCCATGACAGACCACACGTCACACTCGCCATACTTCAACCACGATTCATCGCGCCGGGGACCGGGACCGCGGCGCGGTCCGCACGGACACGATCACGGCTCCCGAGGATTCGGGCCGTCTTTCGGGGGCCCAGGATTCGGCGGGTTCGAGGGTCGCGGCCCACGTCGCGCCAACCGCGGAGATGTGCGTTCCGCCATCCTGTCGCTCCTCGTGGACACTCCGTCGAACGGCTACGGCCTGATCAAAGCGATCGCCGAGAAGACCGGCGGATCGTGGCGGCCGAGCCCCGGTTCGGTGTACCCGACACTGCAGCAGCTCGTCGACGAAGAACTGATCGTCTCGATCGGCGAGGGCCGCAAGACCGAGTTCACGTTGACGGAAGCCGGACTCTCGTACGTGTCGGAGCGCGCCGATGAGCTCGCGCGCGCCTGGGACGCCACCGCGGGAGCGACCGGACCGGATGCCGAACTCCGCGACTCGATCGGCAAGCTGATGGGTGTGGTGCATCAACTGCGCCACGCGGCGAC
>JBEANR010000033.1:0-4319 GCA_041165365.1 Actinomycetota bacterium | reverse complement strand
CACGGATGCTCTCCGCCAGCTCGTCTCCGCCGATGGGAGCCTCCGCGGCGATCGCCAGGCCCGCGCCCGCGCTCTCCTCGATCGTCTCGACGAGCTCGGCCGGTAGGCCCTCCGGCGTCTCGAGGCTCTCGGCGTAGCCGACCGCGAGCACCGTGCCGAGGATGGCGATGCCGATGACGCCGCCCACCTCGCGGGTGATGTCGTTGACGGCGCTCGCCACGGATCGGCGTTCCGCGGGGATACCGTCGATGATCAACACCGTGCCCGGGGTGATCGCGAGGCCGAAGCCGAGTCCGAAGAGCACCACGCCGATGCCGGCGATCCACAGGTTCGGGTCGCCCGCTGCGAGCACGACGGCCATCCCGATGAACCCGACTCCCATGATCGCGAGTCCGAGGGCGCCCGGCGGTGTCGCCCCGAGCCGGGCGATCATCGCGGTGGAGATGCCCGTCCCCGCACCGACGCCGATGGTGACGGCGAGCAGGGCGACGGCGGCGCCGAGCGGGGTGAACTCCGACACGATCTGCAGGTACTGCGGCGAGATGATGAAGAAGCCCAGCGAAGCGAAGAACTGGAACGACACGATGAGCGACCCCGTCGTGAGCCCGCGAGATTTGAACAGTCTCACGTCGAGGGCGGGGCGCGCCGTGCGCAACTCGTGCACGATGAAGGCGGTGAGACCTCCTGCCGCGAGGGCGTACGCGGCGAGCACCCGTGGGTCGTCGATGCCGAGCGAGGAGGTCTCGATGATGGCCCAGACGAGCGCGGCCAGACCGACGACCGACCAGAGGGCGCCCCAGGGGTCGAGCGACAGACCCGGTCGACGGTTCTCCGCGACCAGCACGACCGTGGGGATGATGAGCACCGCCGCCATCGCCCCGAAGACGAGCTGGATGCTGGGCCACTCCTGCACCTCGAGCAGCAGGCCGGCGACCAGGGTGCCGAGCACCGCACCGGCGGCACTCACCGCAGACCACACCGCGATCGCGAAGGCACGCCGCTCGGCCGGGTAGGCGTCGACCAGGGCGGAGAGGGTCACCGGGAACACCGCCGCCGCCCCGGCGCCCGCCACCGCACGCCAGGCGATGAAGGTCTCGGGGTCGGTCGAGAACCCCGACATGACGTTGGCGCCCGCGAACACCACGAGTCCGACGGTCAGCACGGTGCGGCGGCCGAACCTGTCGGCGGCGATCCCCGCGGGCAGGAGCAGCGCCGCGAAGGCGAGAGCGTAGGCGTCGATGATCCAGGTGAGGTCGCTCTGGCTCGCGTCGAGGTCGGCCGCGACATCCGGCAACGCGATCGCCAGCGCGGAATTGCCCGCGATCACGAGGGCGAGGGCCGTGCAGAGGGCGATGAGCAGGAACCGCAGGCGTGAACGGTTCGGGGCGATGTCTGCGGTCATGATCGCCTTTCATTCGGAATCCGTATGTTTCGGAAAACATATCGTCGCCCGGGTAGGCTGTCAACATGTCTGACCCGTGGTTGCCGGATGCCACCGAGCTCACCGAACGGGACCGCATCACCGCCGACGACGTCTCCTGGGCTTTCCGAGAGGCGAATCGTGTCTCGAACGATCTCGACGCGGTTCTCGCCCGACATCTCGCCCTCGGGGCGACCGACTACGACGCGATGAACCACCTCATGTCGTCGCCGGATCCCCTCGGGCCCAACACCCTCGCCCGGCGCTTGGGCATCACCGCGGCATCCGCGACGGAACTCGTCGACCGCCTCGAAGAAGCGGGACACGTCACCCGGGTGCGCTCGACGGAGGACCGTCGCAGGGTCGAACTGCATGCCTCACCGGACTCCACCGAACGCATCCTCGGCGAACTGAGGCCGCTGATCGCCGCCTTCGACGAGATCGCCTCCGAGCTCGACGACGCCCAGCGCGCGGCCGTCGCCGGATACCTCCGCGCGATCAGCCGTGCGACCCGCTCGTTCGTCGACGGATTGGGCGGCACCGTCCGCTGAGTCGGCTATTTCGCCCGCGGCCACTGCTGCGCACGGATGTTCCGTCCCGCCAGTTCCGCCGTCTCAGCCACCCGCGCGGCTCGGGTCTGCTCCCGCTTCGCCTGAGCGATCCACTCCAGGATCCCCCGCCGCGCCGACGGCGGGAACGCCGCGAAATTGGCAGCGGCATCGGGATGCCGCTCGAGAGCTGTGCGCAGGTCGTCCGGCACGACGAGCGCGTCCACCTCGTCGAGCTTCGACCACGAGCCATCCGACTTCGCGGCCTCGATCGCCGCGAGTCCGGCGGGCGCGACCAGGCCGGCTGCCAGTAGCGGCGCGAGTCGGTCTCTGTTGACCTTCGACCACCCGCTGCCCGGCTTCCGCGGGGTGCACAGCAGCGCGCTGCGCGTCACGTCGATCTTCGCCGGCCGGGAATCGATCCACCCCACGCAGAGACACTCCTCGTTGAGATCTCGTGCGCTCACGAACTCGCTCCCCTCGGGGACATAGGCCTTCTTAATCGTGACGGCCCAGACGCCGGTCGAGGTGCCCGCGTTGGCGAGAAGCCACTCCCGCCACTCGGCCCGTGAGCCGACTTCGACGAGGGGCAGATCGGGGCTGAGCGGCTGGTCGGGAAGGAGCACGGCGCCATTGTTCCACCGCGAGGCCGTACTCCCCCAGGAGTATTTCGCTTCGAGATGCTCGCGCCGCGACATCCGTACTGCTACTGTCACGATTCGTGCAGTAACTGCACGAATTCATGCACCAACGAGACTGAAAGACGACCATGACCGACGACTGGATCATCGATGCCCGAGGCATCAGCAAGAGTTACGGAAAGGGCTCCGGGCGCTTCGACGCACTCACCGACGTGACCCTGCAGGTGCGGCGCGGTGAATGCGTCGCCATCGTGGGCAAGAGCGGCTCGGGCAAGTCCACCCTCATGCACATCATCGCCCTGCTCGACGAACCGGATGCCGGCACCCTCTCCTTCGATGGAACGGACACCCGATCCCTCTCCGCACGCCGGATCGGCGAGCTGCGGAACAAGCGTTTCGGGTTCGTCTTCCAGCAGTTCTTCCTCACCGCGAGCACGTCGGTGCTCGACAACGTCACGTTGCCGTTGACCATCGCGGGGGTGCCGGCGCGCACCAGACGCGAGCGCGGCATGGCGGTGCTCTCGCAGTTCGAGCTCGCCGACAAGGCCTCGAATCGGGCCAACGACCTGTCCGGCGGGCAGAAGCAGCGCGTCGTGATCAGTCGAGCACTGGTCAACGAGCCGAGCGTGATCTTCGCCGATGAGCCCACGGGCAACCTCGACACCACCACCGGCGGCATCGTCGAAGACGCCCTGTTCACCCTCAACCGCGAGCGGGGCATCACCCTCGTGATCGTGACCCACGACGAGGAGCTCGCGGCACGCTGCGACCGGCAGGTGTTCCTGCGCGACGGCGTGATCGTGCCGAGCCTCGGCCCGACCACGACGCCCGGCAACCCCGCGGGCACCTCCACCGGAACAGGAGCCGCAGCATGAAACCGCTCGACCTCATCCGCTCCGCGGTGCGCAACACCTTCCGCAGCAAGCTGCGCACCACACTCACCGTGATGGCCCTGTTCGTCGGAGCCTTCACCCTCACCCTCACCACGGCCGTCGGCGCCGGGGTCACCGACTACGTCGAGAAGCAGGTGGCCTCCCTCGGCGCCGACGACGTGCTCATCGTCACCCGCACCGCGGAGGCCAGCGGCGACGGCCCAACGGAGTACGACCCCGAGACATCCAGCGCATCGACCGGCGCGGGTGGGCCCTCGCTCCCCGGCGTGGGCGAGAGCGATCCGATCACCGAAGCCGATCTCGACACCCTCGCCGACATCGACGGAATCGAGAGTGTCGACCCCATCCAGGTGGTCGCCATCGACTACGTGAGCTATGACGGCGGCACCGAATACGAGATCACGGTGAACCCGACCTCATCGATCACCCGATCGGATCTCGCGGCCGGCGATCAGCTCGAGGAGTCGTCATCCACGGGCCAGCTCATGCTGCCCTCCGACTACCTCGACGGGCTCGGCTTCGACAGCGCCGCGGATGCGGTCGATCAGGTCGTTCAGTTGGGAATCACGGATGTGCTCGGCGAGAAGCACGTCGTCGAGGCGACGATCGTCGGGGTCTCCGAGACCAGCCTGCTCACGTCGGGCGCCGGTGCCAACGGTGCGCTCGTGAGCGAGCTCGCCGAGGTGCAGGCCGCCGGGGTGGACACGGGTCCCCCCCGCTATGCGATCGCGATCGCCCGCTTCGACGACACGTCGACCGCCGACGAGGTCGCCGACCTCAAGCAGGAGGTCGTCGACGAGGGCTTCGGCGCTCAGAC
>JBEANR010000032.1:0-11165 GCA_041165365.1 Actinomycetota bacterium | reverse complement strand
CCCTTGCAGTGGGCCGCCACCCGATGACACGCCTTTCGCCCTAGGAAGAGGTTCGGGGCATCCATCGAAGCGTACTAGGAGCAGCAGAATGAGCCTCGGAACCCAGCCGGGCGCGGTCGTCGAACGGCTCCGTGCGGAGGGCGGGAGCCCACCGCCACCCCGCATTCCGGGCAGAACGCGTTCGACGACACGCCGCCGCACGGCACCGCTTGCCCTCCTCATCCCATCCGCGGTGATCCTCGCAGCGATCATCGGCTGGCCCCTCGTGCAGCTCGTCGTCATGTCGTTTCAGGAGTTCGGCCGCGCCCAGGTCTTTGGTCGGCCCGCGCCGTTCATCGGCTTCGACAACTACGCCGCCGTGCTCGCCGACGCGGAGTTCTGGCAGGTGCTCGGCCGCAGCCTCGCGTTCTGCGCCGTGAACGTGGTCACCGCGATGTCGCTCGGCACCCTCATCGCGATGCTCATGCAGCGGCTGCCGCGGTTCTTCAGACTCCTGGTCTCCGTCGGACTCCTCCTCGCCTGGGCGATGCCTGCCCTCACCGCCGTCGTGGTCTGGGGATGGATGTTCGACACCCAGTTCGGCGTCGTCAACTACGTCATCACCGAGGTCACCGGGCTCGACTACACGAATCACTCCTGGCTCATCGAGCCCCTGAGCTTCTTCGCGGTGGCGACCATGATCGTCACCTGGCAGTCGGTCCCTTTCGTGGCGTTCATGATCTACGCGGGGCTGACCCAGGTGCCGGCCGACGTGATCGAGGCCGCCCAACTCGACGGAGCAGGATATGTCGCGCGCTTCAGGTTCATCGTCGCGCCGATGCTCAAGGGCGTGTTCCTGATCGTCACCATCCTGCAGGTCATCTGGGACCTCCGAGTCTTCACTCAGATCTTCGCTCTGCAGGGCATCGGCGGTCTGCGGGAGCAGACCAGCACGATCGGCGTCTACATCGTCAAGAAGTCGATCGGCACCGGTGAGTTCGGCACCGGTGCGGCGATCGCCGTGATCCTCGTGATCGTCATGCTGCTCATCTCGGCCCACTACATCCGCAGCAACCTGAGGGAGGAGGCGTCGTGAATCCGCGAACCAGGCGCCGCGCGACCACCGCGGGATTGAGTGCGGTGGCCGTGCTCGTCTTCGCGGTGTCGGTGTTCCCCGTGTACTGGATGATCAACTCGTCACTGCTGCCCAACAACCTCACCCGAGGGCCCGTGCCGCAGTTCTTCCCGACCGAGTTCACGCTCCGCAACTACGAGACCGTGCTCTCGGGGGTCGGCCGGGCGCCGTTCCTGCCGGCCCTCGGCAACTCCCTCATCGTCACCGTGCTCACCGTGGTGATCTGCCTCGTGTTCGCATTCCTGGCAGCGCTCGCGGTCACCCGCTTCCGGTTCAGGGGCAGGAGGGGCTTCATCATCACCATCCTCGTGGTGCAGATGATCCCGGGGGAGGCGATGATCATCTCCACCTACCGGCTCCTCGACGGATGGTCGCTGCTCAACACGATCGCCGGGCTCACCCTCGTCTACGTCGCGACAGTCCTGCCGTTCACCATCTGGACCCTGCGCGGGTTCGTGAACGGCATCCCGATCGAGCTCGAGGAGGCGGCGATGATCGACGGATGCTCGCGCACCGGCGCGTTCTGGCGCATCACCTTCCCACTGCTGGCCCCGGGGCTCGTCGCGACCGGGGTGTTCGGTTTCATCCAAGCCTGGAACGAGTTCCTCCTCGCCCTCATCGTCATGTCGCGGCCGGAGCTCATGACACTCCCGGTCTGGCTGCGCACCTTCCAGCAGGCGACCCAGACCACCAACTGGGCGGCGATCATGGCCGGCTCGACCCTCATGGCGATCCCGGTGATCGTCTTCTTCCTGATCGTGCAGGGGCGGATGTCGTCGGGCCTCGTCGGCGGGGCGGTGAAGGGATGACCTCCTCAGGGCAGGCCCGGGACGGGCGCGGGGCGACCTCCTCAGGGCGAGCTCGGGTCCCTGAGCCCGTCGAAGGGCCCACCGCGGCATCCGTGCTCCTCCCGGGTTTCGACGGCACCTCGCTGCCGGACTGGGTGGCCGTCCGACTGCGGAAGGGTCTCGCGGGAGTGTGCCTCTTCGGCGGCAACATCTCCTCGCGCGCCCAGCTGCGGGCGCTCACGGCTGAGATCCGCGCGGCCAACCCAGACGCCGTCATCGCCATCGACGAGGAGGGCGGGGATGTCACGAGACTCGACTATCACGAGGGCTCGCCCTACCCCGGAGCGGCCATCCTCGGGCGCATCGACGACCTCGACCTCACCTGGGCGGTCGGACGAGCCGTGGGTGATGACCTGGCTTCGGTGGGCGCGACGCTCGGTTTCGCGCCGGTGGGGGACATCAACTCCGATGCAGACAACCCGGTCATCGGCGTGCGGAGTTTCGGGTCGGGCGCTGAGCACGTCGCGCGTCATGTCGGCGCTTGGACGCAGGGGTTGCAGTCGGCGTCGGTGGCGGCCTGCGCGAAGCATTTCCCCGGGCACGGCGACACCGGCACCGACTCGCACCGCGACCTCCCCGTGGTCGACCTGACCCTCGACGAGCTCCGACGCCGTGACCTCCGGCCCTTCGCCGAGGCGGTCTCCGCGGGCATCCGCGCCGTCATGACCTCGCACATCCTGCTTCCCCGCATCGATCCGCACGACGCCGCGACGTTCTCGTCGACGATCCTCGGCGGCATTCTGAGAGACGAGCTCGGCTTCGAGGGGGTGATCGTGTCCGACGCCCTCGACATGGCCGGTTCGAGCGGGTCGACGGGCATACCCGAGGCCGCCGTGCGGGCGCTCGCCGCTGGCTGCGATCTGCTCTGCCTCGGCACGGACAGCACGCCCCGGCAGCTGGATGAGATCGAGCGCGCCCTCGACGAGGCGATGTCCTCCGACCGGCTCGACCGCGCGAGGATCGTCGACGCCGCCCAGCGGGTACAGGCCCTCGTGGAATGGAGCTCGCGGGCGCCGATCACCACCGCGCCCCCGTTCGAGCTCGACCCGGCCCGCACCGCGCGTTCCTTCGACGTGGCACCGTCCGTCGCACGCTCGAGCAGGATCTGGCCGGTGCTCCTGCACACCGAGGCGAATGCGGCGATCGGCACTGTTCCCTGGGGGCCGTTCGCCGGTGTCGACGCGTGGACGGCGGCGCAGGTGGTCGAGGAGGGCGACATCCTCCTGCCACCGGCCGACGGCTCGCAACTGTGGCTCGTCGGGCGGGACATCCATCGTCATGCCTGGGTCCGTCAGGTCGTCGATCGCGCACGCGCGCTCTATCCGGATGCCATCGTCGTCGACATGGGCTGGCCGGATGACGCGCGGCGCTACGCCGACATCGCCACGTTCGGCGCTTCCCGTCACGCGGGCTCAGCGCTCCGCGGACTGGAGGTGGGGCGATGAGGGTCGGGGTCGACATCGGGGGTACGAAGACCGATGCCGTGCTCCTGGCGCCCTCGGGCGAGATCGTGCACAGGCTGCGGATTCCGACGGGTTTCGGCCCCGCGGCCGTGGTCGACACCGCGGCCGAGGCGGTCCGTGGCCTCGCGGAGCTGGCGGGACTGCAGCCGGTCGGCTTCGACTCCATCGGCGTCGGCGTGCCCGGCCGCGTGGACGGGGAGTCCGGACGGGTCGCCCACGCTGTCAACCTCGGCCTCGAAGGCCTGGATCTCGGACGGATGCTCGGCGCGAGATTCGGCGCTCCGGTGCGGGTCGAGAACGACGTCAACGCCGCGGCGCTCGGGGCCTTCCAGCACCTGCTGACAGCCGAGGCGGCGGGTGACCCGACCGACGGACGGCGGGAGGATCGCGGCATCCGCTCCATGGCCTATCTCAACCTGGGCACAGGCCTCGCCGCCGGCATCGTCGTCGGCGGACAGCTCTGGCGCGGTGCACACGGCGCTGCGGGCGAGATCGGTCATATCCCGGTGGACCCGGCGGGTCCGCTCTGCCGGTGCGGGCAGCGCGGTTGCCTCGAGACCCTGGCGTCGGGATCGGCGGTCGCCCGCGACTGGCCGAGCGCTCATGCCAGGCCGATCCAGGAGCTGTTCGACGCCGCGGGCCTCGGAGATCCCGAGGCGATCGCGGTGAGTGCGCGGCTCACCGAGAGCATCGCGTCGGCCGTCAGGCTGCTCGTGCTCACCGTCGACGTGGACGTCGTGGTCGTCGGCGGAGGTCTCAGTTCTCTCGGCGAGCGGCTGCTCGACACCGTGCGGGGGGTGCTCGCCTCCTGGGCGACGGACTCGCCGTTCCTCGCGTCGCTCGACCTCGCCTCCCGACTGAGGATGTTGCCGACCGGGTTCCCTGCAGCGGCGGTCGGTGCCGCCTTGGTCGGCGAACGGAGCCGCACCCCGGTCGAGCAGCCGCCTTCGGTGCTGGTTCGATGACAGCGCTCGTCAGATGACCACGCCGGTGCGGTGATGGCCGAGGTCGTCGTCGTCAGCGACGCCCGCGAGGGAGGGATGCTCGCCGCCGAGGCGATCGCCGCCCTCGTCGCCGCTCGCCCCGACGCCGTACTCGGCCTGGCGACGGGCTCGACGCCGCTCAGCACCTACACGGCGCTCGCCGATCTGCCCGTCGACCTGACGGCGGTCAGGGCCTTCGCGCTCGACGAATACGTCGGCCTCCCGAGCGGACACCCGCAGAGCTACCGCGAGGTCATCACCCGAGACGTGGTCGAGCCCGCGGGGCTGACTCCCGCGCTCGTGAGCGTGCCGGGAGGCGGGCCGATCGAGACGGCGGGGGAGGACTACGAGCGCGACATCAGCGCCTCAGGAGGCATCGACCTCCAACTTCTCGGCATCGGCACGACCGGCCACATCGCCTTCAACGAGCCCGGGTCGTCGTTCGCCTCGCTCACCAGGGTGAAGACCCTCACCGAGCAGACCCGCCGCGACAATGCGAGGTTCTTCGACCATCCGGCCGACGTGCCGCTGCACTGCATCACCCAGGGCCTCGGCACCATCCGGCGGGCGAGGCACCTCGTGCTGCTCGCATTCGGGGCGGAGAAGGCGGGGGCGATCGCGGCGGCGGTCGAGGGCGCAGTGACGGCGAGCTGCCCGGCATCCGTGATCCAGCTGCATCCTCATGTGACTGTCATCGTCGACGGTGCAGCGGCGCGGGATCTCGTGTTCTCGGAGTACTACCGCTACGCGTGGCGCACGAAACCGGGGTGGCAGGGGCTGTGATCGGATGCCGGCGCTGACCCTGCGCCGGCGCTTCTCACCGCAGACTCCTGCCCGCGGCCCACACCCTCCGCACCGACCACGCGTCGTCGAGCATCACGGCGTCGGCCGCGCGACCCGGCGTGAGAAGCCCGAATCGGTGATCGAGGCCGAGAGCGAGCGCAGGGGTGAGGGTGACCGCTCGCACGGCGTCCACCGGGCTGACGCCCGATCGCATCGCCCGGCGCAGCGAGGCGTCGAGGGTGACGGTGGAGCCCGCCAGGGTGTCGGTGCCCGCCACCCTGGCGAACCCCTCGCGCACCTCCACCTCGAGTGCTCCCAGGGCGTAGTCGCCGTCGCCGACCCCGGTCGCCGCCATCGCGTCGGTGACGAGTGCGACGCGGCCGGGGGCGGCGCGGAAGGCGATCTCGACCACGCTCCCGTGCACGTGGCGTCCGTCCACGATGAGCTCGAGGGTCACCCTGTCATCCGTCAGGGCGGCGCCGACCGGCCCCGGTGCGCGGTGGCCGAACCCCGGCATCGCGTTGAAGGCGTGGGTGAGCAGGCTCGCTCCGCGGTCGAACGCCTGTCGGGACACCTCGACATCGGCTTCGGTGTGCCCGATCGCCACGACGACCCCCGCTTCGACCAGTGCATCGATCGCGGCCAGAGCATCGGGCAATTCGGGCGCGATCGTGACCTGCCGGAGGGTTCCCGCCGCCGCCGCGACCAGCCCGGCGACCTCGTGGATCGACGGCCGCCGCAGGTGCCGCACCTCGTGCGCGCCCCGCCGGGCCGGCGCGAGGTACGGCCCCTCGAGGTGCGAGCCGAGAACGAGCGGGTCGGATGCCGCGAGCTCGGCGATCCCGGCGAGAGACCGCTCGAGAAGCGGGAGCGGGTTCGCCACGAGACTGATGACCGACCGCGTCGTGCCGCACCGACGATGCAGCTCGAGAGCGGCCGCGATGTGCTCCGGCCCGTCGTCGAAGGAATGCCCGGCTCCGCCGTGCGCGTGCAGGTCGATGAATCCCGGCGTGAGTCGTCGCCCCTCGGCATCGACCAGGGTCGCGGCATCCGGCGGCGTCCCTCTGCCGGTCGCGGTGATCAGCTCGCCGTGCATCCGCATCCAGAAATCGGCGACCTCGCCGTCGGCGTCGACCTTCGTCGCGTGGGCGATGACGGTGTCGCCCGATCCGTGACCGTTGTCCGTCATCGGTCTGATCATGGCAGCGGATGATTGCGCGGATTGCGACTGGCCAGGATCTCCCGCAGCGTCGGCAGCACGCGCTGATCCTTGGGTCGGTTGGCGGCCTGCTTCGAGCGGATGATGTCGGCGAGCGAGGCCACGCGGATCTCGACGCCGTGAACAGGTCGTTCTTCAGCATCCATCACCAGATCGTCGTACCCTTCGGTCCCGTTCGGCACGAAGGAGATGTCGAGGTCACCGAACTCGGTGGTGAGATTCCAGACCCCCGCTGCCCCGAGGGACGATCCGGTGTGCGAGAAGGGGAGCCCGTCGTCGTCGCTCACGGTCCGCACCTTCGCGTCGAGCGCAGTCAACGCCTCGGAGAGCCGGTCGAGGTTCGCGCGTGAGCGCTCAGGGGTGATGTCGATGTCCTGGGTGGGGAACGGCGAGCCCCACGCGATCGACGCGAACCCGCCGATCAGAACGAAGTCGACGCCCGCCGCTGTCAAGGCGTTCAGAATCGGTTCGGCCCGGAGCCTAGGCTGCCGGCGCACGGAATGCCTCCATCTCGGTGATCAGGTCGTCGTGCAGATCGTAGAGTTCGCCACTGTCGATGCGGACCAGTCGCCGCGCCTGCGCCCAGTCCTGGTCGTCCCGCTCGACGAGCATGAAGTCCAGGTCCATGCCCATCAGGCGCAGGAGCCGGATGATGTCGTCGAAACTCGGTGCGGTGCGACCCGACTCGAGCCTGGCGATCGCGGACTGCGTGGTGCCCGCGAGGTCGGCGAGCTGCTGCTGCGTCATCCGCTTCCGCTTCCGTGCCTCGCGGATGAGGTCGTTGCCCATGCCCTTCATGCCCTCGAGTATATCGCACACGTGATATATAGCGTTCATGATATCCAGGGCCCTCCACGGCAGCCGATCTAGGCGCGAGTACAGTGTTCCGGTGGCTCACAACCTGAAGAATCCGTTCGCGCTCGACGTGTACGACCTCATGCATCGGCCCGGCGAGATGCGCGAGCGCCAGCTCGACGTCATCGTGCCCGACGACCTCGGCAACGCGGTCATCGCCGTAAAGGCCGGGTCGGAACTGCACGCGGATGCCAGGCTCGAGTCTCTGCACGACGGCATCCTCGTGTCACTCGACGTCGAGGCCGAGGCCGTCGGGGAGTGCGTACGGTGCCTCGTCGAGGTGCGGGAGCCGGTGGAAGTCGAAATCCAGGAGCTTTTCGCGTATTCTCCTGATGAAGCTTTCGAGTACGAGGTTCGCGACGAGTCGATCGACCTCGAACCCGTCATCAGGGATGCGGTGGTGTTGTCACTGCCCTTCCAACCGGTCTGTCAGGACGACTGCACTGGTCTGTGCCCGCAATGTGGGGTGCGACTGCTTGACAACCCGAACCACGAGCACGAGGCTCCCGTCGATCCACGCTGGGCCGCCCTCGCCGGGTTCGAGGGCCTGACCGGGCCTGCGACAGACCACCCTGACACCACAGAAGAGATGAGATAGCCATGGCTGTACCGAAGCGCAAGATGTCCCGCGCGAGCACCCGCGCGCGCCGCGCCCAGTGGAAGGCGACCCCTCCCACCCTGGTCAAGACCGTCGAGAACGGCAAGGTCACCTACAGCCTGCCCCACCGCGCGAAGGTCGTCGAGGACTCCGCGGGCGACGCCCTGTTCATGGAGTACAAGGGCCGCAAGGTCGCCGACGTCTGAATATATGGCTCGGCCTCCGGGCGACGCCGATATGGCTCGCGCTCCGGGCGATACTGTCATGGCTCGGCCTTCGGGCGGCGCCGATATGGCTTGCGCTCCGGGCGATACTGAGTCGACGGCTCGCCCCGTGGGCGATGCCCCGGGTATGGAGGGCGACACCGTGGTCACCTTCGCCGAACGGCTCGGCGTTCAGGTCGGCGCCGAACTGCTCGAGCTCGCACTGACCCATCGCTCGTACGCGTACGAGCACGGGGGCATCGCCAACAACGAGCGCCTCGAGTTCCTCGGCGATTCGATCCTCGGTCAGGCCGTCACCGTGATGCTGTACATCGAGAATCCCACTCTCGATGAGGGCGAACTGGCCAAGCGCCGAGCGAGCCTCGTCAGCACCGTGGCCCTCGCCGAGGTCGCCAGGTCGATCGGCCTCGGCTCGCACCTGCGCCTCGGGCGCGGCGAGGAGCTCACGGGGGGTCGCGACAAGTCGTCGATCCTGGCCGACACCGTCGAGGCCATCATCGGGGCGTGCTACCTCTCCGCAGGTCCCGAGGCGGCGACCGCTCTCGTGCTCAGACTCATCGCGCCCCTGCTCACCGACCCCGATCGCTTCGGCGCCTCCATGGACCCGAAGACGAGCCTGCAGGAACTCGCCGCCCGTCGAGGACGAGGCGCCCCGCGCTACACCGTCGTCGACAGCGGGCCCGATCACTCGAAACGCTTTCACGCCTCCGTCGCGCTCGGCGCCGATCCGACGATGGCAACGGGCGAGGGGTCGAGCAAGAAACAGGCCGAGATGGCGGCGGCGCTCAGCGCGTGGACGCTGCTGTCGGCCCCCGTCGGCCGCTGACCCGTGCCTGAGCTTCCCGAGGTCGAGGTGGTGCGCGCCGGCCTCGCGCCCGCCGTGAGCGGAGCTGTCGTGGCATCCGTCTCGGTGTTCGACGAACGTTCGCTGCGACGGCACCCCGGCCCGGCCGAGGACTTCGTCGAGCGGATGACGGGCAGCACCCTCGTCGGGGCGGTCCGGCGCGGAAAGTTCCTGTGGTTACCGCTCGCAGAGGCCGACCCGATTCAGGTCTCTGAGCCGACACCGGTCCCTGAGCCTGTCGAAGGGCGCCGAGCCCTCGTCGCCCACCTCGGCATGTCCGGTCAGGTGCTGTTGCGCGACAGGACCACGGATGACCTCCGCACCCGCATCAGGCTCGATCTCGATCATCCGCAGCACGGACCCCTCCGGCTCAACTTCGTCGACCAGCGGCTCTTCGGCTCGATGGCGATCGACGATCTCGTGCCCACCCCGGACGGCCGCCCGGGCGGATTCGCCGGCCCGGGCGTCACGGCAGCCGCACTGATCCCGACGGCCGTGGCGCACATCGCGCGCGACCCTCTCGATCCAGCGTTCGCCGATCGCGGCTTCCTCGATGCCCTCGCCCGGCGACGCACCGGGGTGAAGCGCGCACTACTCGATCAGACGCTCATCTCCGGGATCGGCAACATCTATGCCGATGAAGCCCTCTGGGCCGCCCGCGTGCACTACGACCAACCGACCGAGACCCTGACCAGGTCTCGTGCCCGCCTGCTGCTCGGCGAGGTGCGGGCCGTGCTGACCAAGGCCCTGGGCGAGGGGGGCACGAGTTTCGACGCCCAGTACGTGAACGTCAACGGGGCGTCTGGATACTTCTCGCATTCGCTCAACGCCTATGGGCAGCAGGGCGAGCCGTGTCCGCGGTGCGGGAGACCCATCGTGCGCGAGTCGTTCATGAACCGCGGATCGCATTTCTGCCCGTTCTGTCAGCGGGTGCGGCGGCAGGTGCGCTGATCGAGCCCGCTCCCGCGGATCGAGCCCGCCGAGATCCGCATCACCTGTGCCCACGGAGGAGGATCTGTCCTACCCGCACGCGACGAAGGAGATCCTGCGATTCCGCGCCCACAACTCCCTCATTCCTACGCCGCCCGCAACGTGCTCGGTCCGGCGCGCCGCCTCGCACCCTGGCAGGCTGGACCGATGCCGCACAACACAGTCCTCATCACCGGCGTCGGCCGCTCCGTCGGGATCGGCCGTGGGATCGCCGTCGAGCTCGCCCGCCAGGGATGGGACATCGCCTTCTCGTACTGGGGTGCCTACGATCGCCGACTCGATCTCGGCGGCACCGATGACGACCCGCGGTCGATCGAGCGTGAGCTGACCGCACTGGGCGTGCGGGTGTTCGCAGCGGAGGGCGACCTCGCCGACGTCACGATCCCCTCGGCACTGTTCGATTCAGTCGAAGCGGCCCTCGGCCCGGTCGGCGCGCTCGTGCTGTCGCACGCCGAGAGCGTGGATTCCGGCATCCTCACCACCACGGTCGACAGCTTCGACAGGCACTTCGCGGTGAACACGAGAGCGTCGTGGCTGCTCATCGCCGAGTTCGCCCGCCGACTGGAGGCACAGGGCGGCGCGGAAGGACGTGGCGCCGCGACGCCGGCCGGGCGCATCGTCGCGCTCACGAGCGACCACACCGTGCACAACCTGCCCTACGGTGCGAGCAAAGGCGCCCTCGATCGCATCGTCATCGCTGCCGCGCGGGAGCTCGCCCACCTCGGTATCACCGCCAACGTCGTGAACCCGGGCCCGGTCGACACCGGCTGGATGGATGACGGCGTCCGTGCCGCCCTCCTCGCCCGGCAGCCCACCGGTCGGCTCGGTGTTCCACAAGACACCGCGGACCTCGTCGCCTTCCTCCTCTCCGATCGCGGCGGCTGGATCTCCGGCCAGCTCATCAAGAGCGACGGCGGCTTCTCTATCTGAATGACTCGCGACCGGTCTCAGCGCCGCGGGCGGAGGGCCGGTGATCGAGTGTGTCGAGATCTGTGCTCGGGGTCTCGGCGACGCGGGCTCGCTGCGCTCGCGCGCTGCTCGACCAGCGGAATGCCGTTGATCGAGTGTGTCGAGATCCGCACCTTCCGGTGTCCGCTGTGCGGGCGGAACCCGTTGATCGAGCGTGTCGAGATCTGTGCTCGGGGTCTCGGCGACGCGGGCTCGCTGCGCTCGCGCGCTGCTCGACCAGCGGAGGGCCGTTGATCGCTGCGCTCGCGCGCTGCTCGACCAGCGGAACCCGGGGC
>JBEANR010000031.1:0-9409 GCA_041165365.1 Actinomycetota bacterium | reverse complement strand
AGGTGGAGGTCGCGGCAGCGCTCGACCGGATCAAGGACGCGGGCTTCTACTGGGCCACGCGCTCCGGCGTCACGGTCGCCCTCTCCGACGTGCTGACCCCGCCCACCAAGGCGGCCATCCTGTCGGGCTACGAGAAGCAGGCCGCCAAGGTCCAGGGCCAGTTCGAGAAGGGACTCACGACGAACGCCGAGCGTCGTCAGGAGCTCATCGAGATCTGGAACAAGGCCACCGCCGAGGTCGCGAAGGCGATGGAGGACAACCTCCCCGAGGACAACAACATCAACCGCATGGTGTCGTCGGGCGCTCGTGGTAACTGGATGCAGGTGCGTCAGATCGCCGGAATGCGCGGGCTCGTGTCGAACCCGAAGGGTGAGATCATCCCGCGTCCGATCGTCAACAGCTACCGCGAGGGGCTGAGCGTCGCCGAGTACTTCATCTCGACCCACGGTGCCCGCAAGGGACTGGCTGACACGGCTCTCCGCACGGCCGACTCGGGGTACCTCACGCGTCGACTCGTGGATGTCTCGCAAGACGTCATCATCCGTGAAGACGACTGCGGCACCTCCCGTGGCCTCGAGCTGCCGGTCGCCTCGGTCGGCACGGACGGCGTGCTCATCCGCGACGCCAACGTCGAGAACTCGCTCTACGCCCGCAGCCTCGCCGAGGACGCGGTCGACGAGAAGGGTGCCGTCGTGGCGAAGGCCGGCGACGACATCGGCGACGTGCTGATCCAGGACCTCATCGACGCGCGCATCACGCACGCCAAGGTGCGTTCGGTGCTCACGTGCGAGTCGGCCGTCGGTGTCTGCGCGGTCTGCTACGGCCGTTCGCTCGCCACCGGCAAGATCGTCGACATCGGTGAGGCCGTCGGCATCATCGCGGCCCAATCGATCGGTGAGCCCGGAACCCAGCTGACGATGCGTACCTTCCACACCGGTGGAGTGGCGTCGGCGGATGACATCACCCAGGGTCTGCCCCGGGTGACCGAGCTGTTCGAGGCGCGAACCCCCAAGGGTGCGTCCCCGATCGCCGAGGCCGCCGGGCGCATCACCATCGAGGACACGGATCGGGCCCGCCGCCTCATCCTCACCCCCGACAACGGTGACGAGGCCATCGCCTACCCGGTGCTCAAGCGCGCGACCCTCCTCATCGAGGACGGCCAGCACGTCGAGCTCGGCCAGCAGTTGCACGTCGGTGCGATCGACCCGAAGGAGGTGCTGCGGGTGCGCGGAGTGCGCGCGGTGCAGGAACACCTCGTGGGCGGCGTGCAGGGCGTGTACCGCTCGCAGGGTGTGCCGATCCACGACAAGCACATCGAGGTCATCGTGCGTCAGATGCTGCGGAAGGTCACGGTCGTCGACCACGGCGACACCGATCTGCTGCCCGGTGAGCTGGTCGACCGGCTCAAGTACAACGAGATCAACCGCGCCACGCTGACCGACGGCCGCAAGACCGCCTCGGCCCGCCAGGAGGTCATGGGTATCACGAAGGCGTCGCTCGCGACGGAGTCGTGGCTGTCGGCTGCGTCGTTCCAGGAGACCACGCGTGTTCTCACGCAGGCCGCCATGGAGGGCAAGTCCGACCCGCTGATGGGCCTGAAGGAGAACGTGATCATCGGAAAGCTGATCCCGGCCGGAACCGGTCTCCCGAAGTACCGCAACGTGAGTGTCGAGGCGACGGAGGAGGCCAAGGCCGAGCGTTACCCGAACCGCATCTTCACGGATGACTCGGTGTTCAGCGAGAGCGACCTGTCCTTCGTGGACTTCGAGTCCTTCTCGTCGGACGACTTCACCCCCGGCACCTACAACTGACGGGGCCGCGGAGTTCCGCGCTCGAAAGGCCCCTCGCGTTCTCGCGGGGGGCCTTTCGCGTTCGCGGCGGGCAGGTCCCTGGGCCTACCCCGGGTCCCCGAGCCTGTCGAAGGGCCTACCGCGGGTCCCTGGGCCTGTCGAAGGGCCCACCGCGGGTCCCTGAGCCTGTCGAAGGGCCCACCTCGACCGTGCCACCCCGCCACCGATCACGGCGCGACCGCCCACTGTGCGAGGCCGTGCGTCAGCGGCGCCGCTGGCCCGTTCCGCACTGCGACTCCCGTCACCTGCCGAGCACTGATCGTCACCACGGGATTGACCGCGAGCGGGCGGGCGACAGCCGCCCGCACGATACTCGACTCGATCCGGGCGAGAAGTTCCCTGGTTTCGTAGACGTCGACGGTCCGAGCCAGTTCCGTGATCAGGGCATCACGATCGGCATCGGCGTCTCCGACGAGGGATGCCTCGCTGCCGCTACCCCAGAGTGCGGCGATCTGCGCGGGAGTCTCAGGTAGGGGTACCCGGGCGATCGCAGCGTCCCATCCCTGCTGGCCGATCGCGGCACCGATGTCGTCGGAGCCGCAGTCGACGACGTTCCACCCCTCCGCCTCCACGGCATCCTGCAACGCCGCGAAGGCGCCGGTGGCGAACTCGCTGCCGCGATCGAACAGCACGCATACCGACGAGCCGGCCGCCACGCCCACGGCCTCGCGGTCGAGCGCCGGGTCGCGGCTCGGCGTACCGAGCGACGACGCGAAACCCGAGTCCTCACTCACGACGTCGTAGGCGGAGGATCCGGGCGCCGCCAGCATCGAGGTCGTCGCGGTGTACGCGGACGACCAGTCGCCCGCACCGCGGTCCACCAACTCGCGCGCGGGCACAGCGCGAAGGAACGCCGTGCGCGCGGCCGGCGCTGCGAACACACCGGCCGGGCGCAGCAGCACCGTCCAGACACTTCCATCGTGCGAGGTCAGCACCGGGTTGTCGCGACGCTCCAGGTCGCGGATCCGGCCTCGGTTCTGAGTCGTCGGGGCCACCTGCGCGACATCCAACGACCCTCCGATCGCCGACGCGGGCTCCTCGGTCGGCGGAACGAGTTCGACCCGCGCGATCTGAGCGGACGCGGCGCCCGTGTAGGAGGCGTTGGGCGCGAGCGTCACGCTCTGTCCGTCGTCGGTGCGAGTGACCCGGTCGACGTGGAAAGGTCCGCTCGACAGGCGCAGATCGGCGGGGATCTCGGTCTTCTCCGTGATGTCGAAGCCGTCGGTCCAGGCCTCGGCGATCGCCGCGAGAGCGGTGACATCCTGCTCCTGGACGGCGCGGATGATCGCCTGCTTCGCCTGCATGGGATCGTCGAGGCCGAGCCCGCGCTGACCGACGACGTGCGCAGGGACGGCCGCCTCGATCGCGGTCTGCCACGCGATCGTCGGCTCGGCGAAGGTCACCTCGATCGTGCGGCCGAACTCGTCGATCACCGGCACGGTCGGGGGGTCCTCCTGCTCGGGCCCATCGTCGGAGCCGCCGTCCCCGTCGGCATCGAGGGCTCCGGTGGACGCTGCCCATCCGAGCATGAGATCAGCAGCGTCGAGCGGGATGCCGTCGGACCAGGTCGGTTCCGCGAGGTCGTATCGAACCGTGAACGGGATGTCGCTGATGATCGTGACCGTGCCGAAGCTCTCATCGGCCACGAACTCACCGTCTACGACGTCGCCGAACTCACCCCTCGTCGCTTCCGCGACATCGATGTTGCCACGGGTCGGGGCGGCGGCGGCGTTGAGCGAGGTGAGCTCGCCCGCCCAGCCCACCGTGACATCGGAGCCGGGCACCACAGTGGCGGGCAGTGCCGGCGCGCAGGCGGTCAGGCCCGTGACGATCAACACGACGCCCGCCGCCACGCTGCGGCGCTGAAACGTCATCCCACTCACACGAGGTCGGAGCCGTCGTCGCTCTCGGCAGCCATCTCGCGGAATCGCGCACTTTCGTCGCTCTCGAGCCACGCGCGTGCGTGCTCGAGGAGCAGGGCGGGCGACTCCTCAGCCTCTTCGGGTGTGGCGAACGGCCCGATCACATCCTCGGACGGACGCTCGTCAGCACGCTGCACAGTCTGTGTCGTCAAGCTGTACCAATAGCTCTGCGATGCTCTCACCAGCTCGCCCCCCCCGTTCATGACATGGATTCTTATCGCCCCAGTATGCGCAGAAAAGGCCGTGGTGCGATCATCCGCACCACGACCTCGACCCGTGGGATCAGCCGCCGGCCATCTCCGCGTCGGTGTCGCGGATCCTGTCCGCCATGCGGTCGAGCGCCTGGGCCATGTCGTTGACGGCCTCGGCGGCCTCGTCGAGCGACGTCGTCAGCTCCCCGTAGGCGGTGGAGAAGGCTTCGGACGCGTTCTCGGTCTTGAAGCCGTCCTGCACGAGGTCGTCGATGATGCCCTGCAGCTCCTTCAGCGTGTCGGTGACGGTCTGACGTCCGTCGCGCAGCCGCTGCGACGCAGTCTCCATCTCACTGTATGTTGCACCGAAATCATGTCCGGCCATGAAACCCGCCTCCAAGCGTTGTTCGTGTTCGGGCCCGTCTGGCCTTCCCCTGCACCGAGGCTAACGAAGGAACGAGCGGGTGCACATGGGGAGCGCTACCCATGCGCCGCCACCTGCCCCGCCTCCGCCCGGGTCGCCGGTTCTGGCGTGCCCGCGCGCTCGTTCTCCGACTCGGCGACGAACGGCACCTGCATCGTGACCGCCTGGCCCGCCTGCACGAAGATGCCGCGCCCCACCGGGAAATCGGAGCGCTTGACCCGCCCGAACGCGGTCTTGAAGATCGCCTCTCCGTCGTACGTGTCGGGCTTGAGCACGATCCCCTGCCGCGCGCTCTTCCATTCGCCGAGGACACCGATGCTTCCGCTGGCGCGAGTGATCTCGGCGTCGGCGATCAGTAGGTGCTCGCTGTTGTTCATCGCCTGGAGGAGGGCTCGCATGGGGCGATCGGCCGGTCCGTCGGCGAGGTGCGGGATGTCTTCGATGACGATCATGATCCTCTCGCCGGGCGCCTCGCTGACGACCATCCCCGCCAGCTCCGTAGCCAGCTCGGCCTCGTCCTCGGGCCGCGTGGCGCTGCGCAACCACGGCCGGAAGTCCTTCAGATCCGCACGCCTGCTCCCGAAGTGGTACAGGCGCACGGCGGGGTCGAACCGCTCCATCGCCACGACGAGTGCCTTGAGGGTGTTCGTGCGGCCCGAGGCAGGGGGCCCCGAGATGACGAACGAGCCGATGGGCTCGAATCCGCGCGCGGACAGGGTGTCGTCGGCGATCCCGAAGACAGGCATCCCTCCGACCTCGGCCGGCAGGTCCGCCGTGAGTGCCATCGTCGGAAGGGCTCCGATCTCCGGCAGGTCGCGCACGCCGAGCCCCCGCAGGCGATCACCGAGCGCGCCGAGCGCCTTGGTCTGCTCGACCGCGTTGGACGTGCCGCCGAGAACGGCGATCTGAGCCTCGTGCCCGTCGATGATGGCACGCCCGGGCGGGGACTGCTCGTCGAGGATGTCGCGCGGTGCACCGAGCAGCATGTACTGGCTGTGATCGCCCATGCGCAGTACGACCCGCTTGGAGATGTTGGCGGCGACCGCACTGGGCACCGCGTTTCCGCGGTCGGCGGTGATCACGGTGTGCAGACCCAAGGTGCGACCCTCGCCGAGGATGCGCATGAACGTGCGGTACGACGGCCCCCGGCCCGGCGCGACCTCCCAGTCCTTCTTGAACTCCGGGTAGTTGTCGATCAGCAGGATGATGCGCGGCATCGCCGGATCGACCAGCTCCCGGTATTCCTGCACCGACGAGGCGCTGGCAGCCGAGAAGGACACGGCCCGGCGATCCATCTCCTGGTCGAGGGTGCGCAGCAGCCGCTGGATCCGCTCCACATCTGAGCCGTCGACGACCGACCCGACGTGAGGGAGGGCCGCGAGGGCTCCCAGCGCGCCAGACGCGAAGTCGAGGCAGAACACCTGGACGCGACCTCGATCCGGGCGCATGCCCGCTGCGGTACCGATCGTCTTCAGCACCGTGGACTTGCCCGAGCCGGAGGTGCCGTACACCACGAGCGACCCATCGCGGTCGGGCACGAAGACAGCCGATTCCTGGAGCTGCCGTTCGGGGACGTCCATGAGAGCAAGCGGGATGCGCGTGTCCCCGTCGGTCGTCAGCCGCTGCAGGTCGACGAGCATCGGCAGGTCGTCGAGCCACGGTCGCCGGGGCCGTGGAAGGCCCGCGGCCACGCTTGCGCGCACGAGGGTCTCCACGATGCGCTTCTGATCGTTCGGACCGAGGTCGTGCTCGTGGGAATCTGACTCCGCGGCACGGTCGGGCTCCCATTCGCGCGTGGCGCCGAACCGGAGCTCTGCGACCCGGACCTCGGCGGCTGCCGCGTCGTCATCCGAAGTCCACCCGCCCGTGTAGGCCGACTGGAACGGTACGAGGCGCCCGGGGCCGGTCTTGGCGATCGCGCGACCCGGGATGCTCGGCGAGAAGCTCGCTGCGACCTCGTCGTCGACCACATCACGGGAGTCGGATTCGTCGGCCATCCGCAACGCGATGCGCAGGTTGGTGTTCGCCCTGAGGTTGTCTTTGATGACGCCGGCGGGCCGCTGGGTCGCCATGATCAGGTGGATGCCGAGGGAGCGCCCGCGCTGAGCGATGTCGACGACTCCGTCTACGAAGTCCGGCATCTCCGACGCGAGCGCCGCGAACTCGTCGATGACGAGCACCAGTGCCGGCGGGGTCTCCGGGTCCTGGCGCTTCTCCAGCTCCAACAGATCCTTGGCCTTCTTGCGGTTGAGCAGATGCTCGCGATGCTGCAGTTCGGCCCGCAGACTGGTCAGCGCGCGGCTCACCAGGTGCGGGCTCAGGTCGGTGACCAGCCCCACGCAGTGCGGCAGGCCGACGCAATCGGCGAAAGCAGACCCTCCCTTGTAGTCGACGAAGAGGAAGGTGACGCGGTCCGGGCTGTGGGCCGCTGCCATGCCGAGTACCCACGCCTGCAGGAACTCGGACTTGCCCGCGCCGGTCGTGCCGCCGACGAGCGCGTGCGGACCCTGGGTGCGCAGGTCGAGTGCCATCGCGTCGCTCGCGCCCTGCCCGATGATCGCGCGAAGCGTGCCCGCCTTCTTCAACCGGGGCCGTGGGTTCGTGGACCGGTCGATGATGGTGGTGTTCTGCCGCCACCGCTCGATCGCGACATCCGGGTCCTCGGCGATCGCCGGATCGATGAGTTGCAGGAACATGACCGAGTTCGGGATGTCGGATGCGTCGTGCACGACTGTGCTCGCGTCGACGACGGGGGAGAGGCGCCGAGCGAACATCTCCATGTAGGCGTTCGACACGCCTTCCACCCGCACATGGTCGAACTCCTCACCGGTGCGCACCAGACCGACGCGAGCATCCTCCAGGCCCGTGGCCGTCAGCTCGATGAAGCTCCGGCAGACGGCGGGGAGGGATTCGACCGTCGGCGAGACGAAGACGGCGTGCACCCCGTGGTCGGCCCCGCGCTCCAGAACATCGGTGAGTCGTCCCCGGTCCACCGGGGCGTCGCCGGTGACGAACACGATGACCGACACCGGCGGGGTCACGCGTCGCTCGCCCGCCGCACGGGAGACGTCGGTGCCGAACACCAGGGGATTCCAGTCCTCTTTGAATGGGCCGCGCGGCTCGGGCCTGCCTGCATCCCCCGCCGCGCGGGCGACGTAGTCCTCGAGCGAACTCAGCAGTGCTGCACTGGTGGGCGCGGTGTCGGCGAGGGGCCTGTCACGGAACGGGCTGCGTTCACTGGAGGTGTGCGGCATCCACTTCAGCCACTCGAGCTCGGGAGTCCAGGTCGAGTCCGCGAAGGCGACCGCGACGACGTCGTTCGGGGCGTGCAGCCCGAACAGCTGCACGGCGACGCCGCGCATCGTGTCGGCGACCAGAGCCCGGGGCCCTGCGATGCCGATCGATCCCGCCGCCGACAGCATCTCGAACACGGGCACGTCGTCGACGGAGTCGTAGCGCTCGCGAAGCCTGTCGACGCGCTCGATGAACTCGGGGAGACCCTCCGGGGTGTCCGCATCGGAGATCGTGTTGCGGGCGGGCAGTCGGCAGCTGCCCAGCCGCAGGGCGAGGTAGTTCCAGTGCTCGGGGCGCCTCGTCCACAGCATCGGGCCGAGCCGCATGGCCTGGTCGAACACCTCCGCGACGGGCGGTGCCTCGACGCCTCGGGCAACCTCCTCCTCCGGTTTGCCGCGGAACAGATCCTCCTCGAGCTGTTCGTACTGCCGCTCGAAGAGCAGGAACTCGTGATTCTCCTTCTTGCTGCCCTGCACCGACTGATTCAAGAGGTTGCCGAGGGCCATGAGCGGCGTCATCACGATCAAGAGGAGGGAACGGGGATTCTCGTTCAGCGCGTACAGCGCCATTCCCATCAGGATGGGCGCGATGAGGATCGGCCACGGGAAGATCTTGCCGATCTTCTCCGTCGGCAGACGAGGGGGCTTGAACCCGGTGCCCGGGTAGCGCACCTCGACCCGTGGACTTCGGTTGAACAGGAGGCCGCCACCGCGTTCGATGATCGGATCCTCGTCGGCGGAGCCGTCGAACGAGCGCGCGAGATGGAGAACGAGCGTCGTGCCCCCGATCACGAATGGTGTGCCGTCCTCCACCCGAACCCGCTGGAGCTGTACTCCGTCGACCAGCACGCCGTTCGCCGAGTTGAGGTCGACGACCTCCACGTGCGTGCCGGCTTCGAGTCTGGCGTGATTCTTGGACACCATCGGATCGGCGAGCACGATGTCATTGCTCGAATCGCGCCCGAGTGAAACCTGCCCGGCCGCGACCGGAAACTCCTGGCCGGCAAGTGGGCCCGCGACCGCGCGCATCCGCCCGACGATCTCGCGCTGCTCGGACGCCGCATACCCGGGGCCGTAATTGATGATGGATGCTGCGAATCCCGACCCGACCGGTGCCTCGCCGATCGGGGTGTGGGGCGGGAGCGAAACCAGCCGCTGGCCCGTCGGCGGTGCGACAGCCAGGGTGAGTACGTCGTCGTCACCCGGAACGATCGACCGGGTGGGATCCGATTCGGCGACATAGCGTGCCACGTCGCCGACCGTCGCGGTGGAGTCGGTCGTGATCACGATGTCGGCGGGGTCACCCGCATGACGATGCAGTGTCAGCTTGAGTCTCATGGCTCTCCTCCGAGGTGGATGCGCGGCGGAGCAGCACAGGTCGTCGATACGGGGCGGGTCATAGACGCGTCACGTCTGCGATCCGGTCGCCGAGTCGGATCCGGTCACCCTCGTTCGCCGGCGCCGGCACGCCGGGCGAGAGCTCGACTTCGACCCCGCCGCTGGTGAGCCCCGACCCGTTCGTCGAGTGCCAGTCCACGACCTCGAGCCCGCCCTCCATGGGACGGACGAGCAGATGGGTCTTCGACAGCGAACGGCTCTCATCCACGACGCTGACGGCTCGAGCTCCGGGGTGGTGGGCGGCGTCGGGGTCACGCCCGAGGAGCACGGGTTCAGACACGTCGATGCGATCGCCGGTGTCGAATCGCAGCTCGAAGCGCGCCGAGGGCGC
>JBEANR010000030.1:0-5415 GCA_041165365.1 Actinomycetota bacterium | reverse complement strand
TGGTTGACGATTGCCTGATGACCCGAGTCACTTTCATCGGAGCGGGGAGCGTCGTCTTCACGCGCCAGCTCATCGCCGACCTCCTGCGCTTCCCTGAACTGGCAGACCTCGAGATCGCCCTGCACGACATCGATCCCGAACGGCTCGCCGTGGCTGAGGGCACCGCGCGACAGGTGAACGACCGACTCGGCACTCGCGCGACGATCTCCGCCCACCTCGACCGCAGAGCGGCGCTGACCGGCGCCGCGTTCGTGGTGAACATGGTGCAGGTCGGCGGCATCGCGGCGACCAGGATCGACCTCGAGCTCCCGGCGCGCTACGGGCTCCGCCAGACCATCGGAGACACCACGGGCGTGGGCGGAGTGTTCCGTGCGCTGCGCACCTTCCCGTTTCTCTCCGGGCTCACCGACGACATGCGGCAGATCTGCCCCGGCGCGATCCTGCTCAACTACACCAACCCGATGGCGATGAACATCTGGTGGGCCTCGCTCGTCGCGCCCGACATCCGTGCCGTCGGACTCTGCCACAGCGTCTACTGGACGGCCAACGACCTCTGCGAGCTCATCGATGTGCCGCTCGAGGGCACCCACTTCATCGCCGCGGGCGTCAACCACCAGGCCTGGCTGCTCGAGTGGTCGCGAGACGGCGTCGACCTCTACCCGAAGCTGCGGCAGGCGATCGCGGATGACCCCGGCCTCGAGCGTCGCGTGCGTGTCGAGATGTTCCGGCGCCTCGGCTTCTACCCCACCGAGACGAGCGAGCATTCGTCGGAGTACCTGTCGTGGTTCCTCAGGTCGAACGAGCAGATCGAACGCTTCAGGATCGAGCCGCTGCAATACCTCGGCATCAGCGAGCAGAACGTGGCCGAGTTCGAGCACGCGAAGGCGGCGCTCGCCGTGGGCGATCCGCTCGAGCTCGAGGAGGGGGCAGCGGAGTATGCGCCGCAGGTGATCCATTCGATGGTGACGGGCGAGCGCCGGGTCATCCACGGCAATGTCGTCAACGACGGGCTCATCGACAACCTGCCGCAGGGTGCCGTCGTCGAGGTGCCGTGCGATGTGGATGACGACGGCGTCACGCCCAGGGCCGTGGGGGCGCTGCCTCCCCAGCTCGCCGCGCAGAACGGCCCGTACCTCGCGGTCGCCTCGCTGACCGTCGAGGCGGCACGCACCGGCAACCCGGAGCTGATCCGCCAGGCCGTGCTCATGGACCCCAACGCGTCGTCGACGCTGACCCCCGAGCAGATCTGGGCCCTGTGCGACGACCTGGTGGCCGCCCATGGCGACGCCCTGCCCGAATCGCTCCGTGCCCCAGTGGCTCCGCGGTGACCCTCGCGTCGAGCGGTGACCTCGTCGCCGCAGCCGCGGCATCCGGCGGGGCAGCGCTCGCCGTCAACGTCGTCACCCTCGAACAGGCCGAGGGCGTCGCTCTCGGTGCCTCCCGCGCGGGTCGCGGCGTCATCCTGCAGGTCAGCGAGAACGCGATCGGATTCCACGGCGGCCGGATGTCGCCCCTCCTGCTCGCCTGTCGGGAGATCGCCTCGGCGGCCGACGTGCCGATCGCGCTGCACCTCGATCACCTGCAGGACACCGCCCTGGTCGAGGAGGCGATCGGCGACTCCGCCCGGCTCGGCGTCGGCTCGCTGATGATCGACGCAGCGCATCGGGAGTGGGCCGAGAACATCCGGACCACGGCGGATGTCGCGGCGCAGGGCCATGCCGCCGGGCTCTGGATCGAGGCGGAGCTCGGTGTGGTCGGCGGCAAGGACGGGGCTCATGCGCCGGGCGCTCGCACCGACCCGGCCGAGGCGGCGGACTTCACCGCGGCGACCGGTGTGGATGCCCTCGCTGTCGCGGTGGGCAGTTCGCACGCCATGACCTCCAAGGACGCCGCGCTCGACCTGGAGCTGATCGCGCGACTGCGCGAGGCCGTGCCCGTTCCCCTCGTGCTGCACGGTTCGTCGGGGGTAGACGACGCTGTGCTGCGCGCGGCGGTGCGGGCGGGCATCCGCAAGGTGAATGTGGGCACGGCGCTCGGGATCGCGACCACTCGGGAGATCCGTCGGATTCTCGGTGCCGAAGTCGCCCTCGTCGACCCCCGCCGCTATCTCGGCCCGGCCCGCGAGGCCGTCGCCGAGGTCGTCGCGTCGCTGTGCGAGGTCGTGTCCGGCTAGGGCTTCTCCCGTCCCCTGTCGTGCCGCCCGCGACAGGGCGCTCATCGGCGAGTTTCGGCGATTCGAGATGAGCGGGAGCAGCATCTTCTCGCCGATGAAGCAGCCGCGTCGGCGGACAGCCCGCGGAGTGCCGCGCCGGGCGGCGTCAGCGTGCGGCCGGCCCCAGGATCCTGCGGGCGTTCCCCGCGTAGATCGGCTCGAGCAGCGCGTGAGGCAGGTCGAGGCCGGATACCGTCCACCGGCCCTGCGGGGGCACCGGTTCGTCTGGTGCGTACTCGAAGCCCTCGTCGGCCGTCTCGAGGAATCTGAAGTGCAGGTCGAACTGCTCCGCCGTCGGCGGGTAGATGTCCGTGCCGAACAACACCCGATCCGGATGCCGCTCGATCAGCCTCCGGAACCGGCGCGGCTGTCTCCCGAGCTCCGCCATCCGCCCTCCGATGTCGATCGAGAAGTTCGGCGCGACATCGAGAAGTCGCTCGACCCTGTCGAGATCCTCAGCCGCGCATCCGGCGTGGGCGCCGACGTAGTCCGTCTGCGGCGTCGCGAGCACGAGGCGGGCCAGCGCGTCGAGCAGCGTGTCGAAACTCGGGTGCACGGTGCGATCGCCGAACCACCAGTCACGCGACTGCAGCAGCTCGTCGAGCCTCTCGTTGCGGTGGTCGAGCGGTTCGAAGAAGGCCTTGGGGTCAGCGACGTGGATGAGCACCGGCAGTCCGAGCGCTCCGGCGTGGCCCAGTATGCGCACCACCCGCTCATCGTCGGGCAGCACGAGGTCTCCGATCGCATCGCGCACACTCAACCCGAGGTTCTTCCAGACCTTCACCCCTCGAGCGCCCCGTCGCGCGCTGTCGTCGAGCGAGGCGATCAGTCGGGCCTCGCCGTCTGCTCCGGCGAGCAGATCCCAGTCGAGTTGGCAGAACGTGACGAAGCGATCCGGATGCGCGCGGTCGTAGCGATCCAGGTTCTGATCGAGTTCGTCGCCCCAGCGTCCGTCGAGGTTGACGATGGTCGCGATGGACCGCGAGTCCATCAGCGCGAGGAGGGCGGCGACGTCGGCGATCATCCACCCGCCGTCGTCGGAGAGCCACCGGCCGAGATGGTTGTGCACGTCGATCGCGGGCACGGCGGCGCGAGACACCGTCGTCACCTCACGGACGACCTGGGAGATCGGATGCCAGGCATCCAGAGTCATCGCCGACAACGCCGACCAGTCGGGGCCCCTACCCTGCTCTGTCATCGGTGCGCCTCTCCGGTATACGCTCGGCGATCTGGACGCCCGTGCTCAAACGATCAGAAAAACTGAGCGAAAACGACATTCTCGTTGTCACATGATCAGTTATCGGGGCACTATTGCACAACCACGAGTGCACCGGGCACACGGGCCGCACCAGGTCGGCACGACAGGAAACGACGGAACCCATGAGCATCACCTCCACCGAGATCGCCAGTCAGCCCGATGTGTGGCGGCGGGCCCTGACCGAGGCGAGTGGCAGCGGAACGCTGCTCGGCAAGCCGGGGGAGAGGGTGCTGCTGCTCGGCTGCGGCACCAGCGCCTTCGTCGCGGAATCGCTCGCTGTGCTCCGCGAGCGTGCCGGGCTCGGCGAGACCGACGCCGCCTACGCCTCGGAGTGGACCCCCGGCAGGCGCTACGACCGCGTCGTCGCGATCACCCGCTCCGGCACGACCAGCGAGGTGCTGACCGCGCTCGAGCAGGTCGAGGCCGGCACGACCCGCGTGGCGGTGACCGGCGTCGCATCCGGACGCATCCTCGACCTGGTCGACGACGTGGTGCTGCTCGACTTCGCCGACGAGCGCTCCGTCGTGCAGACCCGATTCCCGACGACCGTGATCGCGCTCGCGAAGGCCGCGTGGGGCTACGACGTCTCGGCGCTCGCCGACGAGGCGGCCCAGGTGCTCGCCGCCGCGTTGCCGCTCGACGTCTCGCGCTTCGACCACTTCGTCTACCTCGGCTCCGGATGGACCCACGGTCTCGCCCAGGAGGCGGCGCTCAAGGTGCGCGAGGCCGCGCAGGCGTGGTCGGAGTCCTATCCTCTGCTCGACTACCGCCACGGCCCCATCGCCGTCGCCCACCCCGGGTCGCTCGTCGTCGTCTTCGGCCCCGTCGCGGCATCCCTCGTCGCCGACATCGAGGCGACGGGCGCCACCGTGCTCGCCTCCGACCATGACCCTCTCGTGCAGCTCGTACAGGCGCAGAGGCTCGCCGTGGCCCTCGCGGAGAGCCGAGGGCTGCAGCCCGACACCCCGCGCCACCTCACCCGATCCGTGATCCTACGATGACCCACAACCCGACCCGCCACAGCCCGAAGTAGGAGAAGAGAACCCCATGCCTCGCCCCGCGCATCCGTTCCGCCGCATCACCGCCGCTGCCGCCGTCGTCACCGCGGGGGCGCTCGCGCTCTCCGGGTGCGCCGCGGGTCAGCAGGGAGCCACCACCCTCGATGAAGACGCCGACGTCACCCTCACCGTCTGGACCGGTCAGGCCGATCAGGCGCAGACGATCCTCGAGGGTCTCGCGAGCGACTTCGAAGAGCTGCACCCCAACGTGACCATCGACATCTCATCGGGTGCGCCGTCGACCGACGTCATCCTGCAGAAGCTGTCGGCGAGCTTCGCCGGCGGCAACTACCCCGACGTCTCGTACGCCTTCGGGTCGTGGGCCAGCCAGATCGAGGCATCCGGTCGCACCCTCGACATCACCGAGCAGGTGGCGGAACCGGATGTCGCGTGGGACGAGTTCTCCGAGGCCGCGCGTCAGACCGTGCAGCCGACGGGGGAGAAGACGATCGGGTTCCCCGCCGTGGTCGACAACCTCTCGCTCCTCTACAACACGACGGTGTTCGACGCCGCGGGTGTCGCCTACCCCACCGAGGAGTGGACCTGGGACGACTTCCGGGAGGCGGCGAGGGCCATGACCGACTCGTCGACCAGCACCTACGGCTACGCCTACTCGGTGTCGGGCAGCGAGGAGACGACCTGGCAGTTCTGGCCGCACCTCTGGCAGAACGGCGGATCGATCCTCTCCGACGACGGGGAGACCGCCGAGTTCGACTCGCAGGCCGGCGTCGACGCCCTCGAGTTCCTGCGGGCCATGGCCGTCGATGACGAGAGCGTCTACCTCGACCAGACCGACGAGGAGTTCGCCAGACTCTTCGCGAGCGACCAGATCGGCATGATCACCTCGGGCCCCTGGCAGCTCTACGACCTCGGGGTCGCGGGCACCG
>JBEANR010000029.1:0-3206 GCA_041165365.1 Actinomycetota bacterium | reverse complement strand
CGCGGCATCACGGCGACCGACGCCTCGCGCCTCTCGGGCCTGGCATCGATCCGCGCGGTGGCGTGGGACAAGGCCAACGGATCGGGTTTCGGCGGCAATGCCTACACCGACCACGGGCGAGCCAGGGAGCCCGAGATCGCCCGCTGGGTCTCCGGCACCTTCGGAATCGCGCCGAGCGACGGACTGTTCCACTCCGCAGGCGATCGCCGTCATCTCGCCACCCCCGACGGCGTCGGCACCACAGCGGACGGAACACTCCTGCTCGCCGAGATCAAGACCACGAAGTCGGCCTGGCGCTCCGTCCCCCGTTCCTACCTGAGGCAGATCTGGTGGCAGCAGTACGTGCTCGGCGCTGAGCGCACCCTGCTCGTCTGGGAGCAGCACGACGACTTCATCCCGATCGACGCCGAGCCCCGGTGCCGGTGGATCGATCGGGACGAGAACGAGATCCATGCACTCGTGCATCTGGCCGGTCGGGTGATCCAGCTCCTGCAATCGCGGTGATACGGGGCGAGGCAGAGCGAGACGGGGCGAGGCGGGCCGGTGGATCGACGGCATCCGTACGACCGTCGACACCCGGCAGATCGTTAGCATCCGGGTGACCTCGGCGAAACAAGGCCGACTCACGGATCGTCTTGACTGTGTTGCGACCGATGAGCACACGAGGGGAACGACCTCCATGCGAGCGATGGCGATCGACACGACTGGCGGAGCCGAGGTATTGACTCTCACCGACGTGCCGAGGCCCGCGCGCATAGGCGCCGAGCTGATCGTGCGGGTGATCGCCGCGGGCGTCAATCCGATCGACGCGAAGACGCGCGGCGGTAGAGGTGTCTCCGCCCACATCGGCCGCTGGCCGGCGGTGCTCGGGCAGGACTTCAGCGGGATCGTCGAGGAGTCGCCCTACGAGGCGCATCCGTTGCAACCCGGCGCCGAGGTGTTCGGGATGACCTCGGTGCCCCGCTACGGCGGGAGCTACGCCGAGTATGTCGCGGTGTCGTCGCTCGGCGTCATCCGCAAACCTGCAGCCCTGACCCACGTCGAGGCCGCCGGAGTGCCTCTCGCGGCGTTGACCGCCTGGGGACTCGTGGTCGACCTCGCGAAGGCCCACCAGGGGCAGCGGATGCTCGTGCACGCGGGTGCCGGCGGAGTCGGTCACTTCGCAGTGCAGTTCGCGTCGTACTTCGGAGCGCACGTCGTCGCGACGGGGTCGCCGGGCAACCTGCGATTTCTCGAGCAACTCGGTGCCGCCCAGGTCGTCGATCACACGTCGACCCGCTTCGAGGAGATCGCGACCGGAATGGATGTCGTCGTCGACCTGATCGGCGATGTGCACGACGACACGGGCTCCCGCTCGCTCCGCACCCTTCGACGCGGCGGGTTGATCCTCAACGTGCCCACGGGCAGTTGGCCCACCTTCCTCGACGACGCGCGTGAGGCGGGGATGCGCGCTTCGACGTTCACGGTGGCACCGGATGGCGCCTCGCTCGGGATCATCGCCAGACTCCTCGATGCCGGGGACATCGCGGTGCATGTCGACGAGGTCTACGCCCTCGAGGATGCCGCGGCCGCCCACCGCGCGCTCGAGGGAGGTCACACGCGCGGCAAGATCGTGCTCAGGGTCGCGGAGGGGTAGCGGCTACCGCGGATGCAGCCCGCTACCGCTGATCGAGCCTGCTACCGCTGATCGAGCCTGCCGAGATCCCGCCCGCTACCGCTGATCGAGCCTGCCTACCGCTGATCGAGCCTGCCGAGATCCCGCTCCCGCACGTAGTCCTCCTGCAGCTCGGGGCCCACGAAGAAGCTCTTCTTCCCCACCACCTCGAACCCGCATTTCGCGTAGAACCCGTTCGCGCGCTCGTTGTGCCGGTTGACACCCAGCCACACCGATCGGGCTCCGACCGCGGCGGCCTCCGCCACGGTCGCCTCGACCATTCGGCCCGCGACCCCCGTGCCGTGTGCGGTCGGCAGCAGGTAGCACTTGCTCAGCTCGGCAGTGGGGCGGGTGGTGACCGCCGCCGCGACATCCGCATCCACGGGATCCTCGATGACCAGCATGGTGTAACCGATCGGTGAGCCGTCGACCTCCGCCACGAAGAGCACGCGGACCGGGTCGGCGAGGTACCCCGACATCCGCGATTCCGAGAGGTGCTGCTCGATGTGCGCGGCGATGCTCTCGGGCGCCGTTCCAGCCGGGCACGCGAGCGGGAAGGTCGCGGCGGCGACCAGGTGCAGGGTGGCCGCGTCATCCGACACGGCACGTCTGACGGTGGTCATGTCGCTCCTCCGGCCGGTATGCGGAAGGGGCCCGCCGCAGCGAGCCCCTCCCTGTGTTGCGTCGTGACGTCGCAGCCTTACAGTCCGTTGACGTCGAGCGGGATGCCGGGGCCGAACGTGGTCGACACGGTGCCCTTCTGGATGTAGCGGCCCTTCGAGCTCGACGGCTTGGCCCGGGAGATCTCCTCGATCGCCGCGGTGATGTTCTCCTCGAGCTGGGTCTGGTCGAAACCGGACTTACCCACGATGAAGTGCACGTTGCTGTGCTTGTCGACGCGGAACTCAATCTTTCCGCCCTTGATCTCGGTCACGGCCTTCGCCGGGTCTGGCGTGACCGTGCCGGTCTTCGGGTTGGGCATGAGGCCGCGGGGGCCGAGCACCTTTCCGAGGCGACCGACCTTGCCCATGAGTTCGGGGGTCGAGACGGCGGAGTCGAACGAGGTGTAGCCGGCGGCCACCTTCTCGATGAGCTCGTCGCCACCGACCTCGTCGGCGCCGGCGGCGAGTGCGGCGTCAGCAGCCGGACCGGTGGCGAACACGATGACGCGGGCGGTCTTACCGGTGCCGTGGGGAAGGTTGACGGTTCCGCGCACCATCTGGTCGGCCTTGCGCGGGTCGACCCCGAGCTTGAGTGCGACCTCGACGGTGGAGTCGAACTTCTTCGACCCGGTCTCACGGGCGACCGCAACGGCTTCGGCGGGGGTGTAGAAACGACCCTCTTCGATCTTCTCCGCGGCGGCGCGGTAGGCCTTCGACTTCGTGGCCATTATGCCTCCACCGTGATCCCCATCGAGCGGGCGGTGCCCGCGATGATCTTGGATGCCGCGTCGATGTCGTTCGCGTTGAGGTCGGACATCTTGGTCTCGGCGATCTGGCGCACCTGCTCCTTGGTGAGCTTCGCGACCTTGACGGTGTGCGGAGTGCCCGAG
>JBEANR010000028.1:0-18934 GCA_041165365.1 Actinomycetota bacterium | reverse complement strand
GGTTTGTGGATGTCGTCGAGCGCCCGGTAGGCACGCGGCGTGACGCCCGTCTCCGCCAGGAACTGGCGATTGAAGTTGGCGAGATTGGTGTAGCCGACCGCCGCGCTGATCGCCGAGATCGACGAATCGGTGCGGTCGAGGAGTCTGCAGGCGTTGGCGATCCTCAGTCGTTTTACCATGTCGCTGAAGGTCATGCCGCTCGCCCGCTTGAAATACTTCGAGAACGAGGGTTCGGACATCAGGGCCATGCGGGCCGCCTCGGACATGCGGATCTTGCCGGTGAGATTCTCGAGGATGTACGCGAGCCCGGCATCCACGGCGGCCTTCCCCTCCCGCCCCATATCCGACGAGTAGACCCCGGCCGTCACGAAGTGGGTGTCCGATTCGGGGGCATCGGACAACACGGCGAGAAGGGCGAACATGTGGGCGATGCGACCGGATCCCAGGGACACGCCGACCGCCTCGATCTCCTGCGCGGCCGCCCGCGCCGTCGCTCCACCGAAGACGATTCCGCGCTTCGATGCCTCGATGAGTGCTGTCGTGTCGGCGAGTTCGGGGATGGACTGCGCGCAGCGCTCGAGCCACCCCTCGGTGAACTGGATGACCGCGTCCCGCCCCTCGATGACTTCGTCCACGGCGAGGTCGCTCATCCAGTCGTGAGGCACCCCGGAGCCGACGATCGCGACGTGACCGGGTGCGAAAGGTCCGATCTGGTCGCCGATGATGTAACTGCCCGTGCTCCTCCTGATCAGGTGTATCTCGATCTCGGGGTGGTAGTTCCAGCGCGCGATCTGGCTCGGGTAGTCATGCTCCATCCAGCGGAACGATTCCCCGGGCAGCAGAGGCACGACCTCGCGGGCTGCTGGTGTCACCAGCATCTTCCGCGCAATCGTGGTGAGCGGGTCTTCGCTGTCGATCGATCGACGCATGATCGTTATTTTCCTGTCCAGAGGATCGAATCCCTCAGGTGTGCGCGGGAGAGGACGTCCGGGAGGCCGTGTGCGAAAGAAAGTACCAGAATCTGAGCGCAACGGGGGTGAATCCACCGGTCGAGACGGCACATTCGCTTGTACGTTTCTACTCAGAACGGCGGAGGCGCACACTCACCGGCCGTCCCGACGATGTCGCTGGGACAGCTCTCGAGCCACCCCGGTGGTCTCCGCTGCACCGCCCGGTCCCCGGCCTGGCGGGCCGAGGGTACGCAATGACGACAAAGGAGTTCCCATGCCCCACAAGAGACGCGCCGTGACACTCGGCGCCGCCGTCGCCATCTCAGCCATCGTGCTGAGCGGCTGTTCAGGAGCGGGCGGGGGTGGAGGCGCCGATGACGACGTGACGCTGACACTCGCGACCGTCAACAACCCGCAGATGAAGGACATGGAGGAGCTCAAGGGCACCTTCGAGGAGGAGAACCCCGGCATCACGGTCAACTTCGTGCAGATGGAGGAGGGCGACCTGCGTGCCGCCGTCACCGCCGACGTCGCCTCGGGCGCCGGCCAGTACGACATCGTGACGGTCGGAGCCTACGAGGTGCCCCAGTGGGGCGAGCTCGGCTGGCTGAAGGATCTGACGGCAGACCTCGAGGGTGACGCCGACTACGACGTCGATGACATCCTCGAGCCGGTCCGCACCGCCATCTCCGTAGACGGCAAGCAGTACGCCGTGCCCTTCTACGGCGAGTCGTCGATCCTCATGTACAACAAGGAGATCTTCGCTGCGGCGGGAGTGCCCGAGTTGCCGAACGAGCCGACCTGGGACGAGGTCGCCGCTGCCGCGCGCCAGATCAACAGCCCGGAGACGGCCGGTATCTGCCTTCGCGGAAAGCCAGGGTGGGGCGACCTGTTCGCGCCGCTCACCACGGTCGTTCAGACCTTCGGTGGCACCTGGTACGACGAGAACTGGGACGCCCAGGTCAATTCGCAGGGCTTCAAGGACGGCGTGAACTTCTACGTCGACCTGCTCGCCGACGCAGGAGAGGCCGACCCGGTCTCGAACAGCTTCACCGAGTGCCTCAACCTGCTCCAGACCGGCAAGGTCGCCATGTGGTACGACGCCTCCGTCGCAGCATCCATCCTCGAAGACCCCGAGGCGTCCGACGTCGCCGGAAAGATGGGCTACGTCCACGCGCCGACCAAGCTGACCGAGGAATCGGGCTGGCTCTGGTCGTGGAACCTCGCAGTCCCGGAGACGACCAAGAACGCCGACGCCGCGACCACCTTCATCAAGTGGGCCACGAGCAAGGAATACCATCAGCTCGTCGGTGAGGAACTCGGCTGGACCCGCGTTCCCCCGGGAGCCCGCAATTCGACCTACGAGATCCCGGAGTACAAGGAGGCCGCCGCGTCGTTCGCGCCGATCACCCTCGAGGTCATGAACTCGGTCAACCCCGAGCAACCTGGAGTGAATCCGCAGCCGTGGGTGGGCATCCAGTACGTGACGATCCCCGAATTCCAGGATGTCGGCAACCAGGTCGCCCAGCTGGTGGCTGACGCCATCGCGGGCCGCACCACGGTGGATGCCGCCCTCGACGAGGGGCAGGAGATCGCCCAGGAAGCCGGCGACAAACAGAAGTAGCACCGGTAACCCACAGCACAGCAGCGAAGCCCCGGGGTCGGCCGTCAGGTCGGCCTCGGGCGGCGCACTCTCGCTGGCACGTACACGACGAGGACAGGACGATGACGACCACACTCACCCCCACGGGCCGCACTCCGGAGCCCGCTCCGCCAGCCAGTCGGCGGGCGGCACCCGTGCACGTCTCCCCGGCGGCCCGCACCACAGCGCGGCAGGCGAGAGCGCTCGTGATGCCGGCCCTCTTCTTCGCGATCGCCCTGACCCAGATCCCTTTCCTGGTCACCATCTACACCTCGTTCCTCAACTGGAACCAGTTGCGCCCGGACGACATCGAGTTCGCTTGGTTCGCCAACTATGCGTCCCTCTTCACGGGCTCCGACTTCCTGCCGTCACTCTGGGCGACCGTCACGATCACCGGGTCGTCGGTGGTGCTCTCCCTGATCTTCGGACTGCTGTTCGCAATCCTGCTCGACCGCAAGTTCGTCGGACAGGGCATCGTGCGCACGCTGATGATCACCCCGTTCCTGATCATGCCGGCCGCCGGGGCACTAATCTGGAAATTCAGCATGCTCGATGCGAACGTCGGCATGGTCAATGTGGGGTTGAACCTGATCGGCATCCCTTCCGTCGCGTGGAACACCGACTTCCCCGCGGTCACGATCGTGATGCTGCTCACCTGGCAGTACACGCCGTTCATGATGCTCATCCTGCTGGCGGGTCTGCAGAGCCAGAGTCGCGAGATCCTTGAGGCCGCCGCCGTCGACGGGGCGGGCCCCGTGCGCATCTTCCAAACGATGACCCTTCCGCACCTTCGGCAGTACATCGAGATCGCGACCCTGCTCGGCGGGATCATGCTCCTTCAGGTGTTCGACCCGATCGCCATCATGACCAAGGGCACCGGAGGCACCAAGACCCTGTCGTACCTGCTCTACGAGAGAGCCTTCATCGGACTCGACATCGGCCAGGCGGCGGCGTACGGCGTCGTGACGGTCATCATCACTATCGTCGTCGCGACGGTGGCCCTCCGCACCCTCTTCAGGGTCTTCATGGAAGGCGGTACCCGCTGATGCGCAGAGTCCGTGGTTCGCTCCTCACCGTCGTCACCTGGTTCATCGCCCTGCTGTTCTTCTTCCCCGTCGCCTGGATGGTGTTCACGAGCTTCAAGTCCGAGGGCGCCGCTGCGGCCAACCCGCCGAGCATCTTCACCGAGCTGAACTTCGACCAGTACCAGGCCGTGTTCGACCGCGGAATGGGCTCGTACCTGCTCAACTCGCTCATGGCCAGCGTCGGTTCCACGCTCATCGTGCTGCTGCTGGCCATCCCCGCCGCGTACGCCCTCAGCGTCAGGCCGATCAAGCGCGTGCAGGACGTGTTGTTCTTCTTCATCTCGACGAGGTTCCTGCCGGCCGCGGCATCCATCATCCCGGTATTCTTCATCCTCAAGACGATCGGTGCCCTCGACAACATCAACGCGCTGATCTTCCTCTATGCGGCGATGAACCTGCCGATCGCGGTGTGGATGATGCGGTCGTTCTTCAGCGAGGTGCCGATCGAGATCATCGAGGCGGCCCAGATCGACGGGGCGAACCTGCGCACGGAGATGCTGCGCGTGGTGCTGCCGATCCTGCTGCCCGGCATCGCCGCGGTTGCGCTGATCTGCTTCATCTTCTCGTGGAACGAGTACTTCCTCGCCACGCTGCTCACCACCTTCGACGCCCGCACCACGCCGCCGTTCCTGGCGAGCTTCGTCGACGGCCGTGGACAGTTCCTCGCCGTGCTGTCGGCGGCGTCCACGCTCGCGGTGCTGCCCGTGGTGGCAGCAGGATGGCTGGCCCAGAAGCAGCTCGTGCGCGGTCTCGCCATGGGCGCGGTCAAGTGACCGGGGGATCGCCCGCCATGACGTCGTTCGACTCCTACTCCACCCTCGGTGAGGCGACTCTCGCGGAGTTGCCGCACGACGTGGGGCGGCCGCGGTACGACAGGTCCGCGGCATCCGTCGGCATCGTGCACATCGGCGTGGGCGGGTTCCACCGTGCCCACATGGCGATGACCCTCGACTCGCTGATGAACGAAGGACTCGCGACGGACTGGGCGATCTGCGGCGTCGGGCTCCTCGAGAGCGACCGGCGGATGAAGGCGGTGTTCGGCGCGCAGGACTGCCTGTACACCTTGACCCTGAAGCATCCGGACGGGCGTCGGGAGTCCCGGGTGATCGGCAGCATCATCGAGTACCTGTTCGCACCGGACGACACCGAGGCGGTCGTGGAGCGGATGACCGATCCTGCCGTCAAGATCGTGTCGCTCACCATCACCGAGGGCGGGTACAACTTCGATCGGGTCACCGGCGAGTTCGACGCCTCGCACCCCGGTGTCGTGGCCGACCTCGCCCCGGGGGCCGCCCCGTCGACGGTCTTCGGCTTCGTGACCGAGGCGCTGCGTCGTCGCCGTGAGCGAGGGGTGGAGCCGTTCACCGTGCTGTCGTGCGATAACGTGCAGGGCAACGGCCACATGGCTCAGAAGGTGTTCACCGCCTTCGCCGATCTGAAAGACGCAGAACTCGGCGCATGGATCCGATCGTCCGTCAAATTCCCCAATTCGATGGTCGACAGGATCACCCCGGTGACTTACGACAGCGACATCGCCGAGGCCCGTGACATCACCGGTCTCGACGACGGCTGGCCCGTGGTCTGCGAGCCGTTCTTTCAGTGGGTGATCGAAGACGACTTCGGGCTCGGGCGACCTCCGCTCGACCATGCGGGTGCCCAGTTCGTCGACGACGTCGAGCCCTACGAGCTGATGAAACTGCGGCTGCTCAACGCCAGTCACCAGGGTCTGTGCTACTTCGGGTACCTCTCGGGATACAGGTATGCCCACGAGGCTGTAGGGGATGCCGCGATCGCCGCGTTCCTGCTGCGATACATGTATCGCGAGGCGATCCCCACCCTCAAGCCGGTACCCGGCATCGACCTCGGCGACTACGCGAAGACCCTCATCGAGAGGTTTCTCAACCCCGAGGTGCGGGACACCCTCGCGCGGCTGTGCGCCGAGTCATCCGATCGCATCCCGAAGTGGCTCGTGCCGGTGATCCGAGCCCAACTGGAGACCGGCGGCGAGATCGAGTGCTCTGCGGCGATCGTGGCGAGCTGGGCGCGGTATGCGGAGGCGGCCGACGAGCAGGGGGAGCCGATCACCGTCGTGGACGCCCTCCGCGACGAACTCGTGGCCATCGCTCAGACCCAGCACGACGAGCCTCTCGCGTTCCTGCGCAACCGCTCGCTGTTCGGCGACCTGGCCGACGACGCGAGATTCAGCGCAGCGTATCTCGCGGCGCTCGACGGTCTGCATGATCGCGGGGCCGCCGCGACGGTGCGCGACTACGTGTGACCGCCACCACTTCCCGTCCGACCTCGCCTCCACGACAGTACAGAAAGCCGACCATGACCGACACGATGAACGCATCACTGCTGATGTCGACCCACTCCGTCGCCCTCGCCTCGATCCCTGTCCCGAGCCTGAATCCCGACGAGGTGCTCGTCAGGGTGGCCGCGGTCGGGGTCTGCGGAAGCGACGTGCACTACTACGAGCACGGCAGGATCGGGCCCTATGTGGTCGACAGCCCGCTCATCCTCGGGCACGAGCTCTCCGGCCGCATCGAAGCGGTCGGGGCGGAGGTCGATCCCGAGCGCATCGGCGAGCGCGTGGCGATCGAGCCCCAGCGCCCGTGCCGCATCTGTGCTCAGTGCAAGGCCGGGCGGTACAACCTGTGCCCGTCGATGGAGTTCTTCGCCACACCGCCGATCGACGGCGCCTTCGCCGAGTTCATCGTGATCCAGGGGGATTTCGCGCACGCGATCCCGACTATCGTGAGCGACGAGGCCGCCGCCCTCATGGAGCCGTTGTCCGTGGGCATTTGGGCGTGTCAGCGCGCCGAGGTCGGCCCCGGCTCGACTGTTCTCATCGCCGGCGCCGGTCCGATCGGCGTCATCGTCGCCCAGACCGCGCGGGCCTTCGGTGCAGGCACGATCATCGTGAGCGATGTGGACGCCTCCCGCCGCGACTTCGTGATGGAGCACGGGGCGACCAGGGTGCTCGACCCTCGCGAGGAGTCGGTCGAGGGCCTCGAGGTCGACGCCTTCATCGACGCCTCCGGGGTGGGCGCCGCCGTGCGCTCGGGGATCCTCGCCGTGCGGCCGGCCGGCCGGGTCATCCTCGTCGGGCTCGGCAATGACGACCTCGAACTCCCGGTCTCGTTCCTGCAGAACCGTGAGATCTGGCTCAGCGGGGTCTTCCGCTACGCCAACACGTGGCCGATCGCGATCGACCTCGTCGCCAGTGGCAAGGTCGACCTCGACGTGCTCGTGACCGGTCGCTTCACCCTCGCGGAGGCGGAGCAGGCCCTCACCGCAGGCAGGCAGCCGGGGCAGCTGAAGGCGATCGTGTATCCCGGGCGCTGAGCCGTCGCCCGGTACTGCGCTCGTCCGGCGGTGTGGCGAAGACGAGGACCGGCCGTGTCTTCCTCAGTGGTCGAGGATGAGGTCCCGCACCTCTACCGGTCTCGACAGGAACGGATGATGCCCCGACGCCATCTCAACCCGCCGGTCCGCCCGGTCGGCGAAGCGTCGCTGCAGGGCGGGGGGAGTGCCCCTGTCGTCGGCGCAGACGAGGTAGGTGGTGGCGACATCCTTCCATCCCGCCACGGCGACAGGACTGCCGACGACTTTCAGGCTCTGGTGTGCCAGATGGAGGCCGGCCCCGCTCCGGGTCTCAATGTCGCAATCCTGGAGGAAGGTGTCGGCGAGCAGCTCCGGTCGCACCGCCAGTGTTCCCCGCACGGGATCCGCGTCGAGGAAGGGAGCCGGCTCCGGGCTGCCGAAGTCGGCCAGGCTCTCGCCGACCTCCGGCAGATAGCTCGAGATGAGGAGCAGGTGCCGGATCGAGGGGACTCCGGCGATCGCCTCGGACGCCACGATGCCCCCGTAGCTGTGCGCGACCACCGTGGTCGGTTCGTCGACGCTCCGGAGCACCGCGTGGAGCGCGGCGACATCGTCGGCGAGGCCCGGTCCGTCCGGCCCGGTCTCGCGGTCGCCCTCCCCGCAACTCGGAAGCCTCGCGGAGACGCTCGAGACTCCCTCTCGAGCCAGCAGTGGGCTCATCCGGCTCCACCACCATTCGCCGTCGCGAACACACGCTCCGTGCACGAAGACCACCCGCATGCCCAACCCCTCTCCTCCGGCGCCAATCGACGCGCGCTCTCCAATTTACAAGTAACAATCGTTACGTGAAAAGGTGAGGCATGGGCCGTCATCCAGAACCGCAGATCGCCGAGCGACTCCTCGACGCGTGCACCGACGTCGTTCTCCGTGAGGGTCTGCCCGACAGACTGCAGCCCTTCGTAGAGGGCACGGGGGCGTCAGCTCGGAAACTGCTCTACCACTTCGGCACCCGCGATGACCTGCTTCGAGCGGTGCTGCGGCGCGCCAGGGAGCGACAGCTGTCGACGTTCGGGGCGCTTCTGACGGCACGCCGGCACGAGGACTACACCACCACGCTCGCCTCCGCCTGGCGGTCGTTGACAGGGGCTGACGGTCAGCCGTACCTCCGTCTGTTCGGCCGGTTACGCGCGGGCACCGAGCACCACCTCTGGCCCGGGTTCGAGAAGATCGCGACCACCGACTGGCTCGAACCTCTCGCAGAGGGCCTCGACAGCATGGGCAGGAGGGAGTCCGCGACGCTTGTGCTCGCCGTCATCCGAGGCCTGCTGATGGATCTGGATGCCACGGCCGACCGCGAGCGCGTCGACGACGCCTTCGACCGGTTCCTCTCGGGACTGCGAGCGGTCGAGCCGATCCCCGGTCGTGGGGTTCCCCCGTCGTCTCGGGGATAGCCCCCATTTCCGGCGGCACGGGGTCGCCGCCCCGATCGTCGCTCAGCCCGCTCGACGCCATCGACGGCGAACTGCAGAATCTGCTAGAGATCCGTCGGACGGCCTGACCCCGGTGCAGATACGGGTATATCGTCGAATGTCGCTGGGTATCGTTCGCAGCGCCATCAGATCGTCGTACCGAGGAGGACACCATGGGCAATTCCTACCCCACAACAGGATTCGGCAACATCGACGGCATGTGGCAGCGCATGGAGGAGATGCGCTCCACCTTCGAGAAGCGCGCCGGATCGCGGATGGGTCGCGGCGACGTGCGCGCCGCCGTACTCGCACTGCTCGCCGAGAAGCCGATGCACGGCTACCAGATCATCCACGAGATCGAGGAGCGCAGCGGGGGCGCCTGGAAGCCCAGCGCCGGCTCGGTCTACCCGACCCTGCAGCTGCTGGCCGATGAGGGGCTCATCGCTGCGGAGGAATCCGGCGACCGCAAGATCTATTCGCTCACCGAGGCGGGTCGCGAGGTCGTGGCGGCGTCGGACTCGCGCGCCCCCTGGGACGTGACCGGAGAGTCGTCGACCCGCACCAGGTACAGCGCCCTGCCCAAGGCGGGCATCGAACTGGCCCAGGCCGCGGCGCAGGTTCAGCGGTCGGGTACACCGGAGCAGATCCACGAGGCGGTGACGGTGCTCGACGACGCACGCCGTCGGCTGTACTCGCTCCTCGCGCAGATCTGACCCGGGTGGCCTCGGTTCGTCCGGATCAGCCGTATACGATCCCGGGCGTGGAGAATACGCGCGCCCGCTACCGCCGCATCCTGCGGTTCGCCGCGTGGCACCTCGCCATCACCTGGTGGTTCGAGATCTTTCTGCCGCGCCTGGGTCTCGCGAGGATCGCTGAGCGGACCCGCACGAGAAGGATGACGCGCTTCGCCCGCAGCTTCTACGTTCTGGCCGTCGACCTCGGCGGGCTCATGATCAAGGTCGGCCAGTTCATGTCGTCGCGGCTCGACGTGCTGCCGCCCGAGATCACCCGCGAGCTCGACGGGCTGCAGGACGAGGTGCCCGCCGTGCCGTTCGCCGCGATCCGCGCCCTTGCGGAGGCGGAACTGGGGACGCCGCTCGAGCGGGCCTTCACCGACGTCGACGAGACTCCGATCGCCGCGGCATCCCTCGGACAGGCGCACCGAGCCAGACTGCGGTCGCTCGATGCCGCCGACACCGGGTTGCACGACGTCGTGATCAAGGTGCAGCGACCGGGCATCGGCGTGATCGTCGACGTCGACCTCGCCGCCCTGCGCAAGGTCGGCGGGTGGCTCAGCCGCGTGCGACTCGTCTACAGCCGCGTCGACATGCCCGCGCTCGTCGAGGAGTTCGCGGTGACGAGCCTCGAGGAGATCGACTACCTGCACGAGGCGACGAACTCCGAGCGCTTCGCCGTCGATTTCGCCGACGACGACAGGGTCGCCACCCCCGCCATCGTGTGGGAGCGCACCACCAGGAAGGTGCTCACCCTCGAAGACGTCACGGCGATCAAGGTCACCGATGTCGACGCGTTGCGCGCCGCAGGCATCGATCCCGCCGACGTCGCACCTGTGTTCGCGGCCATCATGTTCGACCAGCTCTTCACGACCGGCTTCTTCCACGCCGACCCGCACCCCGGCAACATCTTCGTGACCCCGGCGGCGGGCGCGGACGGTCGCCCGTGGAAGCTCACCTTCATCGACTTCGGGATGATGGGCGAGGTGCCGGCCATGACCCGCAGCGGCCTGCGCAAGCTGCTCATCGCCGCGGCGTCCCGCGACGGCAGGGGCCTGGTCACTGCCATCCGCGATGTCGGCGTGCTGCTGCCGACCGCCGACACCCTCGAACTCGAGCGGGCGATGACCCAGCTGTTCGCCCGATTCGGCGGTATGGGGTTCGCTGAACTTCGCGAGGTGGATCCCCGCGAGTTCCGAGACTTCGCCGTGCAGTTCGGCGATGTCGTGAGGTCGCTGCCGTTCCAGCTTCCCGAGAACTTCCTGCTCATCATCCGCGCGACCTCGCTCATCTCCGGCGTCTCGAGTTCGCTCGATCCGCAGTTCAATCTCTGGGATTCGGTCGAGCCCTACGCGGCCCAGCTGCTGCGCGACGAGCGCGGCAACATCGTGCAGGATGTCGCGAAGCAGGCGATCGACGTCGCGGGCGTCGCCGTGCGGCTCCCCGGTCGCCTCGACGGCTTGATCACCAGATTCGAGGAGGGCACGGTGCCGATCGCGACGCCGCGGCTCGAGAAGCAGGTCGCGCGTCTCGACGGCTCGATCCGCAGGCTGGTGTCGGCGCTGCTGTTCGGTGCGCTGCTGTTCTCGGGGGTCGCGCTCCGATCGGATGACGCGGTGCTCGGCACCGTGCTGATGATCTCGTCGGCCGTGCCGCTGCTCCACGCCCTGTTCGCGGGCCGACGCGCGCCGTAAAGGCCCTTCTGGGCCGCTTCGGTGCCCCGTCGGCGAGACTCGAGTTGTGGCCCGCTGGCCGGTGGCGTAGCGGGCGTCTTCTCGAGTTTCGGTGAGAACTCCCTTCGACAGGCTCTGAGGCCTCGAGAGCAACCCCCCTCATGATCGGCGGGAAGTCACACCCCTGAAACACGACCCGGAGTAGCCTCGCGAGATGTCGAGCACACTCGCGAACGATCAGATCGATCCCGCCGGCGGTGAGCTCAAGCGCTCCATCACCGGCAGGCTGCTGTTCTTCTACGTGCTGGGCGACGTGCTCGGTTCTGGCATCTACGTGCTCATCGGCGCGGTCGCCGGCGAAGTGGGCGGAGCCTTCTGGATCGCCTTCGCCGTCGGAGTCACCGTCGCAACGATCACCGGTCTCGCCTATGCAGAACTCGTGACCAAGTATCCGCAGGCCGCCGGTGCCGCCCTCTACGTCAACAAGGCGTTCGGCACACCGATCCTCACCTTTCTCATCACGATCTGCATGCTCTCGGCGAGTTTCGCCGCGACGGCGTCGCTGTCGAACGGCTTCGCGCGGTATTTCGGCTCGGTCTTCGAGTTCTCGCCGGTGTTGCTCGTGACCCTCTCGTTCGTCGTCATTCTGAGCGTGATCAACTTCATCGGCATCACCGAGTCGGTCGTGCTCAACGTCATCATGACGATCGTCGAGGTGTCGGGGCTGGTGATCGTCGTCGTGATCGGCATCATCCACATCGCGCGTTCCGACGCCGACTTCGGGGTGCTGGTCGAGTTCTCGACGGGGGAGACCTTCCCGATCTTCGCCATCGTGGCGGGCGTCGCGCTCGCGTTCTTCGCCATGACGGGCTTCGAGAACGCGGCCAACGTCGCCGAAGAGACCATCAACCCGTCGAAGACTTTCCCACGGGCTCTCGTCGGCGGCATGATCGCGGCCGGTGTCATCTACGTGCTCGTCGCGATGTCGGCGGCCCTCGTCGTGCCGGTCGACACCCTGGCCACCTCCGACGCCGCGCTGCTCGAGGTCGTGCGGGCAGGCGTGCTGCCCGTCTCGGTGGCTCTGATGGTCGTGGTCTTCTCGGTCATCGCGATGGTCGCGATCACGAACACGACCCTCGTTTCGATCGTCACCCAGTCGCGCATCCTCTACGGCATGGCGCGGGAGAACGTCGTGCCGGGAGTGTTCGGGCGCATCCACCGCACCCGCCGCAGCCCCTGGGTCGCGCTGCTGTTCGCCGGCGTCATCGTGGCGGCGCTGCTGATCACAGGTTCCCTGCTCGACGACGCGATCGGCATCGATGTGGTGACCACCCTCGCGAACGTGACCGTGGTTTTCCTGCTGTTCATCTACGCGCTCGTCATCGTGTCGGCGCTCAGACTCCGCGGAAAGGACGAGCACGGCGACAGCTATCGGGCCAACACCCCGCTGCTGTGGGTGGGCCTCGTCGGCAACGCCGTGCTGCTCGTCTACGTGATCGTCGACGACCCGAGTTCACTGCTCTGGGTCGCCGGTCTGCTCGCCATCGGCTTCGTGCTGTACCTCGCCGAGAGGTTCTTCGGCCGCAGTCGTCGGACAGCGGATGACGCGCCGCCGCGACATCCGATCGCGCCCGGGTCCGCGCGCGCGGCGCATGACCGGACGACCCACGACCAGACGACCCACGACCAGACGACCGACGACCAGACGCCCCACGACCGGACGCCAGACGATCGGACCACCAGAGACGGGGAACAGTGACCATGCGCGTCATCGTGGCGACCGACGGATCGAAGCAGTCGCTGGCCGCCGCCCGCCAGCTGAGGGCATTCGCGGATGCCGACAAGGTGTCGGAGGTCGTGGTGGTGGCGGTCGTCAGTCCCCGGGCCGCGGTGCCGTTCGCGAACGAGCTCGGCCCGCGTGCGAAGGCCGGGACCGCCACAGAACTCAGCTTCAAGGCCGAGGCCCAGGCGGCCCTCGCGGTGGTGGCGGCGGAGTTCGACGGATGGGGGCCGAAGATCGTGAGATCGGTGCGCAGCGGGTCGCCGGCCGCGGAGATCGTCAAGGCCGCCGAGCAGCTCGAGGCCGACCTGATCGTCGTCGCGAGCGGCAGCCGCGGGCTCAGCGACACCGTGCTGCTCGGCAGCACCGCGCAGCGCATCCAGCACTCCGCACCCTGCCCGGTGCTGGTATCGCGGCCGACGCCGCGCGTCAAGGGGCAGTCGCGCGGGAGATAGCAGCGCCCGATCAAGCGAACCGAGTCACATGAGCGCGCCGACGTAGCTGTACTTCACCGAGACCTCGGAGGCGAGGCCGGCCTCGTCGAGCACACCCTGCAGGGCGCTCAGCATGTAGTGCGAGTCCCAGCCGAGGTAGAGGTGGTGGGTGTCGTCGAGCTGACTCCAGTGACCGTTCCACGCGCGCGCCGTGAAGATCGGCCCGCCCCGGCGGGCACTGAAGGCGGTGACGCTGTCGCGGGCATCCGCCCACAGCCTGGAGAAGACGCGGTCGAAAAGGTGCTTGACGTCGTAGACCTCCCAGTGCTCGCCCCGGTATTCGACGTACTCGAACTCGCGCTCCCAGCCGCGGGGCCAGCCGCGCCGGTGCTGGGCGTCGAGGATCGGCGTGAGCCCGTCGTCGTCGATGTCGGCCGTGGTCGATCGCGCCCAGACGTCGAGGAGACCGGTCGTCAGGCGAGCGGTGCGCGCGGCGATGGCGGCGGTGTTCCACTCGGGCACCTGTGCGAGGGCGCGGGTGGCGGGCACGGCGCTCCTCGCATACGCGACCGCCTTCGCTTCGGCGAAGGGGAGACCGGATGCCCGTTCCGCCAGTGACTGCTCGAGCAGCGTGAGATTGCCGAGTGAACCGGCGAGGGCGCGCAGGCTGTTCTGCTCGTCGTCGCTGTAGTCGGCCCACGCGCGCTCGCCGTCGCCGCTCCAGGTCGCGGGCGGCACGAGCGGCACGATGTGATCGACCTCGAGTCCGCGCCCTTCGGCGCCGAGCAGTCGTCCGAGCACGTAGGCGGGATGGGGGAGGGCGCCGTACTTCAGCTCGACGCGCACACGGGCATCCGACGGCGTGATCCTGGAGATCGCTCGATGCAGTTCATCGACGCCCTCTTCTCGTGCGCGGCAGAGTCGCGCGACCAGTCGCTCGTTGCCCAGGCCCACCACGGAGCGCCTCAACTGCAGCGACTGCAGGCCCTCGAGGGTGGCGATGAGCTCGGTGCGGCCGGCTGCGCCGATCGAGTAGTCGCGGTAGGTGAGCAGGATAAGCGGCGACATGCCGCGCCCGAAGGTGTTCGCGAAGCCCAGGTGTCGAGAGATCTCGACGTCGGCCTCGCGGGCGGGATCGAGCAGCACGCCGTAGAGCTGCGCGAGGTCGCGCCATTCGGCGGCGAGAGGCCGGAGGGTGTCGAGGTCGAGCCTCGGAAAGCGGTGTCGGAAGGCGTCGTAGACGCCGCGCCCGCCCTGCAGGTCGATCTCACGCCCGGTCATCATGACGAGGTAGTGGCGCCAGAACGAGGCGATCGCGTCGCCCGTGCTCTGTTCGATCGGCAGCCAGAACGACTGCTCGATCTCGAGCTGCTCCGCGTGCGACAGTCCCATGAGCACGTAGTTGTGGATGAGTTCGTGATCGCGCAGGGGCTCGCCGGTCGAGTTGAGGCTCTCGAAGATCTGCTGGGCGTTCGCGTCGGCGCCGAGCGTGATGGCGACGTGCTCGAGTCGTTGCAGTCCTCGCCAGAGGCGCGGCACCTCGACGGCGGGCACCTGGCTGCGGAAGAAGGCGTAGTTGTCGTCGAACCGCGAGTCGCGCAGTTCGTCGTCGGCGTTGCTCCGGTCGAGCACGACGCTCTCGAAGACCTCCGCCCAGGCACTGTGCGGCCGGAGTTTCGTGCGCGAGGGGTCGCGGGAGTGCACCAGGACGGCTTCGAGGCGGGAGGCCAGGGCGCCGTCGACATCCGCATCCGGCTGCTGCACGAGGGCGTGATGCATCGCGGCGACGAGCAGCATGAGGGTGGTGATGCGCTGCTGCCCGTCGATGAGCACGAGTTCGTCGGTGTCGGCGCTCGCGGCCGACAGGATCGACGCGAGGAAGTGGGTGTGCCGATCGTGGGCGTCCGAGACGGCACGGATGTCGGTCAGCAACTGCTCGCAGGCCCCGATGTCCCAGCGGTATTGCCGTTGATACACGGGTACGACGATCGCGAGATCCGGCGACGACAGCCACTCGATGGTGTTGACCGCGGTGGCATCGATGTTCGTGGCTGACGTCATGGCGCCACCAGCCTATGCGGACCGCCGCGCCTCCCGCCGTCCTTCATTCGACCCAGCACTAGGCGATCCCCGTCGGCCCGACGGTGAGCGATCCCTGGGCTGCGGTGTGTACGACTCCAGGAACCCCGCCTCTCCGCCGCCGAAGTCGTGCGCTGTGGGGAAAGGGGATTCAGGTCGTTGGTCCTGCTGCGGTCGGAGGTCGTGCCGTATCGAGAAGGGCTCGTCGAATGACAGCATCCGCGTGGAGTATCTCGACGCCGAGGAGTTGCCCGTCCGCGTCGAAATCGATGATGATCTCACCTCGACCGCCCGGCGTTGTCAGCCCTGATAGCTGTTGGGTGGATTGACCTGGTTGCAGCGGCGTACCCAGTGCCCAGTAGGCCGCGTTCGCCTCGGGATCGTAGCTCAGATGCATCGTCAGCCCTTCGTCACCGTGATGATGTTGCCACTCAGGTCATCAACGATGACCCGGATTCGATTCGCGCCAACGCCTTGCGTGAAGATGGATGTTCCCTTGTTGCCGGCGCTTCTCACTCCGTTCTGCACCACTTGTTGAATCAGTTGCTGGCTCACACCGCGGGCCGCAGCTTGGCTGAGCGCATGCGGTGTGAATCGCGCAACGACGAAAAGCGCTGGGATCCGGAAGGGGTCTGCTACGACAGGGAAGGACGTCGCTCCGGTAAAGGCGATACGTTGGACGATGGCCAACCCGTCTACGGTGTAGGTGGTGGGAACCGCATCGCCATCGGCGTCAGTCGCCCATGGCGGCTCGAAGCTACCGACGAGACTGCCTTTCACGTCTCGAAGAGCCACTCCGCCGTCTTCGAGCGGAATCAACTCTGCTCCTGGTTCGAGCCCGAGCTCGAATCTATACTCGTAGGGCGCATCGACATTCTCGATGAGCACGAGACTTCGCAGCGTGCCGTCTCCAGGCTCATGAATGGCCGTCGTGGGCCCGTCGTTGTGGCTGAAGGACACTGTAAGCCCGTTTTCGGCGATGGTCGAGATGCTTTCGGGGGCGAGAATCGTGAGATCGAACGGGACCTCAGGGGCCCGCGCCGTCAGTACTTCATCTGTGGAGCTATCGATCCTTGCAGAATCGATGAGCTTGTGCGCTTCCGCCTTCATGGCTTCTTCGCGCTGGATCGCTAGTTCGAAGTGTCGAACGAGGCCATTGGAATTGGACCGGAGAGGTTGTGTCACGCTCGGCGCGTGACCCACCACGGAGGACACCGTCATGGTCCACCCCAAGCACAATCCGATGATTGATTTTGTCGGAATCATTGCGACTCCTGAACTAGTCGTTGTCTGATCTTGTCATCGTTCGCGACGCTGACCCCATAGGCATCTTCTTATGGGGTCTTGTTCAACAGGCGATCTCATGATGTTTCCACGCTTCTGTGAGGTCGGACTCAGGGCGAGTTGCGGCTCCAGCCTCGGGACACCCACCCCGCGTCGTGGAGTGGGCGGGCTCGATTCGACCACCACGGGAATCCCGCCGCCGGCTGTTAGGGTGTCCTTACCTGGCTAGTAAAAACGGGCTAGTCCAGCACAGGAAAGTGAGATTCACAGTGGGTTACATCAGATCCGAACTGCTCGAGGAGACCGGCTACGTCGTGCTCGACCGCTACGACCAGAGGCTCGACCCGAAGGAATGGCTCGACATCGAGTACGTCGATTGGAAGTCGTCGGGCGAGACCCGATTTGCCCCACTCGCGAGCGCGAAGGGCGAGATCGAGGTGAACGGCTTCTGGAATCACAAGCCGCCGCGCACCGACAAGGACGGCGTGTGGATCGACGCGCAGACCGAGAAGGCGCCGAACCTGACCCGCCGCGCCCAGGAGCCGGGCGCCAATGTCGGTCGTTGTCGCGTCATCGAGCTCATGCCGAACGACTATGCCGACTGCCTGTACAACCTGCACCAGGACGACAACAACCGGCTCAACCCCGACGGCACCGGCTGGGTCGTCCGGGGATTCTTCAACCTCACCGACGACACCGACAGCTTCTTCGTGCTGCGCGAGAATCGCACCGACCCGAGCGTGGAGTACCGCATCGCTCTGCCCGCCGGCGCTCAGCTCATCATCGACACCCAGCGCCTCTGGCACGCCGCGACCCACCTCGGATCAGACCCGCGCTACTGCCTCATCACCTCCTGGACCTCGGGCCCTGAGCTCGACGCCTACCTCGAGAAGCACAACGCCGTCAGCCGCGTGCCGAACGTCGAAGTCGACCAGGAGGTGCTCGACGCCGGGCAGGCCGAGCAGACCAGACGCATCGCCGCCCGCGCCGCCTACTACGCCGCGAAGGGCCAGGCCGAGAAGACCGCGATGAGCGAGGCCTAGAATGCCGAGTCATCTCCGGCAGGCCCGCTGAATGATGCGGCGCGCCTCCTCGAGGGGCGCCGCATCTTTGCGTCGGAGACCCGCTATCAGGGCTCGCACCCTGGTGCGGAGAGGGCGGATCCGGGATGCTCGTCATCGGTGTCGGGCATCCGTCCGTCGCCGAGCAGGTCTGGCGACTCACGCGGGCCCGCCGACCACCACGCGCACGAGGGAGTCTGCGATGAAACTCGATCCCGACGACTACCGGGCGGCGCTGTCATCCGCTCACGATCTCGCCCTGGAATGGATCGAGACGGTTCCGGACCGTCGGGTAGCACCGGCCGCCGACATCGATGGGATGCTCGACGCATTCCGACGTGAACTGCCGGGGGAGTCGACCGACCCGGTGGCGGTCGTTCGCGAGCTCGCAGCGCTCGCGGGGCCCGGATTGATGGCGATACCGTCCGGCCGGTTCTTCGGCTGGGTGATGGGCGGCACGCTTCCGGCTTCGCTCGGCGCGGACTGGCTGGTCAGTGCATGGGATCAGAACTCCGGGCTTCGGTATGCGACGCCGGCGACAGCGGCCATCGAGCAGGTTGCGGGCGAGTGGCTGGTCGATCTGCTCGGGCTGCCACGGAATGCCGAGGTCGGCTTCACGACCGGTGCCACGATGGCGAACTGGACCGGTCTCGCCGCAGCCCGACATACCGTGCTGCATCGAATGGGTTGGGATGTGTCGGCCGATGGACTCCAAGGAGCGCCGCGGGTCACGGTGCTCGCAGGTGCGGAGCGGCACGCAGCCGTCGACCTCGCCCTGCGCTATCTCGGGCTCGGCCTGCCGACCGTGGTGCCGTCGGATGCCGAGGGGCGCATCGTCGTCGACGCTCTCCGTGAGGCGCTCGACCGCGCCGACGGACCGACGATCGTGTGTCTGCAGGCGGGCAATCTGCACTCCGGGGCGTTCGATCCGATGCGCGAGGCGATCACGGCGGCGCACGAGCGCGGCGCGTGGGTGCACGTCGACGGCGCTTTCGGGCTGTGGGCAGCGGCGAGTCCCACGCTGCGTGGCCAGGTCGAGGGCGTCGAAGCGGCGGATTCGTGGGCGACCGACGCCCACAAGACCCTCAACGTGCCCTATGACTGCGGAGTCTCGATCATCGCGGAGCAGGGTGCCGCCCGTGCGGCGGTCGGCCTCGACACCTCGTACCTGATCCGCGCCAGGGGTGCGGCCGCGGATCCGCTCGACCTCGTGCCCGAGATGTCACGGCGGGCACGCGGGGTGCCGGTCTGGGCGGCGCTGCGACAGCTGGGGCGAGCCGGCGTCATCGACCTCGTCGACGGGTTGGTGGAGCACGCCCGTCAGCTCGCGGAGGGACTGTCCGCCCTGCCTGGCGTGGCTGTGCTCAACGACGTCGTGTTCACCCAGGTGTGCCTGACCTTCGGCTCCGATGAGCG
>JBEANR010000027.1:0-3232 GCA_041165365.1 Actinomycetota bacterium | reverse complement strand
GCGGGGGGTTTCTCCCGCCGGTCGGGGGTGGTGTGGCGTGCGGCGGGGGAAATGTGCGTGTGGCGGGGGAAGTGTGCGTGCGGCGGGGGTTGTTTCTCCCGCCGCGGGGGGGTTTCTCCCGCCGGTCGGGGGTGGTGTGGTGTGCGGCGGGGAAAGTGTCCGTGCGGCGGGGGTTGTTTCTCCCGCCGCGGGGGGGTCTCCCGCCGGTCGGGGGTGGTGTGGTGTGCGGCGGGGGAAGTGTGCGTGCGGCGGGGTTGTTTCTCCCGCCGCGGGACGGCTTCTCCCGCCGCACCTCAGCGCGGGCATCCGAGCCGCACCACCTCGAGCCGGCTCAGCGCGCCTCGAGTCGGCTCAGCGCGCCTCGAGCCGGCTCAGCGCGCGCCGAGTCGGCTCAATGCGCCGCCGCGCCTCAGCGCGCGCCGACCAGCTCCGAGGGGGCGACGAGTTGGTCCGGGGCATCGACCGGGCGTCCCCAGCGGGCGGCGACGACGGATGCCGCGAGCGTCACGATCGAGAGTGCGGCGAGCACCACGCCCGGATGCCACCAGGCCTGCCCCGTCGCGGTGCCGAGCGCCGCCGTGAGCAGCGGGATCAGCCCGGAGATGACGGCCGCGACGCTGTAGGCGATCGAGAGGGCGCTGTAGCGGATGGGTCCGCCGAAGATGTCGGCCATGAGTCCGCCGAGTCCGGCCCACGCGAGAGTCGGCAGGATGCCGCCGATGATCATGGTCGCCACCAGGATGGGGAAGGTCGCGAACTGCAGCAGGAAGTACATCGGGAACGTGATGAGCAGGGTGCCGGCCGCTCCGATCGCCACCACCTTCGCCGACCCGATCCGGTTCGCCCAGACGCCGAACAGCGGGATGGTCACGAGCTGCAGCAACGAGCCGATCAGGGTCGCGGTGAACAACTCCGTGTAGTCGAAGCCCAGGGTGACCACGCCGTAGGTGATCGTGTACGTGTTCATCAGCGAGTACGAACCGATGCCGAGAAGCGCCGCGGCGACGGCGACGGCGACCCCGAGCGGATGCCGGCGGAACACGGCGAGCACCGGGATCCGCTCGCGCTTGTCATCGGCGAGCAAGGTGCGGAACAGCGGTGTCTCGTCGATCGCGAGTCTCAGGTACAGCGAGACGCCGAGCAGCGGGAAGGCGAGCAGGAACGGCAGGCGCCACCCCCAGGCGAGCATGTCGTCGGCGCTCAGGGTCGCCGTCAGGATGAGGAACAACGCCCCGGTGAGGATCGTGCCGACGGGCGAGCCGAGCTGGGGGAGGGCCGCGTACAGCCCCCGACGCCGGGGCTCGGCGTGTTCCACCGCGACGAGGATGGAGCCGCCCCACTCGCCTCCGAGGGAGAGTCCCTGGATGACGCGCAGCAGAGTGAGCAGGATCGGCGCGGCCAGGCCGATGGTTGCGACATCCGGCAGCAGTCCGATCGCGCCGGTCGAGACGCCCATGATCGAGATGGTCAGCAGCAGGGTTCTGCGGCGGCCGATGCGGTCGCCGAGGTTGCCGAAGAGCACCGCGCCGAGCGGCCTGACGATGTACGAGACGGCGAGCACCGAGAAGGCGCCGATCGCCGCGGCCGCCCTGTCGAGTTCGGGGAAGAACAGCGAGCCGCTGAAGATCGCGCTGAAATAGGCGAAGACGTAGAAGTCGTACGACTCGAGCGAGGTTCCGACGAAGGAGGCGCGCACGGCCCGGCGGGCGGTGGCCCGATCCGAGACGGGGATGACCGTGGTGTCGGTCGGAACGGAGCTGGGCATGGGGTTCCTTCGGTGAGCGGATGACTCGGAGAGGGGCCGGCGGATGACCGGGCTGTCGCACACAACCGTCGACGGCTCCAGCGCATTCCCTCGAAGTCTGCCCTGTCGACGCCTGCCCACGAGGACCGGGCTCGTGCCCTGACCGCGACGATCGCGCCCGCAACGACACCGCCCGCAACGACCGCGCCCGCAACGACCGCGCCCGACCCTCACCCGACACCCCGGTCCCTTAGGGTGTGCGCGTGAGCGCCGCAGACACCCCACTCCGCCGGAGGTTGGGCCTCGGCGATTCCGTCGTCATAGGCCTCGCGTCGATGATCGGGGCGGGCGTCTTCGCGGCGTTCACCCCCGCGGCCCAGGCGGCGGGATCCGGTCTGCTCGTCGGCCTCGCCATCGCCGCCCTCGTCGCCTTCTGCAACGCGACCTCCACCGCCCAGCTCGCGGCGGCCTCCCCCTCGTCCGGAGGCGTCTACGTCTACGGCCGCGAGCGCCTCGGCGAGTGGTGGGGCTTCCTCGCGGGCTGGACGTTCGTGATCGGCAAGACGGCGAGTTGCGCAGCGATGGGGCTGGCTTTCGCGGTCTACGCCGTTCCGGATGCCTGGCAGCGCCCGACCGCGGCCGTCGCCGTCGCGGCCGTGGTCGCCGTGAACTACCGGGGCATCACCCGCACCGCGCTCGCCGCTCGCATAATCGTGATCGTCGTGCTCGCGGTGCTCGGCCTCGTCATCGCGGCGGGCGCGACCGGCATGCTGGCCGGTGCGACCGGCGGCGGGTTGAGCGGCGGGTCAGGCGGTGGGCCGCTCGCCGTCGCCGGCTCCGAACCCTTCTCGGGGGGTGCCTACGGCATCCTGCAGGCCGCCGGGCTGCTGTTCTTCGCCTTCGCCGGGTACGCCCGCGTCGCGACACTCGGCGAAGAGGTGAGGGACCCGGCGCGCACCATCCCCCGCGCCATCGTGCTCGCGCTCGCGCTCACGGTGCTCGTCTACGGGGCGATCGCGGTGGTGCTGCTCGGGGTGCTCGGACCGCAGGGACTGGCCGCGGCATCCGCTCCGCTGCTGGCGCTGGTGGAGCAGAGCGGATGGGGCTGGGCCACGCCCCTCGTCACCGTCGGGGCCACCGCGGCCTGTCTCGGCGCCCTCCTCGCGCTCATCGCCGGGGTCGGACGCACCACTCTGGCCATGGCCCGCGAAGGCGACCTGCCGCGGTGGCTCGCGGCGGTGCACCCCCGGTTCGCGGTGCCCCACCGTGCGGAACTCGCGGTGGCCGCTGTCGTCGTGACCCTCGTGCTCACGCTCGATGTGCGCGGTGCGATCGCCTTCTCATCGTTCGGCGTGCTGCTCTACTATTTCGTGGCGAACCTCAGCGCGCTCCGGCAGCCGCCGGACCAGCGTCGGTTTCCGCGGGCACTCGCCGTCGTCGGAGCGGTCGCCTGCCTCGCCCTCGTCGCGACCCTGCCGCCCGTGGCGA
>JBEANR010000026.1:0-9107 GCA_041165365.1 Actinomycetota bacterium | reverse complement strand
GCCGTCGAGATCGAGGGTGCGACCGTTCGTGAACTCGACCGGCTCCCGGTGGACCGTCGTTCCCCCCGTCGCAGGGTCGAACTGCAGGATGCGGTCGCCGGGGATGTCGCTCCAGCGCAGTGCGTGCAGCCGCGGCATCCAGAGCGGTCCCTCACTCCAGGTGGCTCCGCCGCCGACGCGCTCCACCACCGCGCCGGGCGCGAGGAGGTCTGTGGCGCCGACCGGCGCCGGCATCGATTCGACCGTCATGGGCGACCTCCGGGGGTTCAGCCCACTAAACCCCGTTCGACAGGCTGACCGCAAGCGATGTGTTCGATATCTCGAACATCGTTCGAGGGCCGTCTCGGCGACGACGGTCTACGCTCGTACTGGCCGAACGGGCCGCTCGATTCCACGGGAGGACACCATGGCGCACACGACGACAGCGACAGCGAACATCGGGGTGGTCGGGTTGGCGGTGATGGGGTCCAACCTCGCCAGAAACCTCGCCAGCCGCGAGGGCAACACCGTCGCCGTGTACAACCGCAGCCACGAGAAGACCGACCTGCTGCTGTCGGAGCATCCCGAGGCCGGATTCGTGCCGGCTGCGACGTACGAAGAGTTCGCGGCATCCCTGACCACCCCTCGCACGGCGATCATCATGGTGCAGGCGGGCCGGGGCACCGACGCCGTCATCGACGCCCTCACCGCCGTGTTCGAGCCGGGTGACATCATCGTCGACGGCGGCAACGCCCTGTTCACCGACACCATCCGGCGTGAGAAGGCGGTGCGGGAGACCGGCATCAACTTCGTGGGAGCCGGCATCTCCGGCGGCGAAGAGGGCGCTCTCAAGGGACCGTCGATCATGCCCGGCGGATCGGCGGAGGCCTGGAACACCCTCGGCCCGATCCTGAAGTCGATCGCCGCAGTCGCCGAGGGCGAGCCCTGCGTCACCCACGTCGGCACCGACGGCGCCGGGCACTTCGTGAAGATGATCCACAACGGCATCGAGTACGCCGACATGCAGCTCATCGGCGAGGCCTACGACCTCATCCGCCGTGGCACCGGAAAGACCCCCGCCGAGATCGCGGATGTCTTCGCCGACTGGAACACGGGCGAACTCGAGAGCTACCTCATCGAGATCACCGCCGAGGTTCTGCGCCAGGTCGACGCGGAGACCGGCAGGCCGCTCGTCGACGTCATCGTCGATCAGGCCGGATCCAAGGGCACGGGGGTGTGGACGGTGCAGACCTCGCTCGACCTCGGGATACCCGTGTCGGGCATCGCCGAGGCCGTGTTCGCCCGCAGCCTGTCGTCGAAGCCCGCGCAGCGCGCCGCGGCATCCGAGCTGCCCGGTCCGGACTCGGAATCGTGGAAGCCTGCCGACCCCGAGGAGTTCATCGAGGGCGTACGGCTCGCGCTGTACGCCTCGAAGGTGATCGCCTATTCGCAGGGCTTCGACGCGATCGTCGCCGGGGCCGAGAAGTACGGCTGGGAGATCCAGAAGGGCGAGATCGCGAAGATCTGGCGGGGAGGCTGCATCATCCGGGCGCGGTTCCTCAACCGCATCACCGAGGCCTACGCCGAGAACCCGGGGCTCGTGGCCCTGGTCACCGCTCCGTTCTTCGTCGACGTGATGGCCGAGGCGCAGACCGCGTGGAGGAACGTCGTGGCGGATGCCGCGCACGCCGGCATCCCCGCGCCCGCGTTCTCGTCGTCGCTCGCCTACTACGACGGGCTGCGCGCAGATCGTCTGTCGGCAGCACTCGTGCAGGGTCAGCGCGACTTCTTCGGAGCGCACACCTACAAGCGCATCGACAAGGAAGGGGTGTTCCACACCCTGTGGAGCGGCGACCGCACCGAGGTCGTCTCGATCGACGCGCACTAGCGGCTGGCCCGCCTGCGTGGCACCAATGCATCCCTAGTTGGCCAGTTCATGGCTATGCCGGTGGAATGGCCAACTCGGGATGCAACGGCCGGGCGGCGGCGGGCGTGAGCGCGGGCGTGAGCGAGCGGGCGTCAGCCTCCGGCGGTCTGGCCCGCCGTGCAGGTCTCCTGATTGGCAGTCTGACCCTCCACGGTGTCCGGCAGGGTGACCCCGGGTGCAGCGGGCGCCGATGCACTCGGATCGACGGATGCCGAGACGCTCGGATCGACCGGCGGCGGGGTCTCCTCGGTGACGACGGTTCCCCCTCCGGTTCCTCCCGTGAGCGAGATCGGCTCGTCGGCGGCGATCGCATCGAACAGATCTGCAGCGGCGGACTCGATCGGCAGCACTCCGGACTGTCCGCCGATCGAGCCTGAGGCGCTCGGATACTTCACGAACACGACCTCCTCGAGCGGGATGTCCTTGAGGGCGCCCGCGATCGACACCATCGTGTCGACATTGCGCAGACTGTTCGAGAACTCGAGATTCTGCGCCGCCGCGGAGGCGATGCCGTAGAGCTTCACCGGGTTCGACAGCGTCTCCGAACTCTTCAGCACCCGCACCAGAGACGAGAGGAACTGCTGCTGGTTGCTGATCCGGGTCAGGTCGCTGCCGTCGCCCACCCCATAGCGGGAGCGGAGGAACTGCAACGCGTCATAGCCCTGGATCGTGTGCTCTCCCGCTGCCAGCTTGAAGCCGATCTGGCGGTCGTTGATCGAGGTCGCGACGCACACGGGCACCCCTCCTACGGCGTTGGACATCGCGATGACACCGTCGAACTCGATGACGGCCGCGTAGGGGATCTCGAGCCCGGTCAACTCCTGGATGGCGAGCACGGGGCATGCGAGCCCACCGTTCGTGAGAGCGGTATTGAGCTTCGCGTTGTAGGCCTCCGGGTACTCCCCGCCCTCGGGGTCCGGACATTCCGGGATGTCGACGAAGAGGTCTCGCGGAAAGCTGACGACGGTGGCGCGGCTGTGGTCCTCGGAGATATGGAGCAGCATCGTGACGTCGTTGAGAACCTCGCCCCTGTCGCCGTAGGCGGCATTCCCCCCTCCGCTGTCGCTCCCGACCAGCAGGAGGTTGACTCCGCCCTCGATCGACCCGATCTGCGGCGGCACGTCCTCCTCCCCGACGAGGGCGACCCCGGGCGCGATGTCGGAGGCCACCTTCCACGTCGCGATCGCCGCCACGCTCGCGCCGCTCACGAGCACGACGGCGACGCCGGCGGCCACGATCTTGGCGACCACTCCGATCGCGCGCCGATGCGGCAGGCGACCGTGCCGGGCGACGGTGCCCTCCGGGAGGGCGCGACGGGAGGGGGTCGAGGGGGGCTGAGACATCGGACCGAGTGTAAACCACGGCCCCGCGGTCATCCTCCGAGACGGACCACACCGTCTCCACCATGACAGAATCGAGCGGATGACTGACGAGCACGCCGAACTCGCCGGATACGAACCCGGCGACGGCAGACCTCTCCGCAACCCGACGCTCCTGCGCGCGATGCGCGTCGTCGTCGTGCTCGGCATCGTGGCGCTCGTGCTCCCCGGTGTGATGACGACGATCTCGGTGGGCACGGCCACGGCGACCTCCGCCTGCTCCGCCTGGGTGGACTACCTCAAGCCCGAGGCGACGGGTTCGTCCGCACGTTTCGAGATGTTCGGCCCCGGCGGCATCGGGTGGCAGTGCTACAGCGTGGGCGCGTTCGGCGGCGACGTGCGGGTGGCTTCGCTCGGCATCATCCCGAGTGGGGCGCGGCTTCCGGTGCCCGACGAACAGAGCCTCTGACCGTCGTGGACGACGACGCGACGGTCGCGATGGCGTCGTGTGTCGCCGTCTCGACGAGACGGAGCACCCTCGTCGCCACCGCCAGATCCGCCGCGGAGACCGGAGCAAGGGCCGCCGTGAGCTCGTCGACGAGCGGCGAGTAGAGATCTGAGCCGGCTTCGACCGCACTGTCGGTGATGCGGATGCCGACCGCGCGCCGGTCGGACGGCAGCCGTTCGCGGCGCACATGGCCCGCCCGTTCGAGCCGATCCACCAGCGCGGTCGTCGCGGGGGAGCTGAGCCCGAGGCTCGCCCCGAGGCGACCGGGGGTCATCACGTGGGCGTCAGCGGCATCCATCAGCAGCGACAGCGCACTGAGGTCGGTGCGGTGCAGGGTGCCCCGGGATGCCGCGGCGTCGGTGTACCGGTCCGAGGCGACGATCACAGCCCTGAGGGCGTCGCCGAGTGCCGCGAGCGGTGCCGCATCGCCATCAGTCGGATGTGGGCGCCGCGGAGAACGATCCGTCGGGGGTGGCTGTGTCATCGATGGCCTTCCTCTCGGTCGCCTTGTGAGATCGCTTCGCAGTGCCTAGTATCTCCATCATCAAGATACTCCATCGTGAAGTAGAAGGAGGGACGCATGTCTTCCAGTCGCTCTCTGCCCGTCGCTCGCGCAGTAGTGCTCGTGCTCGCTGTCGGCCAGTTCGTGTCAAGCGCGCTCTCCGGCCTGCTGGCCGCTCCGCAGCAGTCGGGTGTCGAGTTCTCTCCGCTCATCCCGCCGGGCGCGATGTTCTCGATCTGGGGAGTCATCCTGATCCTGAGTCTCACGTGGGCGGCACTGCAGGTACGACCCTCGGTGCGCGACGACGAGGTGCGCGACGCCCTCGCTCCCCCGCTCATCGTCGCGTTCTCTGGATTCAGCCTCTGGCTCGTGGCGGCCGCCGGATCGCAGTCGAACTGGCTCACGCTCCCCGTCTTCGTGTTGCTCATCGGCGGATTGCTGTGGGCGGTGTCGGTGGGCCTGAAGAACCGGGCACACATCGCGCGCTGGGCCACCTTCGATCGTGTTCTGCTGTGGACCCTGCTCGGCATGTACACGGGGTGGGCGTCTGTGGCGATCTTCATCAACGTAGCGGTCGTCGTGCAGGCGACGGGCGCGCCGATCACCGGCACCTGGGGCCTCATCTGGCAGGTGCTCGTGGCGCTCGCTGCAGTGGGTCTCGGCGTCATGGTCGCCTGGCGCACCGGCAACCTCGTCTACGCCGCGACGGTCTGCTATGCACTGGTCGGCGCGATCATCAGCACCCTCCGTTACGGATTCCCGGTGCTCGCTGCGGTGTGCGCCGTAGGTATCGTCGGGGTGGTCGTCACCACCGTCGTCGCCAGGTCGAAGGCGGACCGCACCGGAGCCCTGAGGCTCAGGGTCGATGCGGTGAGCTGACGGCCGACCCTCAGAGCCACCGGGCGGGGCCCGCACCGAGCGGCACCGGGCCGCGGGCGAAATGCAGGGGCGACCCCGCCACCGCGAGAGCCTGAGGCAGCATCCGCATCGGCCCCCACGGCGTGTCGAGAGGGATGCTCGGCGCCACCCTGTCGACGAGCGGACCGTCGATCGGCAGCTCCCCACCGCCCACGAGCAACTCGGCGACCCTCGCGAGCGAGGTGCGCACCGAACGTCCGCGCCCGTCGCGCCGCAGCAGCGTGAGGGAGCGGATCACCGCTGCCGCGAGCAGGCAGCCCGTCGCGTGATCGAGGGCCTGCACCGGCAGGGGCGTCGGTTCGTCCGCGAGCGCCCAGGCCATCCCCCGATGGGCGATCCCGCTCGACATCTGCACGAGGCTGTCGAACCCTCGCCTGCCCGACCACGGCCCGGTGAACCCGTAGGCGTCGAGCGACGCCTCGACGAGCCCCGGCCGCAGTCGTCGCCGTGAGGGGGCGTCGAGCCCCAGGGAGTCGAGGGCCCCGTCGCGATACCCGTGCACGAGAACATCCGCATCCTGCAGCAACCGCTTCAGGGTCGCGGCTCCGTCGAGACGCTTGGCATCGAGTCTGGCGGTGCGCTTGCCGAGCGTCATGTTGGAGACGAGGGCGTCCTCCTGCCACTGCGGAGGGTCGACCCTGAGCACATCGGCACCGAGCGCCGCGAGGAACCGCGTCGCCACCGGTCCCGCGATCACCCGGGTCAGGTCGAGCACCCGGAGGCCCTCGAGCGGTCGCGCCGGCGTCGCCCGCCACCGCACGTGGGGCGGTCCGACCTCACCGTCCGCCCAGTCGAGCAGGGCTTCGGATGCCACGGCCCTCCCCTGCGGATGCCCGAGCCACTCCTCCCGCGACCTCATCGCCGCAGCGCATCCACCACCGGTCACGATGGCGGACTCGAGCTGCTCCCCGGACCACCGCCGCACCGCCTTCGTCACCGCCGGCACGTCGCCCCTCACCCCGAGCACGGACAGCGCCGCAGCACGGTGGTGGGGGGCGTTGGTGTGCAGGCGGATCCAGCCGTCATCGGCGCGGTAGTTGCCCGCGATCGGATCCCAGACCGGAGGCAGCCGCCATCCGACCGGCGCGAGTGCTGCGCCGAACCAGCTGGAGGCGAGCTCGCGATCGACAGTGACCGAGGGCGCGACCGAGGGCGCGGCATCCGTGATCGTCGAGGCGAGCTCGCTGGTCGCGAGGCCCACCGCGCCGATCGAGGCGACGGCGAGGTCGGTGACGCGATAGACCGAGGGCAGATCCCCGGTGCCGATGACCAACATGCGGCCCTGATCGCGGGCGTCCCCGCCGAGGGCGGACCAGAGGTCGCCGACGAACGGGAGCCCCGCGCTCATGATCCGGTCAGGCCGCGCCGTCGAACATCGACGTCACCGAGCCGTCATTGAACACCGCGTTGATGGCGCGCGCGATGAGCGGTGCGATCGGCAGCACGGTGAGGGTCGCGAACCGCTTCTCGTCGGGGATCGGGAGCGTGTCGGTGACCACCACAGAATCGATGAACTCGCTCTGCAACAGATCGACCGCCGGGGGTGAGAAGACCGCGTGGGTGGCGGCCACCACCACCCGGGTCGCGCCCTGTTCCTTGAGGGCTTCCGCGGCCTTCGCGATGGTGCGTCCGGTGTCGATGAGGTCGTCGACGAGAAGGCATACGCGACCCTTCACGTCTCCGACGATCTCGTGCACCGAGACCTGATTCGGCACGAGCGGATCGCGCCGCTTGTGGATGATCGCGAGCGGAGCGCCCAGCTTGTCGCTCCAGATGTCGGCGACGCGCACGCGGCCCATGTCGGGCGAGACGACGGTGAGCGTGGCCGGGTCCAGACGCTCCTGGAAGTGCTCGAGCAGCACCGGCATCGCGAACAGGTGGTCGACCGGGCCGTCGAAGAAGCCCTGGATCTGCGCGGCGTGAAGGTCGACGCTCATGATCCTGTCGGCACCGGCCGCCGCGAACAGGTCGGCGACGAGGCGGGCGCTGATCGGCTCGCGGCCGCGACCCTTCTTGTCCTGACGGGCATAGGGATAGAACGGTGCGACGACGGTGATGCGCTTGGCCGAGGCCCGCTTGAGCGCATCGACCATGATCAGCTGCTCCATCAACCACTCGTTGATCGGGCTCGTGTGCGACTGGATCACGAAGGCGTCGCATCCGCGCACGCTCTCGTCGTAGCGCGCATAGATCTCGCCGTTGGCGAAGGTGCGGGCGTCGGTGTGCACGAGCTCGGAGTGCAGCTCCGCGGCGATGTCGGCGGCGAGTTGCGGATGCGCGCGCCCGGAGACGAGTACGAGCCGCTTCTGTCCGGTGATCTTGATCTCGGACACGTGTCCCGCTCTCTGCTCGTGGCGCTCGTCGCGCATGATCGTGCCTAGCCCGCGCCGTTCTCCCCGGATACCGTCGCCCCCGCCGCCGCGTCGGCCGCTGCAGTGCCGACGCGGTTCGTCTGCACCCAGCCGTCGATGTTGCGTTGCGATGCGACGGTGAGGGCTAGAGATCCGGCTGGCACGTCTTTCCGGACGACCGTGCCCGCCCCGGTATACGCTCCGTCACCGATTCTAACGGGGGCGACGAACACGTTGTGCGAGCCCGTGCGCACGTGGGAGCCGACGACGGTGTGGTGCTTGTCGACACCGTCGTAGTTGGCGGTGATGGTGCCGGCCCCCACGTTCGAACCGACCCCGACCGTCGTGTCGCCGATGTAGCTGAGGTGCGGCACCTTGCTGCCCTGCCCGATTCTCGCGTTCTTCGTCTCGACGAACGCGCCGATCTTGCCGTCGGCGCCGAGGATGGTTCCCGGGCGCAGGAATGCCCACGGTCCGACGGTGGCGCCGGCCCCGATCACGGCGAGGGTGCCGTCGGTGCGCCTGACCGTGGCATCCGCTCCGACCTCGCAGTCGACCAGGGTGGTGTCGGGGCCGATGACCGCACCGCGCTCGATGGCGGTCGCGCCCCTGATCTGGGTGCCCGGCAGAATCTCGACGTCCTCGGAGAGGGTCGCGGCGAGGTCGATCCACGTGGTGGCCGGGTCGTGGACGGTGACGCCTGCGAGCTGCCAGCCGCGCACGATCCGCGCGTTGAGCTCTGCGGCCGCAGCACTCAGCTGGGCGCGATCGTTGATGCCCGCGACGAGCCAGGTGTCGGCGACGGGCACGGCGTCGATCACGCCGCCGGACGACCGGATGCCCGCGGCCGCATCGGTCAGGTACTTCTCCCCTTGAGCGTTCTCGAGTGAGATGCCGACGAGCGCCGAGCGGAGGGCGTGCACGCCGAAGACGTACACCCCCGCGTTGATCTCGGCGAGCAGCAACTCGTCGTCGCTCGCGTCCTTCTGCTCCACGATCGAGGCGAAGCCCCCGGACGCGTCGCGCACGATGCGCCCGAAACCCGCGGGTTCGTCGAGGTGGGTGCTGAGCAGCGTGAGCGCGTTCGCTGCGGCGCGGTGGGTGTCGATGAGCGAGCGGAGGGTCGCGGCATCCAGCAGGGGCACATCGGCGCTGAGCACGACGACGTCTCCCGAGAAGTCCATCGGCAGACTCTCGACGGCGATCTCGACCGCGCGCCCGGTGCCCGGGATGTCGTCCTGGTCGACGACGACCGCGCTCGGGTAGTGGTCGGCGACGACCTGAGCCACGGCATCCCGCTCATGCCGCACCACGGCGACGACGTGCTCGGCCTCGAGCCTGCCGGCCGTCGCGAGCACGTGCCCGAGCAGCGGCAGCCCGGCGATCTCGTGCAGCACCTTGGGCTTCGAGGACCGCATCCGGGTGCCCTGTCCGGCAGCGAGGATGACGACGGCGAGAGTGTGATCGGTCATGGCTCCATTGTGGCGCAGGGCCGCGCGCGGGCATGGGCCGTCGCGGGCGCAACCGGTCGCGTCGGTATGGCGCAGGCGCCCGCCTTCGAGGCGAGACCGCGAGCGCTACCCCCGGGGACGAGATGCCGCTG
>JBEANR010000025.1:0-9997 GCA_041165365.1 Actinomycetota bacterium | reverse complement strand
CACGGGCACTCCGACGCGCTGCTGGCGGAGGCGGGCTCCGGTGTGGCGACCCTCGCCCTGCCGGGTTCGGCGGGGGTCACGGCGGCCACGGCGGCGCAGACCATCGTGCTGCCGTACAACGACCTCGCCGCCGTCGAGGAGATCTTCACCGAGCGCGGCGGGCAGATCGCGGCGATCATCGTCGAGGCGTCGCCCGCGAACATGGGCGTGGTGCCCCCCGACCCGGGCTTCAACGGGGCGCTCGCCGGCCTCACGAAGCGTCACGGTGCCCTGCTCATCGTCGACGAGGTGCTCACCGGGTTCAGAGTCGGTGCAGCCGGGTGGTGGGGGCTGGAAGCTGCCGGGGTCGTCGCGGGTGGTGAGGGCTGGGTGCCCGACCTGGTGACCTTCGGCAAGGTCATCGGAGGAGGGATGCCTCTCGCCGCCCTCGGCGGACGCGCCGACGTGATGGACCATCTCGCGCCTCTCGGGCCGGTATACCAGGCGGGTACCCTGAGCGGCAATCCGGTCGCGGTGGCAGCGGGACTCGCGACACTGCGACTCGCCGACGCGAGCGTCTACGCGCGCCTCGATGCGGTTGCGGCCGCGGTGTCGGCGGCCGCGGCATCCGCGTTCTCCGCAGCGGGGGTCGAGCACTCGCTTCAGCACGCGGGCAACCTGTTCTCATTCACTTTCACCGCGGCTCCGCCGCGCGACTATGCGGCGGTGAAGCGCCAGGAGGCGTTCCGGTACCCGCCGTTCTTCCACGCGATGCTCGAGGCGGGCGTCTCGCTGCCCCCCTCGGTCTTCGAGGCGTGGTTCGTGTCCGCGGCCCACGACGACGGGGCGATCTCGCGGATCGTCGAGGCGTTGCCCGCCGCTGCGCTCGCGGCCGCGGCGGCGAAGCGCCCCGAGTAACGCGACTCGCTGAGTTCAAGCGGTGAGATCCACCGCTGAGAGCAGCCGCTCAGCCGCCTGCCAACGCGATCGCGATGAGCACCGTCGCGAGCAGCGGCAGCAATCCCTGCACGGCGGCCGGGCGGGCGGATAACGGCGAGCTCGTGATCAGCACCGTCGCCGCGAGCACCATGCTCACGGTCCCGGCGAGCACGAGCGCCACACCGGCGGTGAAACTCGCGCCGTAGAGCAGCAACCCGACCGCGATGCCGAGCGCGAGGAAGAGGTTGTAGAAGCCCTGGTTGTAGGCGAGGGGCCTGGTGGTGTCGGCATCCGCCTGGGTGCGGAGTCCGAAGATGCGCCACGTGGTCGGCCGCGACCACAGGATGCTCTCCAACACGAAGATGTACACGTGAACGAGGGCGGCCAGGGCGGCCAGGATCGATCCGATGACGAGCGCGACTGTCATCCGCACATGGTGGCACAGCACCGTCGGCGGTGCGACCACGCGGCGATTCGGGCCTGCTGCTGTGCGACCGCGCGGCGGTGCGGCGTTGCGACCGCGCGGTGGTGCGGCGGTGCGGGCCGTCGCGATGGCGGCGAACCTGACCCAGACGCTCAAGGCTTTCAAGGAGCGCGGCGTGTTCGTGCTGGGACTCGACGGCGAGGGGGATGTGCCGCTGCCCGGGCTTACCTGGGCTCGCGAGCCGCTCGTGGTCGTCGTCGGCAGCGAGGGCAAGGGGCTGTCGCGGCTCGTCACCGAGACGTGCGACGCCGACAGAGCTTGCGCCGGTCGCCCCTCCCTCCACACCCACACCCACACCCACACCCACTCACCCGTTCCCGCTCACGCTCCACCCGATCCGCCCCGACTTACTGCCAAAGACCAGCGCCTCGACCGTGGTGGACCGCGGTTTTGTGACAGCAAGTCGTGCGCGGGTGCGTGCAGGCGTGCGTGCGTGCGCGGGTGCGTGCGGGGGTGGATCCTCATCGTGGTCGGGCGGGATGTCTTCGGGGAGCGGGTCGGCGCGACTTACTGCCAAAGACCAGCGCTCCGACCGTCGCGGACCGCGGGTCTATGGCAGTAAGTCGGTCCATGACCGTCCGCCGCGGGTCGCTGAGCCTGTCGAAGCGGCGGTGGGGGGCCCTTCGACAAGCTCAGGGACCCGCTGGGCTCGGGGACCCGGCGGTGGGGGGCCCTTCGACAAGCTCAGGGTCCCGCTGGGCTCGGGGACCCGGCGGTGGGGGCACGACGCTGCGAGCCCGGCGGTGGGGGCACGACGCTGCGAGACCGACGCTGCGAGCACGACGATGCGAGCACGACGCTGTGACGAGCGGCCGACCGACCGACTATGCGCGCACGTCGACCACGGTGCGGCCGCGCACGCCGCCGGCCAGGATGTCGCGTGCCACACTCGGCGCGTCGGCGAGGGCCACCGTCGTGGTCAGCGAATCGAGCAGCTCGCGGTCGAGGTCCGACGTGAGACGCGCCCACGCCTCCTCGCGAAGCGACGACGGCGCCTCGACCGAGTTGATGCCGAGCAGGCTGACACCGCGCAGGATGAACGGCATCACCGTCGTCACCAGATCGGCACCCTGCGCGAGTCCCGACGCCGCGACCGCCCCGCCGTAGCGCACCTGGGCGAGCACGTTCGCGAGGGTGTGGCTGCCCACGGGGTCCACCGCGGCGGCCCAGCGCTGCGACTGCAAGGGCCTGCCTCCCGCCTCCCCGAGGGGGCCGCGGTCGACCACCTCCGCTGCGCCGAGGCTCTCGAGGAACGCGCTCTCCGACCGACGTCCGGTCGACGCGACGACGCGGCGACCTGATCCCGCGAGCAGGGCCACCGCGATCGATCCCACGCCGCCGGCCGCTCCGGTCACCAGCACGTCGCCGTCGCCGATGCCGTGACGCTCGAGGGCGAGCACCGACAGCATCGCGGTGAAGCCCGCAGTGCCGATCGCAGCAGCATGGCGCGGTTCGAGTCCCTCCGGAAGGGCCACGAGCCAGTCGCCGTCCACCCTGGCGCGTTCCGCGAGCCCGCCGTCGTGGCGTTCCCCGACCCCCCAACCGGTGAGGATGACCCCGTCTCCTACGCCCCACCGATCGTCGTCGGATGCCGCGACGATGCCCACGAGGTCGATGCCGGGGGTCAGGGGGTACTGCTTCACCACCCCGGGCCTGCCGGCGAGGGCGAGGCCGTCCTTGAAGTTGACGCCCGAGTACTCCACGTCGAGCGTGACGCGACCGGGCGGGAGATCGCTGTCGTCGAGTTCACGGAGTGACACCTTGGCTGCGGCATCCGGAGCGGAATTCTCGACTCTGAGGGCGCGGAACATGCTTCAACGGTAGATCACGTCGGCGCGGCGGGTGCGGAGGGCGCTTCGACTGGCTCAGCGACCCGGCGGGGGCAGCGCGGCGGGTGCGGAGGGCGCTTCGACTGGCTCAGCGACCCGGCGGGGGCAGCGCGGGGGATGCGGAGGGCGCTTCGACAGGCTCAGCGACACGGCGGGGGCAGCGACCCGGCGGGGGCAGAGATCCGGCGGGCCATCCGCGGTCTACCCGAAGAGGATGGCCGCCTCGTCGTACCTCGACTGCGGCACGCTGTTCAGCTTGCCGAGGGCATCCTCGAAGGCGACGTGGGTGATCGTCGTGCCACTCAGAGACACCATCCGACCCCACCGCTCGTGGATCACCGAGTCGACCGCTGCCATGCCGTACCGCGTGGCGAGCACTCGATCGAACGAGCTCGGCGTGCCACCCCGCTGAATGTGGCCCAGTGTCGTCGCCCGCGTCTCGATGCCGGTGCGCTCCTCGATGAGGGGCGCGAGCAACTCGCCGATGCCGCCGAGCCGCGGACGCCCGAACGCGTCGAGCCCGCGCTCGGAGTGCGCGTCTTCCATGTCGTCGAAGGTGAAGCCCTCCGCCACCACCACGAGGGGCGCGCGCCCTCGATCCTTCGCCGACTTCACCCAGGTGATGAGCTGGTCGACGCTCGTCTTCTGTTCGGGGATGAGGATGACGTGGGCTCCCGCCGCCATGCCCGAGTGCAGCGCGATCCATCCGACATGCCGGCCCATCACCTCGGCGACCATGCACCGTCCGTGCGAGTCGCCCGTGGTGCGGAGGCGGTCCATGGCGTCGGTGGCGATGCCGACCGCGGTGTCGAAACCGAACGTGTAGTCGGTGGCGGAGAGGTCGTTGTCGACGGTCTTCGGCACCCCGACGATCTTGATGCCGGCGTCTGACAGTCGCTTCGCCGCCGCCAGCGTGCCCTCTCCGCCGATCGCGATCATGGACTCGATGCCGAGTCTCTGCATGTTCTCGCGGATGCGGTCCGGACCCCCGTCGCCCTCGAACGGATTGGTGCGGGAGGTGCCGAGGATGGTGCCGCCCTGCTTGCCGATGCCCTGGATGTCCTTCCGCACGAGAGGCGTGGCATCGCCCTCGACGACGCCCCGCCAGCCGTCGCGGTACCCCATGAACTCCTGCTTGTAGACCTTGGTGCCCTTGAGGACGACCCCGCGGATGACCGCGTTCAGCCCGGGACAGTCGCCGCCGCTCGTGAGGATGCCGATGCTCATGGCACCATCATCGTGCCGACCGGTCGCTCTGCGCGAATCCCTCGCGAACTCTCAGAGCCTCACCGTCTCGTTGTCGCCGATGTCGGGTGTTCCGCCGGTGACGGCGGCCTTCGCGACCTTCAGCAGCACGAGGGGCTTCGGGTCGTCGGTCGACCAGTACTCCGCGGTCTCGGCGTGCACCTTGATGAGGGCGACCGAGTCGTCGTCCTTGCCCTCGGGGAACCACGCTTCGACCGACTTCGACCACAGCTCGTCGATCTTCGAGCGGTCGTGCACCACGGTCGCGGTGCCTGAGATCGACAGATAACCCTTGCCGGATTCGAACGCGGCGTTGACCTGGTCGTTCGCCCGGATCTCGGCGGTCTTGTCGGAAGGGTCCTGCGTGAAGAACCAGAGGTCGCCGTCGAACTCGACCTCCTGCGTGGCCAGAGGCCTGCTGACGAGCTGGCCGGAGGCGTTCACCGTCGTCAGGAAGCCGATGCGCGCCGCCTTGACGAGGGTGGTCACCTTCTCGAGCTGGTCGTCGGTGGCGGTAGGTGCTTCATGGCGGAAGAGGCTCTGCTTGGCGTCGTGGTGGGAGGGCGTGTGCTCGCTGAAATCGGTCATGGCACGACGGTAGCGCCGGGTCGCGACATCCGTCCTGGGGTTGACGCCACCCACGGTCTGCGCGGGTCGACAGGCGGCGCGGATTCAGAGGTCGCGGGCGGATGTCGCTGCCACGGGTCACAATGGACGCATGCCGTCCGAGCGCGCCGCCACGCCGCTGCTCGAGTCGCGGTGGGCGCCGCCGCATCCCGTCGATCTGCGGCATATTCTGCGCCCGCTGTCGCGGGGTCGGGCCGATCCGACCCTGCAGTGGGAGGGCGCTGCGGCCTGGCGCACGCTCGGCACGCCAGACGGCCCGGCCACCCTGCGCCTCGTGGTGCGCGACTCCGTGGTCGAGGCCGCGGCTTGGGGCGACGGTGCCGAATGGGCCGTCGCGGGGGTGCCTGAGCTGCTCGGCGAAGGCGACGACTGGGAGGGCTTCGACGTGAGCGCGAATGCGTTCCTGCGCGACTCCCACCGGCGACTGCCCGGACTCCGGATGCTGCGCACGCGCCAGGTGTTCGAGATGATGCTCGCCGCGATCCTCGAGCAGAAGGTCACCGGCAAGGAGGCCAGGCGTGCGTGGCGCGAACTGATCGTCGCGCACGGCGTACCGGCTCCGGGCCCGGCTCCTGCGGGTATGGCGGTGTTCCCGCCCGCAGTGGTGTGGCGGAGGATCCCCTCGTGGGAGTGGCACGCGGCGGGAGTGGGGCCCCAGCGGTCGCGCACGGCGCTCGCCGCGGCATCCGTGGCTCCTGGCCTCGAACGCACGCTGTCGCTCGGTCGAGGTGGCGACGACGTGGCCCGCCGGTTGCGGTCGGTGCCGGGCGTCGGGGTGTGGACGGCGGCCGAGACCACCCAGCGCGCACACGGAGATCCCGATGCGCTGAGCGTCGGCGACTACCACCTGCCCGCGTTGGTCGGGTGGGCGCTGATCGGCAAGCCCGTCGACGACGACGGGATGCTCGAGCTGCTCGAGCCGTGGCGCGGGCATCGCCAGCGCGTGATGCGGCTCATCGAGCACAGCGGGTTCGCCAAGCCGCGCTTCGGCGCGAAGATGACCGTGCAGGACCATCGTGGGCACTGAGGTCGTGAGGCACTGAGGCAATGAGGCACTCGCCAGTGAGCGGACTCGGGTGTCGGGCAGTGCGGCGGGAACCGGCGCTCTCACGCTGGCGGGAGCCGCGCCATCCATCCCTCCGTCTCGCGCTGAGTGCGCAGCCGCACGATGCGCAGCCGCGGGTGCGTGCCGTCGAGGAGCCGCATGCGGGTCGCCGTCAACCCTCTCGTACGGATCGCCCAGCGCACGATGTGATCGGGATCGGTGAAGAAACCGGTCAACGGGCCCTCGCGGTTGCCGTTCCAGAGTTCTTCGCGCGTCAGACGGCGACGCACGGTGCGCCGGATGACGCGGCTCAGCGCTATCGGTACCGGCAGGTCCAGCCACACCATCGTGTCGGCCCTTGCGGCGATGAGGGGGCGGGCGGCGTCGTACTGCCACTCGATGACCCACTCCGGGCCGGCGGTGGCACGGTGCACCTCAGCCTCGAACGAGTCGAGCGGCATCCAATCGGGGCCGTGGAAGAGAGCGTCGATCTCGGTGTGAGGGATGCCGAGGCGCTCGCCGATACGACGCGCGAGAGTGGTCTTGCCGACACCGGAGACCCCCGCGACCGCGACGCGACGGGGTCTCCAGTCGACCGGGTCGTCGGCGGTCAGCATGTCGCTACAGCCGGATGTCGGCGGGCGACGCGAGCGGCGACCAGTCCTCGACGCGCAGACCCGGCCTCGGCGTGAATCGGTCGGCAGCCTCGAGCTGAGCGAATCCGAGCCCGGTGAGCGTCGTGAGCTGCGACACCGCGAGTTGGAACGTGCGGAACGGCCCGAGGTCGGGCGGGGTGTCCGACGGCAGTGCAGACGGGAGGTCGAGGGCATCCAGTAACTCCCCCTGATCGAGCAGGAAAGCGGCGCAGGCGAGCGACCCGGCCGACGACCAGGCGGCGATCTTCCAGAACCTGCGCGGGATCTGCACGCCCCGGTAGCGCTGGTCGTCGTCGGCGAACACCGGCCCGGTGAAGACGCTCACCCGCAGATCGCTCGTGTCGGCGAAGCTCAGCACGTGATCTTCGAGCCCGACCCAGAGTTCTTTGGATTGGTTGAAGGCGTTCACCTGCGGTGCGGCATTCGGGTAGGTGAAGGTGTCGAGGTTGGCCTCATCCGCGTCGGGCCCCCACACCGGATCGCGACGGCGCACGAGGTGGCCGCGGTCGAGCGGGTTGCTGGCGTAGAGCTCGGGGCCGGCCTGCTCAGTCGGGCTCACTCGCGGGTCGAGCCGCCACTCGTCGGAGCGTGGCACGTCGACGAGGGCTGATCCGTCGATGCACACCGCGGTGAGTTCGGCGAGCCGACGGCGACGGTGCAGGATGACGCTGAAATGCGTGTAGTCGAGAGCCGCGACATCCGCCACCGGGGTCGGACTCGCGGGGAGCGGCAGCTCGAGCCCGAGGAAGCCGGCGTCGTAACCCACGCCGACCGCTATCCGGAGGGATGCTCGTCGGAGGAGCCTGTGGCTGGGGAATCGGCATCCCCCGCAGCTTCGTCGGCACTGCCGAGCGGTTCGGGCAGGTCGCCCGCGTAGTCGGCGTTCTTGAGGTGTTCGTCGGCGCGGCGACGCGCTTCGGCGAGGGCGTCCGCGCTCTCGGCGGCCGCTCCGCCCTGATTGGCGAACTGGTCGAACGTGGCCATGGTGACCTTCTTCCCGAGGTGATTCCGCCCCTCGTCGAGCCTAGCGAGGGCGGTCGGGGAGGCAAAGTGCCCGAGCTGCGCGCAGCCCCGCGCTCCCATCGGTGGGAGAACGCTGCTCGTGGGCCCGGCGAAGAGCCTATTCTCACCGATGAGCGTCGGAGCATCGGGGCGGCCCGCATGCAATGAGGGAGGTTCGGGCGGTCGAGGCCGGATTCTCCTCCCTTCTCGCGGGCGAGGGCCCCTGTACGGGGCTTGCGGGCACCTTCGAAGGGCGCACCCTTCATCAGCTGATGACCCGACGTCGCGGATGGGCACCCCCGTCGCCTCTACCCCCGCTCCAGCACCGCCATCGCGGCGTTGTGCCCGCCGATGCCGCTCACGCCACCACCGCGCCGCGCACCCGATCCGCACAACAGGATGTTCTCGTGCGCCGTGGCCACGCCCCACCGTTCCGCAGGCGTGCTGAGCGGCGCGTCGTCGTCGACGAAGGGCCACTCGAGCCCGCCGTGGAAGATGTTGCCGCCGGGCAGCCCGAGCGCGTGCTCGAGATCGCGCGTGGTCTTGGTCTCGATCGTGGGGGAGCCCGCGGCATCCTTCAGCAGCAGAGGGTCGATCGGCTCGGCGAGCACGCTGTCGAGCGACGCGATCACCGCGGCCTGCAGGCGGGCGCGCAGGCTGTCGTCGCTCTCGTGCGGGGCCAGCCGGTGCGGCGTGTGCAGTCCGAAGACGGTGAGGGTGTGGACTCCGGATGCCGCGAGCTCAGGTGACAGGATCGTCGGATCGGTCAGCGAGTGGCAGTAGATCTCGGCTGGCACGGGATCGGGCACGCGCCCTGCGACCGCCTCACGGAAGGCCGACTGCAGCTGGGTCCAGGTCTGATTCATGTGGAATGTGCCGCCGAAGGCCGCCGCCGGATCGATCGCGGTATCCTTCAGTCGAGGGAGTCTGGAGAGCAGCAGATTGACCTTCACCTGGGCGCCCTCGGGCGACGCGACGAGGGGGCTATCAGCGGCGGTGCCGCCGATCAGCCGGGCGAGGGCGTGCGGGGCCACCCCGGAGAGGATCGTGCGCGCCCCCACGCGGTGCTCCTCGTCGCGGTGGCGGTAGACGACCTCGCCGTCCGGATGGATCGAGGTCACCTCGGCATTCGTGACCAGGGTGGCGCCAGCGCTCCGGGCGGCGTCGCGCATCGCCCAGGAGACCGCGCCCATGCCGCCGACCGGAACATCCCAGTCCCCGGTTCCGCCGCCGATCACGTGATACAGGTAGCACCGGTTGGCCGCGAGATCGCTCGCCGGGTCGGCGAACGTGCCGATCAGAGCATCGGTCAGCGCGACGCCCCGCACGAGGTCGCTCGAGAAGCTGCGCTCGATCAGGCCAGCGATGGGCTCGTCGACGACCGCGCCCCACAGGGTGTCTTCGGCGAGCATGGAGCGCGCTTCCGCTCGGGTGAGGAGCGGTTCGGTCATGGTCGGGAACACGGTGCGTGCGAGATGGCCGGTGCGCTCGGCGACCTCTCGCCACGCGGCGGCATCACCGGCGGCGCCGATCGCGGCGAAGGACGCGTCGGTCGCCGCGAGGTCGCCGTTGTCGATGAGCAGGCCGGGCCCGCCGCGGGGGTCGGGCGTGTAGGAGGAGTACCGACGACGCAGCAGCCGGATGTCGAGTCGCAGGTCGTCGATGATCGTGCGCGGCAGCAGGCTGACGAGGTAGCTGTAGCGGGAGAGCCTGGCGTCGATGCCCGGGAACGCGTCGGTGCTGACGGCGGCCCCGCCGACATCCGCGAGGCGTTCCAACACGGTGACGGTGCGGCCCGACTGCGCCAGGTAGGCCGCGGCGACCAGGGCGTTGTGGCCGCCCCCAATGATGACGACGTCGACGGTGTTGCCGGTGCTGCCGGTGCTGCGCTGCATGGCGCGAGCCTACCCGCGAGACGTGCCCGGGGAGGCCGTGCCCGGGGAGGTCGTGCCCGGGGAGGTCGCGCCCGGGGAGGTCGCGCCCGGCGGTGTCTCGCTCGGCGATGCCCCGCCGGGGATCAGGCCGAGCAGCAGGTCGACCTGCGACTCCAGGTCGGGCCAGGGGAATCCACTCAGCTCGCCCCGCGCCAGCACCAGCCCGTGCAGTGCCGGCCACAGCACGGCCGCGAGATCCGATGCCCGCTCGTCTCCACCCCGGGTCGGAGGCGTCGGCGTCCCGGCGTCGAGCGTGT